>BJGT01000014.1 GCA_014190675.1 Comamonadaceae bacterium | reverse complement strand
CCGCCATGATCCGCATCGCCACCGCTGGTTTCCAGCATGAGTCCAACACGTTTTCGTCGGTGCCGGCCAGCCTGGACCTATGGCGCCGGTCTGGCATTCTGGAAAGTGCTGACGCCATACGCGCCGAATACGCCACCTCTCAATCCACGCTGGCTGGTTTTTTTGCCCTGGCAGCGGAGGAACCCGATGTCGAACTGGTGCCGCTTTTTTTCACCCGCCTGATGCCAATGGGGGCCATGACGCCCGAGGCGACGACGTTCATTTTTGACAAGATCATCAACGCCCTACGAGACCAAGGGCCATGGGACGCGGTGCTGCTGCCGCTGCACGGTGCCGCCGTGTCAGAGACTTGGCGCGATGCCGATGGCGAACTGGTGCGCCGCGTACGCGAGACGGTGGGGCCCCATGTGCCGATCGGCGTGGCGCTGGACATGCACGCCAATGTGGCGCCTCAGTTGGTTGCCAACGCCACCGTGGTCACGGTTTACCAAACCAACCCGCACATCGACGCCTACGCGCAGGCTCGGCACTGCGCCGAGATGGTGTTGCAAACCGTCAGGGGGCAGATCCGGCCCACCTGTGCGCTGGCCATGCCCCCCTTGGTGGTCAACATCCTGTGCCAGGGCACGGACGACGCCCCCATGCGAGACCTGTTGAAGCTGGCCCAGGCCCAACGTGACCGGCCAGGCGTGCTGTCAGTCAGCGTGGTGGAGGGCTATCCCTACGCTGATGTCCAAGAAATGGGCATGTCGTTCATCGCCGTGACCGACCACGATGCCGCGCTGGCCCAGGATGTTGTGCAAAGGCTGGCTCTGGCGGCCTGGGACATGAGGGCCGAGTTAAATCACGGCGCGGCGTCCATCGACGAGGCCCTGCAGCAGGCGCAGGCCGCAGCGGCTGGGCCGGTGGTGCTGTTCGATGTGGGCGACAACGTGGGCGGCGGCAGCCCGGGCGACTCCACCTTGATCTTGCATGCCGCGCGCCGGTTGGGCATTGCCGACCTGCTGCAAGCCGTGTGTGACCCCGAGGTGGTGGCACAGGCTCAGGCGGCCGGTGTGGGTGGCCGCATTACTGCCGCGGTTGGGGGCAAGAGTGACAACCTTCACGGCGCGCCGTTTGCCATCAGCGGCGTGGTGACCGCACTGTCAGACGGCACCTATGAAGAAACCGGCCCAACCCACGGCGGCTTTCGCTTCTTCAATGACGGTGCCAGTTGCGCGCTGCGCACCGATGACGGCTACCGACTGGTGTTGACCTCACGCAGCGCAGGATCCTCCAGCCTGCAGCAGTTCCGCGCCCTGGGTATTGAGCCCACGGCCATGAAGATCATCGTCGCCAAAGGCGTTCATTCACCCCGACCTGCGATGACGCCCATTGCCAAGACCATGATCTGGGTGGCCAGCGCTGGAGTGACTTCCGCCGACCTGTCGACCTTTACCTACCAACATCGCAGGGTGCCCTTGTACCCACTGGAGCCCGACACCCACTGGCCCTGACAGGCTAGGCTAGCCAGCCAGGCCCACAAACACCTGCTGAACGTCGTCATTGTTGTCAATGGCGGCCAAAAAGGCCTCCACTTCCTCCAATTGCTCGGGGCTCAGGCTGGCCGGGTCCACCGGGTTCTTGGCCTTGTAGCCAAGCTTGGCTGACAGCACCTTGAAACCCTGCGCCGGCAACGCGCGGCTCACCAGGTCCAGGTCGCCCGGGTCGGTCAAAAACAGCGTGGTGCCGGCTTCATCGCCCGGCTCCAGGTCTTGCGCACCCGCCTCGATGGCGGCCATGTCCGGGTCGGCGCCGGCCACGGCCGGCTCTGCCTCAATCATGCCCAGGTGATCAAAATCCCAGGCCACCGAACCCGCTGTGCCCAATTGCCCCTTGCGGAACAGCACCCGCATTTCTGGGGCAGTCCGGTTCACGTTGTCGGTCAGGCACTCCACCATCACCGCCACGCGGTGCGGCGCAAAGCCTTCGTAGATCACGTGCTCAAAGTTCACCGCCTCACCGGTCAGGCCAGCGCCCTTCTTGATGGCCCGCTCCAGCGTTTCCTTGGGCATGGAGACCTTGCGCGCCTGCTCCACCACCAGCCGCAGCCGGGCGTTGGAGGCCGGATCGGCGCCGCTGCGCGCGGCCAGCATGATGTCCTTGGACAATTTACCGAAGATACGGCCTCTGGCATTGGCGGCGAGGTCTTTGTGTTTGGCTTTCCACTGTGCGCCCATATTGGCAAATCCTTGTTGTGATCGGTGCTGGCTCAGGCCCAGAACGCTTCGAGTCGGGCGGTGAAGCCGGCCAGGTCTTCAAAATACGGCAATGCACCACCCTCAATGGCTTGAAACTGCCAGTTGGCGCGGCCAGCCACCGTGTGGCGTCCCTGGTAGTCGGTAAAGTCGCCGCGCGTGGCCATACTCACCCAGACCGGGCCGTCGAGCGTTTCGTACAGGGTGTTGATGTCGGCACTGAACAAAAAAGCCGACACAAAATAAAAGGGTGCGTTGGACGCTCCAGGCTGCCGGGCGGTGTGTACGCAATAGCGCCACAGCGCTTCGTCAATGGTCTGGCCGCCCCAAGTGCGCTGCAAAAAATAGCGCACCACGCCAGGCCGGGTCAGCGTGTTGAAGATGCCCTGGCGCCAGCCGTTCCAGGTGAACAGTCGGTACAACCAGGGCATGCCCAGTGTTGAACCTGCCCGGCCATAACGCAGCTTGGCGCCACGAAAACCAGTTGGACTGACCAGTGCCAGCCGTCGGATGCTGTGCGGCGCCTCGCATTTGGCACGGGCAGCGAACTCGCCCGCCAGCGATACCGCCAGCACATCGACCGCAGTGCCGCCCTGTTCAGCCTGGATGATTGCTATGGCGGCGTGCAAGGCGTCGGTCATCAGGCGCGGCGTGTAGGGCCGATCACTACGGTCTGAAAAACCAAAACCCGGCAACTCCAGCGCATACACCGCGCGCTGCCGGCGGTAGTGCGCAAACAAAGGCGCGATTTCGGCCGCCGACGCCGCGGCATTGACACTGTGCACCAGCAGCAGCGGCGGCTGCCCGGCGACAGTGCCCTCGGGCTGGTCGCTGTACAAGCTCAGTGGGCCGGCGGGTGAGTCCAGGTCTCTGCGTGTGGCAGGCAGGGCTGGCGTCAGCGGCGAGCCGGTTGGCAAAGGGTGGCGCATGCTCAATGGTAAGGGCAGCTTCATTACTTCTATGCGCCGTGTTACTGGATCGGCCAAGCGTCGTCAGGCCGACGCGAGTGGCAGTTGCTCGAGGCAGACCCATTCAGAAATAGGCACATGGCTGGAAGAGCGGCAGATGGCTAAACGGTCAAACACAATGATCTGCTCCGCATAATCACTGGCCAGCAGTTGGCGCTGCCTGGCATAGGCCTCATGGGCATCGCCATACGCCAGACTCAAGTGGGGAAACGGCGACAGGCCGTCAGCCCTGCCAGTCATGGTCTGGGCGGCAGCTTGCATCTCTTCAAACCCGCGGTGTACCCCAAAGCGCAGAAATAAGCAGCGGAAGAAGTGCGTGGTACCGTCCACCAGCGTCACCGGCCAATGCTGAACGGGCGTTTGTGCCGCCAGGCGCGCAAGCCTTGGCTGCAACTGCTCTGGCGACAGGGCGACATCGCCCTGAATGGTCACGTGGGGGGCAAACCGAGCGCCGGCCAGCTCGGTAGACAGTCGACCGATGGTCGCTGACAAGGCGACTTCATGATCGGCACGTGGCAACAGCCAAATGGAATATTGGGGACGATCGAACACGATGACACTCCTGCTTGGTGGGGAACCTTGGCAAGCCGGCTCTTGATAACTCGTTGACCCGGGTCAACTCATGAAATTTCAATTTACGCATCAAACCGCTCAAGCGATGATAGCCCCTGAAGGCTGGCTGAACTGGCTAAACCGGCTATTGGCTAGGGTGAGAGGGCGCTCGAATGTCACCTGCTCGACACATTTTTGTCTTACCATTTACCCCATGGGTCTGCTTAACTTCAGTCATTTAGGACGCGTTTGAGCCATGGCCCAAGTTTTACTCGATAACTTGACTAAACGCTGGGGCGCTCACACGGCGGTGAACAATGTCAGTTTGCTTGTACCGCAAGGCCAGCTTGTGGCCATACTGGGGCCCTCAGGCTGCGGAAAATCAACCCTCTTACGACTGATTGCCGGATTGGAAGAACCGAGCTCCGGTAGGGTAGAGATCAACGGGCAGGATGTCACCAAGTTGTCGCCCTCAGAGCGGCAGATCTCCATGGTGTTTCAGTCCTACGCCCTGTTTCCACACCTGTCAGTGGCTGAGAACGTGATTTTCGGCTTGAAGGTACGCAAGGTAGCCAGGGCCGAACGCAGCGAGCGCTTAAAGCGCGTGGCAGAGCTGGTGGAATTGACGCCCTACCTTGAGCGCAAGCCTGGCCAGTTGTCGGGCGGACAGCGGCAACGCGTCGCCCTGGCGCGGGCCATCATTGCCGAACAACCCGTATGCCTGATGGACGAACCCCTTTCCAACCTGGATGCGCAGCTTCGGCATGAGATGCGGGTTGAAATCCGGGCCTTGCAGCAACGCCTAGGCATGACCATGGTGTACGTCACACACGACCAAACAGAAGCCATGACCATGGCCGATCTGGTGGTTTTGATGCGCAACGGCGGCATTGAGCAGGCCGGTGCACCCGCTGAAATCTACAACCACCCGGCGACATCTTTCGTGGCCGGCTTTGTGGGTGCGCCGCCGATGAATCTGGTGCCCGAAGGCAATATCGTCAGGGGCATCCGGCCTGAACATGTCCGGCCGGGTGCTGGCGGTGATGGCGACATAGCACGCAAGGGCAAGATCACGGCTGTCGAATACATGGGCGCTGACACCATCGTCACCGTGCTGACCGGCGAGGCTTATCGCGTGTCGATGCGACTGCCTGGTGCATCTTCGCTGAGGGCCGGTGATGCGCTTGATTTTCACTGGAGCCAGCAAGACGAGAGCCAATTCGACAACACAGGTCGGCGACTCCCAAGGTCGCAAACAGCGCCAGGATAAGTTTGTCCATTCACAACAGAGTCAGTATCCATTCACTAAACCAGGGCCCAAGGGCTCGCAACATGAGAAAGAGAGCTAGCAAGATGTCCAAAATTTCACGCCGGACCTTCACCGCCTTGGCTGTGGCCGCCGGGTTTGCATCGACCACCGCGTCTGCTGCAGACGTCGAAGTGCGCATGTATTTCCCGGTCGCCGTCGGCGGGCCAGTCACCAAGATCATCGACGATTACGCCACTGGTTTTGAGAAAGAAAACCCCGGCATCAAGATCAAACCCATCTACGCCGGTGATTACCAGCAGACCGTGGCCAAAGTCCTGACAGCCATCAAAGGCGGCGACATCCCTGAGACCGCGATCTTGCTGGCAGCCGATCTGTTTCTGTTGACCGACGAAGATGCCGTGGTGCCGATGGACGACTTCGTCAAAACTGCCGATGACACGGCATGGATGAACACGTTCTATCCGGCCTTCATGGAAAACGCCAAGCTCAAGGGCAAGACTTACGCCATTCCGTTCCAGCGCTCCACCCCCGTTTTGTACTGGAACAAGGACGCCTTCAAGGCTGCCGGCCTCAACCCTGAAAAAGGACCAGCCACCTGGGCCGAGATGCGGGACATGGCCAAGAAGCTGACCAAGAAAGACGCATCCGGCGCCACCACCCAATGGGGGGTCCAGATTCCTTCTGATGGCAATACCGCCTGGCTGTTCACCGGCATCACAACCGGCGCTGGCGCCCGCCTCACCAACGCCGACGGCAACAAAGTGGCCTTTGACGACCCCAAGGTCATCGAGTCGGTTCAGAGCTGGTACAACCTGTCCAAGGTCGATGGCGTGCAACCGTCAGGCTTGATCTCCTGGGGGGCTACGCCACGCGATTTTCTTGAAGGCAAGGCGGCCATGATCTGGCACACCACAGGCAACCTCACCAACATCAAGACGAACGCAAAATTCGGCTTCGGCGTGTCTTACTTGCCGGGTATCCGGCAAAACGGCGCGCCAACGGGCGGCGGCAACTTCTACATCTTCAAGGGCGTTCCCAAGGTGAAACAAGAGGCCGCGTTCAAGTTCATCAAATGGATGACAACGCCAGCACGCGCAGCAGAGTGGTCGGTCAAGACCGGTTATGTGGCCACCTCTGCGGTCGCCTACGACACCCCCGAGATGAAAGCCTACACCGCCAGCTTCCCACAGGCTATCGTGGCTCGTGATCAGCTCAAGTTCGCGGTGTCAGAACTAACCACCCATGAGAACCAACGCATTTCCAAGGTATTTAACGATGCCTTGCAATCCATCATGACGGGGGCACGTCCTGCCGAGGCAGCCTTGAAGGACGCGCAACGCGAAGGCGAACGCATCCTGAAAGACTTCAAGTAAGCCACTATCAGCAGTCAAATCGCCAGCAGCCACCATGACCGGAACACGCAACACCGTTCATGCCTGGCTGCTGGTGCTGCCTGCCTGCGTGTTGTTGGCTGCCTTCACGCACATCCCAATCATCACCACGTTCATCCATAGTTTTTATTCATCACCCAAACCGCGTCGGCCGTCCCGTTTCGTCGGCTTCGACAATTACGAGGCCATGCTTGGCGACCCGATCTTCTGGAAGTCGCTATGGAACAACCTGCTGTATGCGGGCGTCTCGGTACCCATATCGATTGCACTCGCATTGGCCATGGCACTGTTTGTGAATGGCAAACTCAGAGGCCAAGGGGCTCTACGGCTCGCCTATTTCACGCCCACGGTGCTGCCAATGATCGCTGTGGCGAACATCTGGTTGTTTTTCTACAACCCGCAATATGGTCTGATTGACCAACTGCTCAAACCTTTCGGCGTCGTGGGCGTCAACTGGCTCGGCTCACAGGGCACTGCGCTGTGGTGCCTGATCGTGGTCGGGATCTGGAAAGAGGCCGGCTTCTTCATGATTTTCTACCTGGCGGCCTTGCAGCAAATCTCGACCGAATTAAGGGAGTGTGCTGCCATTGAAGGCGCCAGTCGCTGGACATTTTTTTGGCGTGTGAGCTTTCCCCTGCTGATGCCGACCACCCTGTTCGTGATGATCAACGCCGTGATCAATGCCTTCCGTTTGGTGGACCATATTTTTGTCATGACGGGTGGTGGGCCTGACAACGCGACTTCTGTTCTGCTGTATCAAATCTATGTGGTCGGTTTCAAATTTTTTGACCAAGCCTATGCAGCAACTTTGACCATTGTGCTTTTGCTCATTCTTGGCGTCATTGCCATCGGACAGTTCTTGCTGGCCGACAAGCGGGTTCATTACCAATGAGCATGGTCGACAACAAAGGCCTGGCCAGCGAAGTCGTCGAGACCATCGCGGCCTGGATGTTGGGCTTGCTATGGATGCTGCCGCTGCTGTTTGCCATCTGGACCGCCATCCATCCCAGCGCCTACGTGGCCAAGTTTGACCTCCTGGCCCCGATTACCTCTCAGAATTTCGTCACAGCTTGGGAATCAGCCCCCTTTGCCCGGTATTTTCTCAACACCATGCTGCTTGTCACCGGCATTCTGTTGGCCCAGTTTGTCCTGTGTACCTTGGCAGCATTTGCTTTTGCCCGATTCGAGTTCAAAGGTCGGGACACCCTGTTTATGCTGGTGCTGGTGCAACTGATGGTGGCACCCGATGTGCTGCTGCTGGAGAACTACATCACCATCCGCCAGCTTGGTCTGGTGGACACACTGCCGGCGATTGCCTTGCCCTACCTGGCCTCTGCATTCGGAATTTTTCTGCTGCGGCAAACGTTCAAAGTCATCCCCAAGGACTTTGAAGAAGCGGCACGGATAGAGGGTTGCTCGGCACTGGGCGTCCTGTGGCGCGTTTATGTACCGCTTGGCAAGCCCATCTACCTCGCCTACGGTCTGGTGCTGGTCAGCTTTCATTGGAACAATTTCCTGTGGCCCTTGATCATCACCAACTCGGTCACCACGCGCCCCTTGACAGTGGGGCTGGCCATCTTCGCCTCGGTCGATCAGGGCATCGACTGGTCCATCATCTGCGCGGCGACGCTGATGACCTCCGGGCCCTTGCTGATTGCTTTCTTGTTGTTCCAGCGGCAATTTGTGCAAAGCTTCATGCAGGCCGGCATCAAGTAGCGTGGCCGGCAGATTGCCCTAACCTATCTATCGGCGCCAGTCGCGCCTAAGGTCGCAGCACGGCGTCCAGTGCAGCAAATACAGCGGAGTTGCCGGCCATGCACCTAGCGCCTCCAGAAACTGTGATCCACCGAGAAAATCACCCACCTAGCTGCTCCGTTCGCAACCGTCAGAGTTGTGGGTGTATCGGGCCCATCCGCTTAGCAACAGTTGGTCAAGCGAAAGGCTTCAGTAACCCGACTGTTTATCCACCAAATTTACCAATGCTTCACCGCGACTAAAACAACCCAGGTTGACAATGAAAAACCGCATCGCATCATCAACCCAGGTCTGGGTGTGGTCGGCACAATGGGGTGACAACAGCAGGTTGTCCATGGCGTAAAACGGGTGATCCTGGGGCAGGGGTTCCTGGTCGAAAACGTCCAGAGCAGCGCCGCGGATGGATTTGCTGCGCAGCGCTGACAGCAGCCCTGCCTCGTCGACCACTGGGCCGCGCCCCACGTTGATCAGCACACCAGAGGGTTTCATCGCGCCAATGGCAGCGGCGCCAACCAGGCCCCGGGTGTCGGGTGTCAAGGGTGCTGCCACCACCACATAGTCGCTGCGGCGCATCAACTCCAAAATATCTGACTGGCCCATCACCTCGTCGACAAGGCTGTCGGCCCGGGACTTGTCAGGCTGGCGTCGCAGCGCGATCACCTGCATGCCCAGGCCCTTGGCTTGCGCCGCTGCGGCACGGCCGATGTCACCGTAGCCAACAATACCCATGGTCCTGCCATGCAGCTCCTCGACATCAAACTGCTCCCAGCGGCCGGCTGCCTGGTTACGCAGCATGCGACGAAAATCTTTGGCAAAAAACAACATGGCTGCTGCAACAAACTCACCCAGCGAGCGACTGTAGACGCCGCTGCTGTTGGTCAGTGGCACGGGGCTGTCCACCAGGGCGGGGAACAACAGGGTGTCGAGTCCGGCCGCCCGTGTATGCACCCAGCGCAGCTTGGGTGCCATGGCGAAAACCTGTTGCACCAGGCTCCGCGAGGCAGACCACACCAGCATGGCATCTGCAACCGGGGCGGCTTGCTCGAACAATTCCGGGCTCTGTCCGACAATGATGTTGGTCGTGTCGCGCAAAGAATCCAGCATTTTCAGTTGCGGCTCGGCCGGGTCGGCGAGTACGAGCAGGTTGACGGTATCTTTTTGCATGGGGCCCAGCTCCTTTTGTTTTTAGCGTTTCAAGATTGATCTTAATCGCTGCAGTGCGCTACCCTTAGGGCTCTACCCTTTAAGCACCAAATCCAACATGTCTAACATGCCCAGCCCGCCAACGTCCCCACCCTGGTTTGATGGCTGTGAGCGCCGTGACTTTGCGCTGCCGCAGGCCACACTGCACGCCCGCGTGCCACGCGGCGCGCCCGACGGCCGCCCGGCCCTGCTGCTGCTGCACGGCTTCCCGCAGACCCATGCCATGTGGCAGCGGGTAGCGGCCCGGCTGGCCCAGGACTTTTATTTGGTGATGCCAGACCTTCGCGGCTATGGCGACTCCAGCAAACCGGCGGGCCTGCCCGACCACAGCAACTACAGCAAGCGCGCCCTGGCGCAAGACCTGGTTGACTTGATGGATGCGCTGGGCGTGGCACGCTTCGCGGTCTGCGGCCATGACCGGGGCGGCCGGGTGGCGCACCGGCTGGCACTGGACCACCCAAGCCGGGTCAGCCAACTGTGCGTAATCGACATCGCACCCACCCTGGACATGTACACCGCCACCGACATGGCCTTTGCCAAAGCCTACTACCACTGGTTTCACCTGATACAGCCAGCACCTCTGCCCGAGACCATGATTGGCGGCAACCCGCTGCCCTACCTGCACCACAAGCTTGGCGGCTGGGGCACCGGAGGCTTGGCACAGATCGAGCCCCAGGCGCTGGCCGAGTATGAGCGCTGCTTTGTCCTGCCCGGCACCATCCATGCCTTTTGCGAGGACTACCGGGCCAGTGCCGGCATTGACCTGGAGCACGACCGCGAGAGCCGCTCCCGAGGGGAAAAAATCGCCTGCGACACCCTGGTGCTGTGGGGCGAGCGCGGCGTGGTGCAGCGGCTGTTTGAGCCGCTGGCGCTGTGGCAGGCCCAGTGCGCAGGCCAGGTCAGCGGCCACGCCATGCCGGCCGGGCACTTCATCCCGGAGGAGTTGCCAGAGGCCACAGCGGCGGCGCTGGCCGGGTTTTTGACGCCTCTGAGGATGGGCTGATCTATGGATGATGCACCAACTCATAACGCCCACCCCTGGCCAACTGGCGGCTTGGCGCTGGTAATCGGCGCCAGCGGCGGCATTGGCGAGGCGCTGCTGACACGCCTGCAGCAAGACGCCCGCTTTGCCCGGGTGCTCGGGCTGTCACGCCACAGCCAAACAGCGCTTGACCTGCAGGACGAGACCAGCATCGCCCAAGCCGCCGCCCACGTGGCTGGGCTGGGTCTGCCGCTGCGGCTGCTGATCGACGCCACCGGCCTGCTGCATGGCCCGGGACTGCAGCCCGAAAAGACTTGGCAGCAACTCGACCCGGTGCAGATGGCGCAGGCCTTTGCCATCAACGCCATCGGGCCGGCGCTGTTGATGAAGCATTTTTTGCCGCTGCTGCCGCGTGAGGGACGTTCCGTGTTTGCCACCCTGTCCGCCAAGGTCGGCAGCATCGGAGACAACCACTTGGGCGGCTGGTACAGCTACCGCGCCAGCAAGGCCGCGCTCAACCAGCTGGTGCGAACCGCCGCCATCGAGCTGCGCCGGCGCCAGCCCCAGGCGCTGTGCGTGGCGCTGCACCCGGGCACAGTGGCCACCGCCCTGTCCGCGCCCTTTGCCAAAACCGGCTTGCAGGTACAAGCGCCAGACCATGCGGCGGCGCGCCTGCTGGGCGTGATCGGAGGGCTGCAAGCCGCTGACTCGGGCGGTTTCTTCAACCACGACGGCAGCGCCCTGCCTTGGTGAGGCGCGCTGCCCGGGCAGGCGAGAACCACAGCCTTTCAAGCCGAGACGGTTTTGGAAAATGCCCGAAGCCGGGCGAGCCCCAGTCGCCATCCCAGTCTGTTATGGTGAGGTCTTCAGGAGTTTGATGATGCTGCACCGACTCAAGGCCATCTTTGCGCTGCGCTACGCCACGCTGGCATGTTGCGTCTTGGTGCTGTTGCTGAGCCTGTTTCTGCTGCTGGTCTATGGCATGGGTTGGAGCCTGCTCCTGGGCGCAGCCGGTTTGGTAGCACTGGGTGTGAATGACCTACTGCAAACCCACCACTCGATCCTGCGCAACTACCCGGTGATCGGTCATCTGCGTTTTGTGCTGGAGTTCGTTCGGCCCGAGATCCGGCAGTATTTCATCGAAAGCGACAACGAGGCAGCGCCGTTTTCACGCTCACAGCGCTCGCTGGTTTACCAGCGCGCCAAGGGTGCATCCGACAAACGCCCGTTTGGTACCCAGCTTGATGTGCAGGCCCCTGGCTTCGAATGGATCAACCATTCAGTGGCACCAAGCCAGCTGGCCACCCACGACTTTCGCATCACCATCGGCCCAGAAACTGCCCAGCCTTACAGCGCCAGTGTGTTCAATATTTCGGCCATGAGCTTTGGGGCATTGAGTGCCAATGCCATTTTGGCGCTTAACGCTGGCGCCAGGCGCGGCAGCTTTGCGCATGACACCGGCGAAGGCTCGATCTCGGCCTACCACCGGGTGCATGGCGGTGATTTGGTCTGGGAGATCGGCTCGGGCTACTTTGGCTGCCGCCATGCTGACGGCAGCTTTGACCCCGAGAAGTTTGCCCAGAGCGCCCGCGATCCGCAGGTGAAGCTCATTGAGCTCAAACTCAGCCAGGGCGCCAAGCCGGGCCACGGCGGCGTGCTGCCGGGGCCCAAGGTCACGCCCGAAATCGCCGCTGCCCGGGGCGTGCCAATGGGGGTGGATTGTGTTTCGCCGGCCGCACACAGCGCTTTTGCCACGCCGCTGGAGATGATGCAGTTCATCGTGCGTTTGCGCGAACTCTCGGGCGGCAAGCCCACCGGCTTCAAGCTGTGCATCGGCCACCCCTGGGAGTGGTTTGCCATGGTCAAGGCCATGTTGGTCAGCGGCATCACGCCAGACTTCATTGTGGTCGACGGCTCCGAGGGCGGCACGGGTGCGGCGCCAGTAGAGTTCACTGACCATGTCGGCTCGCCGCTGCAAGAGGGTCTGCTGCTGGTTCACAACACCCTGCGCGGTGCCGGCTTGCGCGGGCGCATCCGCCTGGGCTGCGCCGGCAAGGTGGTGAGCGCCTTTGATATCGCCCGCATGATGGCCTTGGGCGCCGACTGGTGCAACAGCGCGCGCGGCTTCATGTTTGCGCTGGGCTGCATACAAGCCCAGAGCTGCCACACCGGCCGATGCCCGACCGGCGTCACCACCCAGGACCCTGTGCGACAGCGGTCCCTGGTGGTGCCCGACAAGGCGGTTCGGGTCTACAACTTCCATCAGCAAACCCTGCACGCGCTGCAAGAGCTGGTGCAGGCCGCCGGCCTGCAGCACCCGAGCGATATCACCGCCCACCACATCGTTCGCCGGGGCAGCGACCACAAGGTTAGCTCGCTGGCGCAGCTGATCCTGACCCAGCTGCCCGAAGGCGCCCTGCTCAAACCCGACCTGGGCGGCCTGCCGATGATTTACAGCCAGCATTGGCCGGTGGCGGCGGCGGAGAGTTTTGGCTTGCAGACGGTGGCATTCCAGTCGGTTTGACGGGTACCGCCCATGGCGCCTTGCGCTTGGACGAGAACCGGCAATCGCCGAATGGGCGTTGCCGCTTCGTCCGGTGCTTCAGTACGTCGATTCAGATGTCTGCGCACGCCGTGGAGGCAACGGGTCCCTAGCGTCTTCAGCCTGAGATTTTTGCCAGCTATTTTGTACAAAATAGCATTTCAAAAATGGATTTGTACAGGAAGTCATTCGCTGCAGCCACCAGCCTTAAACACCAAACCCACCAATTTGTGATTTGGCGAAAGCAATGAATGTTTCGCACACCTTAGAACGCTTGCTTTGGTGGCAAGCCAAATAGAGTTTGGACGAATTTTCAAGCCCTAGCAGCGCTTTGTAAACTACATTTGGAAACGCCATCACGTGTGCAGAGCTAGGTACAACGGCGATACCCTGACCCGCGTCCACCAGGCCCAGAACAGCATGCATGGGAGCTATCTCTTGGGCAATGGAAGGCAAAAAGCCACTGGCCAAACAAAGGGCTTGTACCTCTAGATAGAAACCACTCCCCTCGCGCTGAAACATCACAAATGGCAGCTCTCGCAACTCCTTAAGACTTAATGTAGGTCGATCAAACCCAGGCAAATGTCGTGGCAATGCTGCCACGTAGGCTTCCGAATGAACCACTGTCAGCCCGACATCTGCAGTAGTCGGTGCCATCCGGGTGAAGCCGACATCAATTGCGCCCTCTTGTAGGCGTCTGATTTGCTCATCAGGCGATAGATTAACAATCGAAAGCCGAACGCCCGGATACATGTGATTAAAGTCACGCAAGACTTTGGGCAGGAATGAAAACATCGCACCTCCAGCCAAGGCCACACAAATATCCCCAGCCTCGCCCACTGATGCGGATCGTGCCAAAGCCATCGCGCGATCCGCCTCTTGCAACGCAGTACGGGCCTGCAGCACAAAAACCCGCCCAGCCGCAGTCGGTACCGCTCCGTTTGGCAAGCGATCAAACAACCTGACCCCGAGTACTTTTTCGAATTCGCTGATGCGCTGCGACAACGGCGGCTGGCTGATGCCCAAACGATCGGCAGCCTTGCCAAATCCTTTTTCATCGGCCACCGCAATCACATACCTGAACAACTTGAGATCAGGCCTGTCTCGACGCAGTTTATTACTCATATCAAAATCATATGCTTTAACTGATTATCGATATTAGACATCCCACAGCTCACGGCATCAAATACTTGCTAAGACCTATCTGAAAAGGAGAAACATGTGGCTATCTCAAGACGAAATTTTCATCACTATGCAGTCGCTCTTGGCCTTTTAAGCCTGCTACCGCAAGCAAATGCACAAGCAGACAAAGTGGTTCGGCTGATCATCCCAGGCCCGCCTGGTGGCGCGTCTGACATCATGGCTCGCATCCTGTCAGACGATATCTCCAAGCAATTAGGGCAAACCATCGTGATCGAGGCGAGGCCAGGTGCCGGCGGCAATGTCGCTGCGGAAATGGTGGCGAAGGCTCCCGCCGATGGCAATACATTGCTGTTTGGAGATATTGGTCCGCTGGCCATCAACGTTACTCTTTTCCCTTCGTTGCCCTTTGATCCGACGCGCGACTTCGAGCCAATCGCACGCGTTGCAGTTTTCCCTTGGGTCATAGTGGCGCACCCTTCATTAGGCGCTAAAAACCTGAACGAAGTCTTTGCAATCGCCCGCAAGACCCCTGGCGGACTCGCTTTTGCAACACCGGGCCAAGGAACGCCCATGCACCTTACCGGCGCACTATTGCAAAAAGTCAGCGGGGCGGAATTTGTTCACGTACCCTATAAAGGCGGCGGCCCCGCCACGCTGGACGTTGTTGCAGGCCATGTCAAACTGGGCATCGTAGGCCTACCACCGGCCGTTCAACACATCCAAAGCGGGGCGCTCATCGGAATCGGACTCAGCACGGCCAACAGGTCCCCGCTGGCACCCTCAATCAGCCCACTCAGAGAGAGTGGACTGCAAGATTTTGACGCCGGCGTCTGGTACGGCATTTTGGCGCCACGAGGTACACCAAAAGCAGTCGTTCAACGCATTAATGCTGCCGTCGCTTTTGCACTTCAGCAACCACACAACATTGAACGTTTAGCCAAGACTGGCGTAATGCCTTGGTTTACGACGCCTGACGTATTTCGCTCTTTCATCGAGTCTGAAGGACGCCGATGGGCACCTTTGGTCAAAGAGTCTGGCGCTAAAGTTGAATAAAAGATATGAGAATCACGCGAATCAGATGCTGCACCGTGACCCGCCGTTATGACGGCAAGGCCAGCAATACTCGCCACGCATGGCACAGTAAAAACTATGTTCTCGTAGAGCTCACGACACAAAGTGGACTGACCGGGCTTGGCGAAATGTATTGCGATGGCGGCGGCTCGCCGCAGGTTGCTCAAACCATGCTTGAGTACGAAATCGCGCCACATGTCATTGGACGCGATCCCGACCAGAGAGGAGCGATTGTCCAATCGCTGATGGACCGACTCGCTTTAAGTGCGCGCGGCACTGCTGGATCCATCGCAATATCTGCAATTGATATCGCCTTGTGGGATTTGCTCGGGCGCCGCAGCGGCCTACCCTGCTACCAACTACTCGGAGGCAGCAGCAATAAGGTCTCCGTCTACGCATCGGGTGGCATGTTTGGCGTCGGCATCACGCCATCCACTTTGGCAGCGGAAATGAAAGCGGCTCAGTCGATGGGGCTACTTGGCGCCAAAATTAAGGCAGCTGCGGGCACATTAATGGAAGATGTCGAGAGAGTTGCAGCAGTCAGAGATGCGATCGGATCTGGAATCCCGCTGATGGTCGATGCCATGTTTTCTCCGACCGTTGCCTCAGCCATTGAGCTGGGCAAAGCCATGGCGCCATTCGACCTTCACTTTCTTGAGGCGCCAACTGCTATGCACGATGTTGTCGGTTGGGGCAAAGTTGCCTGTGCCACCGGCCTCAGTTTGGCAGGGCCAGAGTTGAGTGACGACCGCGACTTGATGTTGAGAATGCTGCAAGCCGACGTCATTGATTACCTCCAATACGACGTTGCGATTGCGGGCGGCTTGACCGGGGGGCTGCAACTTGCAGCATTAGCCCACACTTACCGCCGCAAAGTGACATTGCACTGTGCTGCTTCGGCTGTGGCCATGGCTGCTGCCGCGCATCTAGGCGCAGGAATGGGCCCCAGTTTGTGCGACGGACTAGAGTTCCACTTGATGCATGACGGTTTGCGTAATCTACTCTGGGCGGGAGGTTGGCGTCTTTCCGAAGGGCAGCTTACCGCGCCGGCCAGCCCCGGGCTGGGGATCTCGATGGGTTCCGATGAGCTTGAGTTACTGGAGGCTGGTGTATGTTGCGAGGACTGAATTGGGGCCACCGCCGCGCGATGGGGCCAATGGACAGCATCTCGTTGCATATCAGCGCAGAAATTGGAACTGAGTTGGTTTGGGACCAACAAACCCTCGGAGGGTTTGAGCACGGGCTTGTTGCAAGTGTGGCCGACCGCTACGACTTGGTCGTATTCGACCATCCCTTCTGCGGAAGCATTGCAAGCGAAGGCCTATTGACACCCTTGTGTAGACACTTGCCTGACCTGAATGCTGGTCAATTCATCGGCAAGTCCTTCGAAAGCTATTGGTACAAAAACGAACTTTGGGGTTTACCGATAGACGGAGCGACACAAGCCGGTGTCTATCGTCCAGATCTGCTTTGCGAATTGAACCCGCCAGACAATTGGGGTGGTGCGATCGAAATAGCACGGGCATTACGCAGAAAAAACCTTTGGATGGGCATACCTACCCTTGCGCCCCATGGCATTTTGACCCTATTGGCGCTCTGTGCCAACCTGGGACACCCATGGCCGCAAGACCAGTCGGAAGCGCCGGTCGATAAACAGAAGTTAATGCACGCCGTGGAAATGCTAAGCGAAGCCTGCTCACTTTCGCACCCCGCTTGCGCCGGCATGAATGCCATCGATTTGCATGAAGCGATGTGCAACTCGGACACCATCGCTTACTGCCCTGTCACTTATTTCTACCTTTGCTACGCCTTACCAGATTATAAAAATCCATTGCGATTCTGTCCCTTTCCAGGCGCCGATGGCAGCCCTAACGGTTCGGTTCTTGGGGGCACCGGTCTAGGCATCACGCGCTCATGCAAGGACGTCAATAGTGCGCTGAAGCTATTGCGCTACCTTAGCAGGCGATCCGTTCAAGTCAATTTCATGTTGGCCGGCGGTCAGCCAGCTCGATCGGAACCCTGGACTGGCATGCCTGAGGACAAACCTTTTGCATCGGCCCACCAAATACTAAAGGACACAATGACGACGGCCTGGATGAGGCCCAGATTTGCGGGCTATATTCCATGGCAAGCTGAAGCTGGGAGGCTGACCGAGCGCCTCGTGAGGCAAGAACTAAACGCCAAGAATTTTTGCGATCAACTTTTGGCCAGTTGGGAAGCTATCGCCCCCAAAAAAACATGACGACAAACTGAACTTAACAGCGACCGATATTCGTCACCACCACCCCCAGCGGCAGCAGCCGCTTGGCCAGCCGCAGCACCAGCCGATCCTTGCTCAGCAAGGCGGCGCGATGCATCACAGCGAGGTCGATGAACATCTGATCATCCGGGTCACGGCAGCGCACGGCGCAGCGGGGCGCCACGTCCACCACCGACACCTGCGCGTCCCATTGCATCAGCAGGGTGGACATGTTGTGGTCCAGGCGGGCCAACACCGCAGCGATTTTGGGATAGGCCAGCACGCGCACCAGCTCCTCACGCATCGGCACTGTCGCCAGCCATTGCAGTTGTTGCTGGTCCAGCGCCTGGCGAATCCCTTGGGCTTGGGGGTTCTGAAACAGCAGCAGGTCCAGCACGATATTGGTGTCGAGCACCAGCGCGCTCATGCCGGCTTGCTGCGGGCCGAGCCCTGCACCATGTCAAAGCGGAACAAGCGGCACTCCAGCGGGCCGTTCCACATCGGCACGCGGCGCGATTCTTTCAGGCGCATCTTGCCGGGCAGTTTGAGGTCGGGCGTCAGCACCCAGGCGCTCCAGCCGGCATAGTGCTTTTTCCAGTGGGCACTGAGTTGGCTGAAAAACGCGCCGTCCTCGCCGCCTGCGTCCCCCTGGCTGGCCACCTGCGCCCGTTCCCGGCCGCCGGCGCGCTGGGCGCCGGCCACGCCGGCCACCTCGATGCGCTCGCCGTAGGGCGGATTCACCAGCATCACACCAGGCTGGTCGCAGGGCGGCAGGCGCTGCAAAGCGTCGCCGCCGCGAAACTCGATCAGGTCGGCCACGCCGGCGCGCTGGGCGTTACGCTGGGCAAAGTCCACCATCCGGAACGCCACATCGCTGCCAAAAATAATGGGTTTTTGGCCTGCAGCCCTTGTCACCTCTGCTTCTTTAGCTTCATTTTTTATAGCATCCCAGACATGCCGGGCAAACAGCAGGTAGTGCTCAAAGGCAAAGCGGCGGCCGCTGCCAGCAGCGATGTTGCAGGCCATCTGCGCCGCCTCGATGGCAATCGTGCCGCTGCCACAGCAGGGGTCATACAGCGGCGACAGGTCGCCCTCGCCAGCCAGCCAGCCGCTGGCGGCCAGCATGGCAGCAGCCAGGGTTTCCTTGAGCGGCGCCTCGCCCTTGTCCTCGCGCCAGCCCCGCTTGAACAGAGGCTCACCCGAGGTGTCGATGTAGAGCGAACAGCTGTCGGTGCTCAGGTGGGCAAAGATGCGCACATCGGGCCACTGGGTGTCAACGTTGGGGCGCACGCCGTTGGCCTTGACTCGAAAGCGGTCGCACACCGCGTCTTTGACCTTGAGGGCGGCAAAGTTCAGGCTGGTAAGCGGGCTGTGCTGGGCGGTCACTTCCACCTTGATGCTCTGGCGCGGCGTGAACCAGGCCTCCCAGGCCACTTCGCTGGCGGCACGGTACAGGTCTTGCTCGTTACGGTATTCGGTGTACGACAGCAGCACCAGCACCCGCTGCGCCAACCGGCTGTACAGGTTGAGCAGCATCACATCGCGCCAGGCCCCATTCAAGGCCACGCCGCCGCGACGTTTTTGCACCGACTGGCCACCCAACCCGGTGATGTGCTGCACCTCTGGCAACAGGTAGTCCTCCACGCCGGCGGCGCAGGGCAAAAACAATTGGAACTGGTTCAAGCCTGACTCTTGACCTGTCAATTACAGGGTCTTGCGCAAGGAGGCCGGGGCGATGCGCAGGCTCTCACGGTATTTGGCTACGGTACGCCGGGCGCAGGCGATGCCTTGTTCCTTGAGCATGTCGGCGATCTGGTTGTCACTGAGCGGCTTTTTAAGGTTCTCTGCGGCGACAAACTGCTTGATCAAGGCCCGCACCGCCGTGCTGGAGGCACTGCTGCCTGAGTCGGTTCCCAGGCCAGAACCAAAAAAATACTTGAGCTCGAAAGTACCAAACGGCGTGGCCATGTATTTGGCTGTGGTCACCCGGCTGATGGTGCTCTCGTGCAGGCCGAGTTCGTCGGCAATTTCGCGCAGCACCAGCGGGCGCATAGCAAGCTCGCCGTGTTGAAAAAAGCTTTTCTGCCGCTCCACAATGGCGGTGCTCACCCGCAAAATAGTGTCAAAGCGCTGTTGAATGTTTTTGATGAACCAGCGGGCTTCTTGCAGGCGTTGCTGCAGGGCTGCATGGTTGGAGGAGTCTCGTCCGCCGCCTTTGTGCTGGCGCAGGGCATTGGCATAGATGTCATGCACCCGCAAACGCGGCATCACATCGGCATTGAGTTGCACCCGAAAACGCACCGCAGCACCGCGGCCAACTGCGAGCACAAGCACATCGGGCACCAGAATATTGCGCTCAACATTCACAAAGCGCCGCCCAGGCTTGGGCTCGAGTCTGCCAATCAAGGCGATCGCTTCGCGCACTGCGGGCTCGCTGGCGCTGCACAACGGCGCCAGGCGTTTGACATCCCGGCGCGCCAGTAAATCCATGCTTTGCGCGCAAATGCCCAGGGCCACGTGCAAAGCTGCCTCACGCACGGGCGGCAAGGCATCGGCTTGCAGCAGGGCCCGTATTTGCAGGCGCAAACATTCGCCCAGATCAGCCGCACCCACACCGATCGGATCCATGCTTTGCAGCAGGCGCAGGGCCACCGTGAAGTGGTGCACCAGGTTGTCGATTTGGTCTTCCTCGTCACCTGCCAGCCCACGCGCCAATGCCTCCAGCGAATCCTCTAGGTAGCCATCTTCATTGAGCGATTCAATCAAAAACCGCAGGGCGGCCTGATCGGCGGCGCCAAGGCGCAGGCTCAGGGCCTGCCTGTGCAGGTGGTTTTGTAGCGACTCTTGGGTGCGCGCCAGCTCGGTGGCGTCGAACTCGTCGCCGCTTTCCAGGTTATTGCCGTGTGCCCGGGCCTCGCCGCCCCACTCGCTGTCGTCTGGGGCAATCGAGGCGCTGCCATCGCCCTCCCAGCTTTGGCCGTCGTCCTCTGCCTCGGTGGCGCTGGGTGCATCGTTGTCGCTGCCTGATTTGGTCTCGGTGGAAAAGTCGCTGCCTGAGTAAACCGCTGATTCAGCCTCCAGGTCATCGATTTTGACTGGCATGTCGGAGCGCTCCAGACCAAAGTCTTCGCGTGGCGCCTCGGTAGCCTCGCGCTCCAGAAACGGGTTTTCATCGAGCATCTGATCGATTTCCTGCCCCAGCTCCAGGGTTGAGAGCTGCAGCAAGCGGATCGATTGCTGCAACTGCGGCGTCAGCGCAAGATGCTGCGAGGTCCGCAGGGACAGGCCTTGCTTCACCCAATGCCTCCGCCAGCGGCCGGTTGTCGCAGTAAATTGGGTTCAGGTGGCCTGGCCAAGCTCACATCCTGAAGTGTTCGCCCAGATAGACCCGGCGAACGTCGGCATCATTGACGATCTCGGCCGGTGTTCCCTGGGCCAGCACCCGGCCATCGTTGATGATGTAAGCGTGGTCGCAGATGCCGAGTGTTTCACGCACATTGTGGTCGGTAATCAACACGCCGATACCGCGCTGCTTGAGAAAGCCGATGATGCGCTGGATCTCGATCACGGCAATCGGGTCGATGCCGGCGAACGGCTCGTCGAGCAAAATAAAGCGCGGCTGGGTGGCCAAGGCCCGCGCAATTTCGACGCGCCTGCGCTCGCCGCCAGACAGGGCCAGTGCCGGGCTCATGCGCAGGTGCTCCACCCGCAGGTCCGTCAATAGCGCCCCCAGACGAAGCTCAATTTCCTGCGGCCCCAGGGGCTTGCCGGAGGCATCCCGCTGCAGCTCCAGCACAGCGCGCACATTGTCTTGCACGTTGAGCTTTCGAAAGATCGAGGGTTCTTGCGGCAGGTAGCTCAAACCCAGCCTGGCACGGCGGTGGATTGGCATGCGCTCGATGGACTGGCCGTCCAGCCGAATGTCGCCCGCGCTCGGCCGCACCAGGCCAACAATCATGTAAAACGAGGTGGTCTTGCCTGCGCCATTTGGCCCCAGCAGGCCCACCACCTCGCCCTTGCGCACCATCAGCGAGACATCCTTCACCACATGGCGGCTGCCGTAGGATTTGCCGAGTTGCTTGGCCTCCAGGTGGCTGTCGCTGTGCGGGTCAAGCACCCGCGCCTGCGCAGCCGCCAGGGTGACATCGGTTTTCACTTGGACGGGGTCTCGGGCTTGGGCATCAGCGTGGCCCGTACCCGGCCGGCAGGGGCGCCGGGAGTTGCCGAAGCTGCGCCGCCGTCGACATTGAACACCTCTGTGGTGTTGTCATACAAAATCACCTGCCCGGTCAGCTCGTCATTCAGGCTGCTGCCTCGATAGCGCCGCAGCTGTGCGCGTCTGGAGAATTTGACGGTGTCGGCTCGCCCGTCATATTCGATGATTTCGGCCTCGCCCTCCACATACTCGTCAACACTGTCGCGTTTTTGGCGGTAAAAGGCCAGCTTGCCCGGCTCGGCCGTGACCAGGCCATATTGGTTGCCCTGGGCATCCTGGCGGACTTCGATCCTGGCGCCCCGAATCACAATACTGCCTTTGGTCACGACAACCCTGCCGGTGAACACACTGGTCTGTTTTGGCTCGTCATGGCGCAGGGTGTCCGCCTCGATATTCATGGGCTTGTTGCGATCAGCTTTCTCGGCCTGAGCCAAGCCGGCCTGAGCGCTCAGCGCCAGGGCCAACAGCCACACTGATACAGTAGATTTCATGGGGCACGATTCTTGCATAAATATCAGCCCATTGTACGGGCAGCGCTGCCCTAGCAGTCAAGCCGGCTAAGCCTGACAGCGCCGGCGGCGTCAGCGTCCGCTGCGAACCTCTGCGGTGAGGAAATCGGCCACCTTGAGCGCCCGCTCCATGCTTTGCGCCAGGGTGCTGTCAATGTAAAAACGCCCCGCCACGCCAAGTGCGGGCACACCTTCGACCTTGTAGGTGTTTTGCAGCTGGGTGCCGCGGGTGGCCTTGGTCGATGCAGAAAAAGAGTTGTACTGCTCGGTGAACTTGGCCCTGTCCACCCCCTGCTTGGCAGCCCAATCGGCGATTTCGGCGGCGCTGGACAGTTTGAGCTTGTCGACATGGATGGCGGCAAACACCTGGGCATGCAACTTGGCCAGCAGTCCCAGGGCTTCCAGTGCGTAGTACAAACGCTGCTGCGGCACAAAATCGTCCCGAAAGGCAACCGGCACCCGGCGCAAGGCAACATCTTTTGGCAGGGCTTTGGCCCAGACATTGAGTGCCGGCTCAAAGGCATTGCAGTGCGGGCAGCTGTACCAAAAAAACTCTACCACCTCGATCTTGCCCCGCGCTGCCTCTACCGGTGCGGGTTTGTCGAGCACCAGGTAGTCGGTGCCCGCAACCGGTGGCTTGGTTTGGGCCAGCATCTGGCCGGGCAAGGCCGCTACAGCGGCCAGACCAACACCCGACAGCACAGAAAAATTACGACGTTTCATACGCTCAGACTCCAATGAAAAAGCATCAGACCCGGCTCGATGCGGAAAAGTTCAGGGCCAATTGTTAGCGCTGGACCCGCACCAATGCGGTTTCCAGGCCAGTGGGTTCCAATTTGTCTTTGGTACGCTCGGCTTCTTCGCGTCGCTCAAAGGGGCCCACCCGCACGCGGTGGACCATGCGGCCCGACTGCTCGCGCTCGGTCACCCGGGTCTCGACGCCGCTGAGTGACAGGCGCGCGCGCAGCGCCTCGGCCTCGTCGGCTGAGCGGAAAGCGCCTACTTGGACAAAGTAAACAAAGGGTTCAAGTGTGCTTGGCGCAGCACCTATGGCTGGGGCGGCCGCGGGTGCTGCTGTTTTGGCCCGAGCCAGGTCGCCCAGAGGGTCGGCAGAGGTGGTGGCGGGTTTGGCATCTGCCCTGGCTGGCGGCGCGCCGGCGGGTGAGTTGGCGGGTGAAATGGAGGGTGAACTGGCTGGGGCGGCTGCCACCGCACTGGCTGGTTCCGAGGACGCTGCCGCGGCGGCAGATGCTGCTGGTTTGGCCGGATTTTTGCCGTAAAGCGGGGCGTTGGGGTCCCAGTCTTTGTTTTTTCGGCTCTCAGCGGCATCCTGTTCAGCGGTTCGGCTCTGCCCCTTGCTTAAAAACGGGACCGGTACCCGAGTCACATACACCGCAACCGCCAACGCCGCCCCCAGGCCCACAAGCACTCCGATGATCAAACCCACCAGGGTTCCACCGCGTTGCTGTTTCATCTCTGCACTCCGGAAAGCTTTCACATTTTTTGCGGGGCGCTCACGCCCAGCACCGCAAGTCCATTGTGCAACACCTGAGCAGTGGCAGCGACCAAGGCCAACCTGGCCAGCTTGATGCCCTGGTCGTCCACCAAAATACGCTCGGCGTCGTAATAGCTGTGGTAGCAGGCGGCGAGTTCGCGCAGGTAAAAGGTGACATCATGCGGGGCAAAGTCAGCCGCTGCAGCGCTCAACATCTCGGGGTATTTGGCCAGTAAAAGCATCAGGGACTGCGCCGGACTGCTGTTCAGTGCGGCCAGGCTCACCTGCCCCAGGTTGGCGATATCGCCGCCCCAGGCCGCCAATACCGAGCAAATTCGGGCATGGGCGTATTGCACGTAGTACACCGGGTTGTCATTGTTTTTGGCCACTGCCAGGTCCACGTCAAAGGTGTACTCGGTGTCGGGTTTGCGGCTGAGCAGGAAGAAACGCACTGCATCCTTGCTGGTCCACTCGATCAGGTCGCGCAGCGTGACATAACTGCCCGCTCGCTTGGAGATTTTGACCTCTTCGCCGCCCTTGATCACACGCACCATGGTGTGCAACACATAGTCGGGGTAGCCCGGCGGCACGCCAACACCGGCAGCCTGCAGGCCGGCGCGCACCCGGGCGATGGTGCCGTGGTGGTCGGTGCCCTGGATATTGACGGCTTTTTTGAAGCCCCGCTCCCATTTGCTGATGTGGTACGCCACGTCGGGCACAAAGTAGGTGTAGCTGCCGTCCCCCTTGCGCATGACCCGGTCTTTGTCGTCGCCGTAGTCGGTCGACTTGAGCCACAGCGCGCCATCCTGTTCATAGGTTTTGCCAGCGGCTTGCAGCCGGCGCACGGCGTCGTCGACCCGGCCGCTGCGGTAGAGGCTGCTTTCGAGGTAATAGTTGTCAAACTTGACAGCGAAGGCCTGCAGGTCAAGGTCTTGCTCGTGGCGCAAATAGGCCACGGCAAACTCGCGCAAATCATCGAGTGCTGTCACATCCCCCGAGGCCGTGAAGCTGCGGTCGTCAGCGGTCACGGTTTTCTTGGCTAAAAAATCCGTCGCAATATCGGCGATGTATTCGCCGTTGTAAGCCTGCTCTGGCCACTCGGGGTCGCCTGGCTTAAAGCCCTTGGCGCGCAGCTGGGTGCTGGTGGCCAGGGTGCTGATCTGCACGCCGGCATCGTTGTAATAGAACTCGCGGTACACCTCCCAGCCCTGGGTTTGGTACAGATTGCAAATTGCATCGCCCAGCGCGGCTTGGCGCCCGTGGCCCACGTGCAGCGGCCCGGTCGGGTTGGCTGACACAAATTCGACCATCATCTTGTGTCCGCTGGCGGTTTGGCAGCCAAATTCGGCGCCCTGTGCCAGCACCGCAGGCAGCACCTGTTGTTTGGCCTCAGGCGTCAGCCGGATATTGATAAAACCTGGCCCGGCGATCTCCAGGGCCTCGGTCCAGCGCTGGTAGGGCTGGCTCTCAAGCAACTTGGCGCGCAGGGTTTCGGCGAGCTGGCGGGGGTTGAGTTTGAGCTGCTTGGCCAGTTGCATGGCGGCGGTGGTTGCGAGGTCGCCGTAGGCCGGCACTTTGGGCGACTCAAAAACCGCCTTGGCCCCAGCGCCCGGGCTCAGCGCCTCAAGTGCTTGTGCCAGCGCATCGAGCAGCTGTTGTTTGACAATTTGCATGGCGCGATTTTAAGCGGCCGACCGCCTGCGCCAGTCGCAGCACCCGCCTCAGGGCCCTTGCCAGTAGCCCGCCTGGGCATAGTGGCGTTTGAGAAAGTCGATCCAAAGCCGCACCCGCAGCGGCAAGTGCTTGGCATGGGCAAAAACCGCATAAATGCCGTTGGGTGGCGCAGCAAATTCTTCCAAAATAGACACCAACGTGCCGGCTGCCACTTCGGCTTCGACCTCCCAGGTGCTGCGCCAGGCGATGCCCAGACCCCGTAGGCACCAGTCATGCAGCACTTGCCCGTCAGAACAATCCAGCGGCCCAGCGGGCCTGATGTGCACCAACTCGCTGCCTTCGCCCCGTCCCACCTGGAACGCCCAGCCGCGGCTTTGCGAGGCATCGCTGGAGAGGCTCAGGCAATCAAAGCGGGCCAAGTCCTGCGGCCGCTGCGGCCGCCCGCAGCGCTGCAAATAGCCCGGCGTGGCCACACACAGGCGCCGGTTGTCTGCCAGGCGCACGCTCACCAGCGACGAGTCGGGCAGGTCGCCCAACCGAACCGCACAGTCCACAGCCTCGCCAGCCAGGTCTACCACCCGGTCGCTCAGGTTGAGCGAGATCGTGACCTCGGGGTGCAGCTCTCGAAAGCGCGGCACCAGGGGCGCCACATGGCGCCGCCCGAAACCCGCAGGTGCGGTGATGCGGAGGTGACCGCTGGCCTTGACCCCGCCAGCCGACACGCTGGCCTCGGCACTGGCCAGGTCGGCCAGCAGGCGCTGACAGTCCTCCAAAAACGCGCTGCCCTCGTGGGTCAGTGTGATGCGTCGGGTGGTGCGTACCAGCAGTTTGACGCCCAGGCGTTCCTCCAGAGCGTCGAGCCGGCGGCCCATGATGGCGGGTGCCAGCCCTTCGGCCCGGGCGGCTGCGCTCAGGCTGCCCCGGGTGACCACCGAAACAAACGAGCTAAGTTGCTTGAGTTTGTCCATGGGTTTGGATTATGCGGCGCCGCCCTGAGCCGGCCGGGGGGCGAGTGGTATAACGCAGAGCATCTTCATTTGGGCGTTTCGACGCTGCACACCATGAACCAAGCTGCCGTGACAGTGGCCGACATCCTGCGCCAGGCCGAGCGGATCGGCTGGGCCGTCAGCGACACCCGAGCAGCAGAAATCGCTGCGGTGGCGGCACCGGCTTACGCCGCACTTGAGCGCGCCAGCGCCGAGCTCGATTTTGATGTAGACACCCTGTCTCTGTATGCTGCCCTAGAAGAGAACCGCGCACCGCCGCCGATTGATGCGCCAGCCGCCGGGCCGATGGCGCCACCCCCGGCTGCTGCCACGGCCAGCCTGGTGGCAGCAGCGCTGGCGCTGCGCAGTGGCCAGGCCTCGTCACTTGACTTGACCCAGGCGGCGATAGCCGCCGCCAAAGCCACGCAGGCCCAGCTCAACGCCTTTGTGCGTCTGGATGAAGCCACCGCACTGGCAGCCGCCCGGCAATGCGATGCTGATATCGCACGCGGCGTGGTGCGCGGGCCTTTGCATGGCGTGCCACTGGCCCACAAAGACATGTTTTACCGTGCCGGGTTGGTCTCGAGTTGCGGCAGCGAAATCCGCCAGCACTGGGTGGCACCCACCACGGCTGGCGTACTCGCGCGCCTGGACGCCGCCGGGGCCATTCAGATTGGCACGCTCAACATGACTGAATTTGCCTATGGTCCGACCGGCCAGAATGCTTTTTTGGGCGATGTTCGCAACCCTTGGAACACCGACTACATCACCGGTGGCTCATCGAGCGGCTCGGGCGCTTCGGTGGCCGCCCGCGTCGTGTATGGCGCCTTGGGTTCGGACACCGCAGGCTCGGTGCGACTGCCCGCCGCAATTTGCGGGCTGGTGGGCATGAAAACCACCTTCGGCCTGGTCTCGCGCGCCGGCGCCATGCCCCTGTCGCAGTCGCTTGACACGGTTGGCCCCTTAACCCGTACCGTGGCCGACAACGCGCTGATGTTGTCAGTCATTGCGGGCCATGACCCGCGCGACCCGTCCACCGCGCAGCAAGCGGTGCCCGATTACCTCGGGCAACTGCAAGGCCCGGTCAAGGGCCTGCGCATCGGCATACCCAGGGGCTATTTTGACCGGGGTCTGGAGCCCGAGGTTGTTGCCTGCCTGGACCGCGTGCGCGCAGTCTTGCGCGGCTTGGGCCTGACGGTGGTGGAGATCGATATGCCAGACCTGGACGCCATCAACGCGGCCGGCTTTTTCTTGACCTGGGGCGATGTGCTCGCCATCCACGGCGCCTGGATGCGGGACTGCCCGCAGCGCTACACGCCGCAAACCCGAGGCAGGATCCAAGGCACGCTGGCGGTCACCGCCCAGGCCTTTGCCCAGGCGCAGCGGCTGCGCGGGCCGATGTTGCGAAATTTTTGTGCCAAGGTGTTTGACCGATGCGACGCCTTGTTGGCGCCGGTGCTGCCGATGGAGGTGCCACGCCTGTCTGAGGTTGATGTCTCGGGAGGCGCCACCACCATGCGCATTCTCAATGAGATCACCCGCCTGATGCGCCCGGTCAATGTGCTGGGTTTGCCAGCCCTGGCAGTGCCGGGCGGCGCCACCGCCAATGGCCTGCCCTGCGGCTTTCAACTCATTGGGCGCCCCTTTGCGGAAAGCACCCTGTACCGAATCGCCCACGCCTACGAGTTACAGACCGGCTTCGCAGAGCAGGCACCCCCGGCCCATGGCGGCCCTTGAGCCAGCCAGAGTCCCCGATCAGCGAGGTGTAAAGACTTGTAAATGCTTGTAAGCGGGCGGTGAATACCCGGTGTTCTCCACAGTTCCTCCACAGTTGGCCAGCACAGTGCACCCATGCGGCGCCTGCTGCTTCCAACCTGAGGAATCCCGCCATGTCTTCTTGCCTTGAAACCCGCCCTCGGCCCAAACTCGGGGCAAGCCAAATGCTGCTGAGCTTGGCCATGTCCCTGTTGTTGAGTGCCTGCGGCGGTGGCGCCGAGACTGCGGTTGATCCAGAGATTGCCGCGGCTGCTAACCGGGCGCAGGGCAACCGGGTGCTGGTCGGCGACCGTACCGAACTCGGCCAACGCATCTTCACTGACGACAACCTTTCCGAGCCACGCGGCACTGCCTGCGCGGCCTGCCACCAGGCCAACATGGGTTTTGCCGGTAACCACGGCGGGCGTGACGGCGTGGCCGTGGGCAGCAGGCCGGCTTCGGTTGGCCTGCGCAATGCCATGACTAACAGCTACCTGGGGCTGGTTCCCACGCCCCTGACTTTTGTGACTGCCAACGGCGAAACCGAGGCAGTCGGCGGGCTGTTTTGGGACGGCCGCGCCGATTCTGCTGAATTGCAGGCCCTGGGCCCCCTGCTCAACCCCTTGGAAATGAACAACCCCAGCCGCAAGAGCGTCGTAGACAAGATCGCCGCATCGGCCTATGCACAGTTGTTCCGGCAGGAGTTTGGCAATACTATTTTTGCCAACACCGATGCCGCATTCAATGCCATCGGACTGGCTATTGCGGCCTTTGAGCGGGCTCGATTGCAGCCCTTCAGCTCTAAATACGACGCCATGGTGCGTGGTCAGACCACCTTGAACCAGACCGAGGCGCGTGGCATGGCGCTGTTCATGGACCCGGCCAAAGGCAACTGCGTGGCCTGCCATTTGATGAACCCGGCCAGTGGCAAGCCGGAAGACTCGCCGTTTTCTGAGTTCACCTTCTATGCCAATGGCATTCCGCGCAACCCAGCGATCCCGAAAAATTCTGACCCAGCCTTTTTTGACCTGGGCCTGTGCGGGCCAGAGCGCACGCCCCCGAGCTTGCCCAGCACCGTGATGCCGGGCCTGACGATTGAGAATTTCTGCGGCAAATTCCGCATGCCAACACTGCGCAACGTGGCTGAGCGACCGGCCTTCATGCACAATGGATTTTTCAAAGATTTGCCTACGGTACTGCGGTTTTACTCAACCCGAAACAGCAACCCGCAGTTTTGGTACGGCCAGGCGTTGAGCAATGATTTGCCGGCCAAATACCTTGACAACATCGAGGTGGTCAAAGCCCCATTCAACCGGCCTGCGGCCTCGGGCCCGGCCCTCAGCGAGCCCGACATCAACGCCATCGTGGCCTTTTTGCGAACCCTCAGCGACGGCTACCGGGTCGGCCCTCCCTGAGCCTGCCGCACCGGCCTAAGATAGCGCCTGTGCAACTGCGAATTGCCCACCAACTCTCCCTGCTGCTCGCCGCCGCTGTGGTGCTGGCCGTGGCACTGGTTGGCGGTCTGAGCCTGTGGAACTTGCGCAGCGGTTTTGTTGATTACATGCGCCTGCGCGATGAGGAGCAGCTCACCCGCTTTGTGCAACTCGTCGAGCGCCGCGCGGTAGCCGACCCCAGCATGGCCTGGCTCCAGGGTGATCGGCAGGCACTGCGCGAACTGGTCGACGAGTTTTATGACCTCGGCGCGCGCGATGGGCCCCCACTGCGCCGGCCGCCGCCTGAGCGAGAACCTCCTGGCTGGTCCACCATGCCGCCTCCTCCCCCACCGCCACCGCGCGAGGGTCCAGGTCGCGTGCGAAGACCGCCACCACCGGGTGGACCCGGTGGCAGCTTGGGCGAGCGCATCGTGGTTCGCGATGCCCAAGGCGAGTGGTTGGCAGGCCGGCCCCAGCCGCTGGATGCGCGGCGTCTGGTGCGGGCCGTGGTGGTGAGTGGCGCCGATGTCGCATCGGTCGAGCTCAGCATTGAGGCCGTGCCTGATGGGCTTGATGCACGCTTTTTGCAGCGCCAGTACACCGGCCTTTTGTGGGCCGCCCTGACAACCATCGCGCTGGCCGTGCTGGCGGCCTGGTGGGTGGCTGGCCGCTGGAGCCGGCCACTGCGTCAACTGCAGCAGGCCACCCACCGCATCGCGCGCGGCGAGCCCGGGGTGCAGCTCGATGTAGCTGCAGTGGGCCGAGGCGCCGTGGAGATCGATGAACTGCTGGCCGATGTGAATGCCATGGTGTTGTCGCTAGGCGCGATGGAGGCCTCGCGGCGTCACTGGATCGCCCAGATCTCGCACGAACTGCGTACGCCGCTGTCAGTATTGCGCGGAGAGATGGAGTCGATTGAAGACGGTGCACGTGCGCCCACGCCTGGCGTCATGGCCAGTTTGCGCGAAGAGGTGGCGCAACTCACCCGCCTGGTGGATGACCTGCACATGCTGTCCATGGCCGATATCAACCAGCTCAGCTGCTCCTTTGCCGCAGGCGATGTCAGCGAAGCCTTGGCGCGCATGACCAGACGCTTTGAGACCCGCGCCACCCAGCTGGGCCTGAGCCTGCTCTTTAAAGCAGGCGCGCCAGCGCTGGTGGCCCACTGGGACTGGGGCCGTATCGAACAACTGCTGTCAAACCTGCTGGAAAACAGCCTGCGCTACACCAACGCCCCCGGGCAAATTCAGGTGCACTGGCGCTTGCAGCAGGAGATGGTTTTGTTGACTGTTGAAGACAGTGCCCCAGGGGTTGCGGCCGAACACCTGCACCGGCTGTTTGAGCCGCTCTTCCGGCTCGACACCGCACGCACCCGCACGGGCCAGCACGGCAGTGGTTTGGGCTTGTCCATCGTGCGCGCCATCGTGCAGGCGCACCAGGGCAAAGTCCAGGCCAATCCCTCGCCCCTGGGCGGTTTGACCATCGAAGTGGCGCTGCCTTTGCAGCCGCAAACGGCCGAGCGCAAACAGGCCGGCGCATGAGACCACAGACGCCCGAGCGGCCGCAGCCATCCCCGGCTGCACCGCGCACCATTCTTATTGTTGAAGACGACCTCAAAATCGCCGATATGCTGGCCAACTACCTGCACATGCATGGCTTTGCCACAGCACAGTGCGGCAATGGCTTGGACGCGGTCACGAGTGTGCGAGAGCAGGCGCCGGCCCTGATCCTGCTGGACCTCATGCTGCCCGGCCTTGACGGGATTTCAGTGTGCAGCGCGGTGCGAGCGTTTTCGGCTGTGCCCATCATCATGCTCACCGCTCGGGTCGACGAAATCGACCGGCTGTTGGGCCTCGACACCGGCGCAGACGACTATGTTTGCAAACCCTTCAGCCCGCGTGAGGTGGTGGCCCGCATCAAAGCGCTGCTGCGCCGCAGCGAGGGCCGGCTTGCCACGGGGTTGGCACCAGCGGCCTTTGCGCTTGATGAGGGGCGCCAGCAGATCCTGTGGCGTGGGCTGCCGCTGCCGCTGACGCCGCTGGAGTTCCGACTGATGCGTCTGCTGATGTCCCGCCCGGGCCAGGTGTTTGCCCGTGCCAGGCTGCTAGACACCGTGCACGAAGACCTGCGCGACGTGAGCGACCGCGCCATTGACAGCCACATCAAAAACCTGCGGAGAAAGCTGGAACTGGCCGGCACCGGCGAGGCCGGCATCAGCTCGGTCTACGGTGTCGGTTACCGCTTTGAGGATGCCTGAGCCGGGGCTGGCGGGGCGGGGTTGGTCACAGGGGCAGGCAGCCCAGTTCGCGCGGCAGCGACCAAGCGGCTTGGGCGCCTTGCGCGGTGATCAGGAACTGGTCTTCAATGATGAAGCCGCCCTCGCCATCGACATAAAACGGGGTTTCGAATGCCAGCACCATCCCGGCCTCCAGCGGCTCGTCGGCCTGGGCCGACAAAAAGGGCGGGACCTCGCAAAATGTGTCATGCCCCAGGCTGTGGCCAAAGTGGCCGCGGCTGAACCGGCTGAATCCGGCACGCTGCATGGCCTGCGTCGCCCTGGCATGCACCTCGCGCATCAGATGCCCGGGTTTGAGGACCTCCAGCCCAGCTGAAAAAGCGTCACTCAAGGCAGCCATGATCTCGCGCGTGCGCGGTCTGGCCGGGCCCAGGGTGTAGGTGCGGCCACTGTCCGAGCTGTAGCCCTGCACCACACAGCCGACATCAAATTTGAGCACGTCGCCACGCTGCAAGCAGGCACCCCCGGCCCAGGGCAGCGGCCCGACGGTGGTGTATTCCCATTGACCGCTGAGCGTCACGCCTAAGCGCTGCGTCTCAAGCGCAACGCCTTCACGCCAGGCCGCAGCAATGGCGTCGCGGTGGATGCCCTCATGCACGGCCGCCAAGGCGTGGTGCATGCCGGCTTCGGCAATCAGCGCCGCCTGGGTTAGCCGGGCAATCTCAGCCGGCGATTTGACGGCCTTGATCTGCCCGAGCACCTGGCTGGCATCGCGCCATTGCACCCGTGGCAGCACGGCCTTGAGCAACTCAAAATCAGCCACCGGCCAAAAATCCAGATCAAGGCCGATCCGGGCACGGGACAGGCCGCGCGCCTTCAAGAGATCGCCCAACGCCAGGAAGGCCTGCCGCGCGTCAAACGCCGCGGGACGCTCAAACCCGACCGGACGAGATGCCTTAGAAAAGGCCCTTTCAACCAGCTCGGCTGCGCCCAGGTCGGTGTCAAGCCAGGGCCGGATATCGGCGGTCTCCACCCAATCCGGGTGGGTGTGAACCTGGGCCGGCCCCAGGGCCGCGCGGGCCGGCGCAGCGAAGAGCTCGGTGCAAACCGCTGCCAACGGCGCAGAGGCGGCGGTCGGTATCAGCGCCATCGCAGCGCCGGCGCGTCGAAAAAACGCGGCAACCCCGGCCGGTGCCCCGGTGGCCCAGGTGAAGCTCTCAGGTTTGGACACCACCACAGCGTCTAGCTGTTGCGCGCCCAGCAGGCGCTGGGCGCGGGCCCGATTGACATCACTCATGGTTTCCTTTTTCTCAGGCGTACGATAAACCGGGCAGCCAGGTTGCAATGCCGGGCAGCCAGGTCAGCAGCAGCACCCCCAGCAACAGCAGCAGCCAGAAAGGCAGGGCGCCATGGGCCGCATCGCCCAGGCTGACCTTGCCTTTGCTGATGCCCACCAACACAAACAGGTTCATGCCCACAGGCGGTGTCAGCATGCCGATCTCGATCATCATGGTCACCACCACCCCGAGCCAGACGGCGTCAAAGCCCAACCCGGTCAGCAGTGGAAACACCACCGGCAAGGTCATCACCATCATCGACAGGCCGTCGAACACCATCCCCAGCAGCAGATAGATCACCATCACCAGGGCCAACATCAACAAGGGCGAGAGACCCACCGAGGCAATGCTGGCCAGCAATTTTTGCGGTATCTGCAACACGCTGATGGACTGAGCAAGAATCACCGCCCCCATGAAGACCAATGCAATGACGGCAAAGGTGCGGGCCGAGTTCATGAAGGTCTTGAGGAAGCGGCTCCAATTGAGGTCGCCCATGGTAAAACCCAGCAGGGTCGCGGCCGCCACACCCACAGCAGCCGATTCAGTCGGGGTGGCGATACCCGCAAACAGACTGCCCAGCACCGACAGGATCAGCACCGCAATGGGCCACAGTGCCAGGGTCGCGCGCAGGGTCGGCCCCCAGGGCTGCGGCTGCTCCTGCGGCACCTCATTCGGGTGGCGCCGGGCCGACCATTCGACGTAGGTCATGAAGATCAGCGCCATCAGCAGGCCGGGCAGCACGCCGGCAAGAAACAATTTGCCGATCGAGGTGTCGGTCAGGGCGCCGTAAATCAGCAGCGACAGGCTGGGCGGTATCAGCAGACCGAGCGTGCCGCCAGCAGCCAGGGTGCCCACCACCAGCCGCGGCGCATAGCCGCGCCGGGACAACTCGGGGTAAGCCACAGCACCTACGGCCGCCGACACTGACATGGACGAGCCACTGACGGCGCCAAACACAGTGCAGACCGCAATATTGGTGTGCAACAGGCCGCCACGGGCACGGGCAAACAACGGCGACAGGGCACGGTACACGCCGCCCGCCAAGCCGCTGGCCACCAGCACATCGCCCAGCAGGATGAACAAGGGAATGGCGGTCAGGGTGAACTCGCCAAAGACGTTGAAAACGGCCTGCACCCCCAGCTGTGTTGCACCGCCTCCCATGAAATGCAAAATGGCAAAACCGGTCAGGCCCAAGGCAGCGCCCAGCACCGCACCCGACAGGATGCTGGCCGAGAACAACAGCCCCATCAAGCTCCAGCTCATACCATGACCTCCGGTGTGGCATCACCCGAATAGGGTTGCCAAGCACGCCACAAGGCAATGGCGCCGGTCAGCGCCATGGACGCCGTGGCAAGCCACAGGAAGGGCGCCAGTGGAAGGCGCGATTGCTCAGACATCAGCTTGAGTTGCGCAGTGAAGGCGCTGATGGCCCAAGCGTGCTGGACAAAGACCACCGCAAAAGCCAGCAGCACGAACTGCCCCAGCACAAACAGCAGCCGCTTGGGGCGCGGCGGCAAGCGCTCGCTGGCCAGGCTGACGCGGATGTTGAGCTCGTTGAGCACCGTGATCGGCAGCAACGCAAAAACGGCTATGGTCATGAGCAGGCCAGACAGCTCCTCGGTCAGGGCCAGCGGGCGACCCCAGCCGTAGCGCATCACCACGGCCCCCAGCACCAGCACAAAGATGCCGGCCAGGGCACCGGCCCCGACCATGGCCAGCATCAATGCCAAGCTGCGCCAGAGCCGCTCCAGAGCGGCCACCCAAGTCGCCGGGCTCAGCGGCGGCTGCGCCATCATTTCGGCAGGGCGTCCAGTACCTTCTGGCGGTAGGCAATGGCATCGGCGCCGGTTTCCTTGGCCATCACGTCCCAGGTCTCGAGGGCAGACCGGCGGATCGCCGCCTTGTCGGCCGCAGGCAGGGCTGGGTGGTAGGTCACACCCTGGCTCTGCAACTTGTCACGCGAGGCGGCCTCGGTCGCCGTGTCGGCATCGAAATTGAAACTGACGCGTTCGAGCTCTGTCACCGCGTCCAGAAAGCCCTTCTTCAGGTCTGCCGGCAAGGCGGCCCATTTAGCTTTGTGGGCCAACAGGGCGTAGGGCGCCGGCGGGAACGGGAAGCCAGTGGGGGTAACGTGCTTGGCCACCTCCTGCAGGGAGATGGAGTTGGCAAATCGTGGCGCGTACAGGGCGCAATCCACCACCCCTGTTTGTAGTGCCGCATACAGCTCGTTTTGCGGCACGATCTGGGCGGCAACACCCAGCCGTTTGAAGGTTTCCACCTGCTCACGGCTACCGACCCGCAGCTTCTTCTTTTTGAGCTCTTCCAGCGTCTTGACAGGCTCGCGGCAAAACAGCGCGGCGTCCACGATCGAGAAGCCGAGGAAACCCGGAACCTCGATATTCCATTTGGCGATCCCTTCCTTGAGCACCGACTTCAGAGCCGGCAGGACTTTGAGGTGCTCATCGGCATTCGCCACTAGGCCATACACATAAATATTGGCCAGGGCGGGCGCGTCACGGCCCAGAAACGGGGGCCAGATGAAGCCCAGCTCGGGCGTGCCGGTCTGCATGAAGCGCATGGCATCGGCATCCTTGAGGCCAAGGGCACCACCCTCGGAGACAGAAATCTTGAGCTTGCCGGCAGTGCGTTTTTCCACATCGGCCGCAAAGGTTCGGATCTGCGCCGACTCCGGGCGCGAGGCCGGGTAGCTGTTGTTGAACCGCCATTCAGTTTGGGCCTGGGCCGGGACCTGCAGTAACAGGGCCACGCCCACCGCATGGGCAGCATTCTTCAAGACGTTCAGGGTTTTCATGGATTCTCCAAATTTTTTTTGAGGCGCCCATTCTAAGGACGCCATCTATCTGCAGGCCAAGCCGGGGATGACGGGAGATGCGGCTGGCATCCCCGTGGCAACCGCGATCGATGGCGGTCTGTTCAGGTCCGGCGTGAGGGTTGGGTGGTTCAGGCTACCACGTGGCGGTCCAGAAAGTCGGCGATCTGCTGGGCCTCGTAGCCCAGCGCAGCCAGCAGCTCGGTGGTGTGCTGCCCTCGGGTTGGCGGGTCCAGGCGCACACCCAGGCGCTGCCCGCCCATGGTGAAAGGAAACAGCGCTGTGCCAACGGATTGGCCAGCCCGCTCGCCGTCGGGCAGGGTGATGTCGGCCAGGCCGCCGGTGGCGCGCAGGTGCTCATCGTCGTACAACTCTTCGGGCCGACGAATCGGCGCAAAGGGCAGGCCCACGCGCTCAAACAGCGCCGCCAGCTCGGCCGCACGCCAGCTGCCCAGCCGCTCGCGCAACACCGGCATCAAGCTGGCCCGGCCCTGCACCCGCAGGTTGTTGCTGGCGTACTGCGGCAAATCGCGCAGATCGGCCAGGCCCAGGGCGTCGCAAAAGGTCAGCCACTGGGTATCGCTGACAGCGGCCAGAAAGATCTGCTCGCCGTCCTTGACTGTGAAGATGTCGTAAATACCCCAGGCGGAAATGCGGTCTGGCATAGGTGCGGCAGCGCGGCCGGTGATGGCGTACTGCAGCATGTGCTGGCCCACCAAAAACACATTGTTTTCATACAGCGCAGACTGCACCTCCTGGCCCCGGCCGGTGATGCCGCGCTGGATCAGCGCCCCCATGGCACCGATCGCACCAAACATGCCGCCCATGATGTCATTCACACTGCTGCCGGCACGCAGCGGGTCGCCCGGGCGGCCAGTCATGTAGGCCAGGCCGCCCATCATCTGCACCACTTCGTCGAGCGCCGTCCGGTGGTCGTAGGGGCCGGGCAAAAAGCCTTTGTGGCTGACATAGATCAGGCGCGGGTCGGTCTGGCTGAGCGAGGCGTAATCGAGCCCGTACTTGGCCATGGTGCCGGGTTTGAAGTTCTCGGCCACCACATCGGCGCTGGCTGCCAAGCGCCGCGCCAGTGCTGCGCCATCGGGCTGGCGCAGGTCAATGGCAATGCTCTTCTTGTTGCGGTTGAACATGGGGAAGAAACCGGCACCGGCGCCCAGCAAATGCCGGGTGCGGTCGCCCTCGATCGGCTCCACCTTGATCACCTCGGCCCCCAGGTCGGCCAGCACCATGCCGCAGGTCGGGCCCATCACCATGTGGGTGAACTCCACCACGCGCAGGCCGGTGAGTGCCAGGGTGGGGTTGCTGATTTGCTCAGTCGTCATGCAGAGATTGTGCAACGGCTAAATCGGGACCCAAAGCTTAGATTACATTCATTTTTGTCATAGATAATGTAATTTTTCGGTAGTTAATGACCGCCTTGGTATCCAATACAGTCAAACCCCACAGAAATCTGCCTCTGCTTGGCTGTGGCGCTGCGTTGCTGCGAAGCCAGGGCGGCTGGACCGGTGAGGCCGCTGCCGGCAGATGCTTTCCGGCTTTCCCTATTGACGAAGGTTTGACACCATGACCGACCGCACCACCACGCACCGCCTGCAAGTGGCCACCGAGCTGCACCATTTCATTGAAGACCGGGTGTTGCCTGGTACCGGCATCAGCCCGTCGAGCTTCTGGAAGGGCTTTGATGCCATCGTGACCGATCTGGCGCCCAAAAACATCGCCCTGTTGGCCGAGCGTGATCGGCTGCAGGCGGCGCTTGACCAGTGGCACAGCGCCCATCCCGGCCCGATCCAGGACATGCCGGCCTACCGCGCTTTTCTGCAGCGCATCGGCTACCTGGTGCCTGAGCCGGGCAAGGTCAAGATCAGCACCTCCAAGGTGGACGCCGAACTCGCCAAGCAGGCCGGGCCGCAACTGGTGGTGCCGGTGCTCAATGCCCGCTATGCGCTCAATGCCGCCAACGCGCGCTGGGGCAGCCTGTATGACGCCTTGTATGGCGCTGACCTGATCGCCGAGACACCCGGCTGCGAGAAAGTTGGCAAAAAAGGCGGCTACAACCCCGGGCGCGGAGCCAAAGTGATTGATTATGCGCGCCATGTGCTGGACCGTACTGCGCCGCTGCGCAAGGGCTCGCACACGGACTCAGTGGGCTACCGCATCAAGGACGCCCAGCTCTTGGTGAAACTGGCCAACGGCAGCAAGACCGGCTTGGCCGATGGAAGCCAGCTGGTGGGCTACCAAGGCGATGCCAAGAACCCGTCTTCGGTGCTGCTGGCGCACCATGGCCTGCATCTGGACATCATCATCAACCGCGCCACGCCAATCGGCGCTGCCGACCCGGCTGGCGTTTGCGACCTTGTGCTTGAAGCTGCACTGTCCACCATCATGGACCTGGAAGATTCGGTGGCCGTGGTGGATGCGCAGGACAAGGTGATGGCCTACAGCAACTGGCTGGGCATTTTGCAGGGCAGCTTGACCGAGCAGGTGCGCAAGGGCAGCCACAGCTTTACCCGTGGCCTGAACCCGGACCGGCTCTACACCCCGCCTGCGGGCCGGGGCAAGGCTGTGCGGCTGCATGGTCGCTCTTTGATGTTTGTACGCAATGTGGGCCACCTGATGAACAGCCCGGCCATTTTGTACACCGACAGTCAGGGCGCGGTGCGCGAAATTCCTGAAGGCATCCTGGACGCAGTGCTCACCACCACCATTGCGCTGCACGACCTGCAGGGCCATGGTGCGCTGGCCTCGGGCGAGCAAATTTGCAACTCACGCAAGGGCTCAATCTACATTGTCAAACCCAAGATGCATGGCCCGGCCGAGGTGGCCTTTGCCGCCGAATTGTTTGGCCGGGTAGAACATATGCTGGGCCTGCCTGACAGCACCGTCAAACTTGGCATCATGGACGAGGAGAGACGCACCAGCCTCAACCTCAAGGCCTGCATTGCCGCTGCTGCCAGCCGCGTGGCCTTTATCAACACCGGCTTTCTGGACCGCACCGGCGACGAGATGCACAGCGCCATGCAGGCCGGCCCCATGATCCGCAAGGGCGACATGAAGTCCAGCGCCTGGATCCAGGCCTATGAGCGCAGCAATGTGCTGGTCGGCTTGAGTTGTGGTCTGCGTGGCCGGGCGCAAATTGGCAAGGGTATGTGGGCTATGCCCGACCTGATGAAGGCCATGATGGAACAAAAAATTGCCCACCCCAAAGCCGGCGCCAACACCGCCTGGGTGCCCAGCCCTACGGGCGCCACGCTGCACGCGCTGCACTATCACCAGGTGCTGGTGTCCGACGTGCAAAAGACCCTCGAAAAAACCAAGGCCAGCAAACAGCGTGATGCCCTGCTCGACGGGCTGCTGAGCATTCCGGTCAGCGCCACGCCAAACTGGAGCGCAGCCGAGCGCCAGCAGGAGCTCGACAACAATGCGCAGGGCATTCTGGGCTATGTCGTGCGCTGGATCGACCAGGGGGTGGGCTGCTCCAAGGTGCCCGATATTCACAACATCGGCCTGATGGAGGACCGCGCTACCCTGCGTATCAGCAGCCAGCATATCGCCAACTGGCTGCTGCATGGCATCGTCACAGAGGCGCAGGTGCGCAAAACCTTCGAGCGCATGGCCGGGGTGGTGGACAAGCAAAATGCCGGTGATCCGCTGTACCAGCCCATGGCCGGGCGCTTCGGCAGCTCCAAAGCCTACCAGGCCGCGACCGATCTGGTGTTCAAGGGCCTGGCCCAACCCAGCGGCTACACCGAGCCGCTGCTGCATGCCTGGCGCCTGAGGGTAAAGAGCGGGGCTTGAGTCAACCGCCCCTGGGCAGCCCTTGCTGAAGCAAAAGGCTTGTCCAGGCTGGCTGGTATGGCTTGGGCAGGGCGCGCGCTCGTGTGCTGAATCTGGCAAAACCAAGTACTAGGGTGAATCCCTATTGAAAACCGTCCCAGCGCCTGTGATGCTCGGGCCATTGGTTCAACATACTCCAGGAGATTTTTATGCGCCTGATCAATTTTTTTGGTGCCCTGAGCCTTGCCGCCACCGGGGCTGTGTTTGCCCAGAATATTTCTATCGCCACGGGCGGCACAGGGGGGGTGTATTACCCGATGGGGGGTGGCCTGGCCAATATCCTGTCCAAGCATGTGCCCGGTATGCAGGCCACCGCAGAGGTGACTGGCGGCTCGGTCGACAACCTCAACCTGGTGGGCAGCGGCAAGCCTTATGTCGCCTTCTCCATGGTCGACGCCGCGCTTGATGCGGCCAAGGGACAAGAAAAATTCACCAACCGAAAAGTCGATGTCAAGACACTGTTGGTGCTCTACCCCAACCGCATGCACGTGGTCACCG
>BJGT01000013.1 GCA_014190675.1 Comamonadaceae bacterium | reverse complement strand
TGATGAGCATGCTGTCCAAGGGTTTCCCCAAGGCGCAGATGATGGTCTGCGGCGTGCTCGGCCCCAAGAGCAACGCGCACGGCCCCAACGAATTCCTGCAGGTGCCCTACGCCAAAAAACTCACGGCGGCGGTGGCCGAGGTGATCGCCCGCCTGCCATGAACCCGGCGCTGGCCCCACCGGCAGGGCAACGCTCGCAGTTGCAAGGTCTGGCCCTGTGCGACTGGCCGCTGCCGGCCGGCAGCCCGGCGAGTGCCACCGTGCTGCTCGTGCATGGTCTGGGCGAACACATGGGCCGCTATGCCGCGCTGGCCCGGGACCTCAACACATGGGGCTATGCCGTGCGTGCCTATGACCAGTACGGCCATGGTGCCTCGGACGGCCCGCGCGGCGGGCTGCCCAGCGCCCCCCGGCTGCTGGACGACCTGGCGCAGGTGGTCGACCAGACCCGGGCCGGCATGGCGGCCGGCCAGCCGTTGCTGCTGCTGGGCCACAGCATGGGCGGCCTGGTGGCAGCGCGCTTTGTAGCCCTGCAGCGGCGCCCGCTTGAGGGGCTGGTGCTGTCGTCGCCAGCGCTCGACCCGGGTTTGAACCCGGTGCAAAAACTGCTGGTGGCGGTGCTGCCGGCCCTGCTGCCCAACCTGCGCGTCGGCAACGGGCTGGACGCCCGACTGATCTCGCATGACCCGGCGGTGGTGGCGGCCTACCAGAGCGATCCGCTGGTGCACGACCGCATTGCGGCGCGCCTGGCGCGCTTTATTGCCGACGACAGCGAGGCGGTGCGTGCCGCCGCCCCGGGCTGGGTGCTGCCGACCCTGCTGCTTTATGCCGGCGCCGACAAACTGGTCAACCCGGCCGGCAGCCGAGCCTTTGCGGCGGCTGCGCCGGCGCAGGTGCTCAGCAGCCAGTGCTTCGAGCCCCTGTACCACGAGATTTTCAATGAGGCCGAGCCCGGCCGAAGCCAGGTGCTGGCCGCGCTGCGCGCCTGGCTGGACGCCCGGTTTGCTGCATAAAGCCTTGCGCAAACGCCGTATCTGACCCGGTCTGGCTCAAGCACTGGAACAGAGGACCCGGGCCGCAAGCAGCAACCTGGCGCGGCTTGGCAAACTGCGGCAGCCCATGCCTTCGCGGCAGCCCGGCGCTATTTTGAAAACAGCAGTCGCAATTGGAGCGTCAGCCCACCATGGCCTGAATACACTGTGCGCGGCTGCCGACGTTCGGCGGGGGTGTGCGCATGTCAGCACATCCGGTACACACCCCCGATTTTCCTAGGAGCAAGCGCACATGGCCAAATTTCCTGAACGAGCCAAGGTTGTCATCATTGGTCAGGGGGGCATCGTGGGTGCCTCGGTGGCGCACCACCTGATTGAACGTGGCTGGGACAACATGGTCGGCATCGACAAATCCGCCATCCCCACCGATGTTGGCTCCACGGCGCACGCGTCTGATTTCTGCTTCAACACGATGCACGATCAGATGACGATCTTCACCACCAAGTACAGCATCGATTTCTACGACAAGCTGGGACGCTACGAGCGCATTGGCGGCCTGGAAGTGGCCCGTGTGGGGGATGACGAGCGCATGCAAGAGCTCCAGCGCCGTGTCGCCTCGGGCAAGGCCTTTGGCAACCGGGTGGTGATGATCACCCCGGCCGAGGCCAAGGCCCGGTTCCCGCTGCTCGAAGAAAGCATGATTCAGGGCGCCCTCTGGGATCCGGACGCCGGCCTGGTCAAGCCGCGCTCGCAGATGGTGGCGGGCGAGCTGGTGGACGCCGCGGTGGCCTCGGGTAAGCTGATGTCGTTTGCCAACACGGCGTGTACTGGCCTGCGCATCGAGAACGGCCGTATTCAGGGCGTGGAGACCACCAAGGGCTATATCGCTGCCGACCACGTGGTGGTGTGCGCCGGGCTGTGGGGGCGCCTGATTGCCGCGATGGCGGGTGAAGACCTGCCGATCATGCCGGTGGACCACCCGCTCACCTTTTTCAAACCTTACCTGGAGTTTGCCGGTACTGGTAAGGACATTGGCTACCCGCTGCTGCGTGACCAGGGCAACTCGGCCTACCTGCGCGATACCGGGGACCCCAAGACGCCCGAAGGTGGCCAGATCGAGTGGGGCTACTACGAGGAGAAAAACCCGCGCATGTGCCACCCGCGCGATTTGCTGGAAAAAGAAGAAGCACGGCTCTCGCCGTCGCAGCGTGACCTGGAGCTCGAGCAGATCATGGCGCCCTTGGAGCGGGCGATCGAGCTCACGCCCATCCTGGCCGAGCTGGGTTACGACGAGAAGTACTCCTTCAACGGCCTGTTGCAGGTCACCACCGACGGCAACCCCTCGATCGGTGAGTCGTCCAAGGTGCGCGGCCTCTGGTACGCCGAGGCCGTGTGGGTGAAAGACGCCCCCGGCGTCGGCAAGCTGGTGGCCGACTGGATGACCGACGGCACCACCCACATCGACCATGCCCGCATCGACGTAGCCCGCACCTACCCCTACCAGCAGGACGAGAAGTACATCCACGACCGCTGCTACGAGGGCGCCTTCAAGATCTACAACCCGCCGGTGCACAACCGCGAGCCCTACAGCGCCGGGCGAGGTATTTTCAAGAGCCCGTTCTACGAGCGCGAAAAGGCACTCGGCGCCTACTTCATGGAGCTCTCTGGCTGGGAGCGCGCCCATGGTTATGCCAGCAACGAGCACCTGCTCGCAGTCTACGGCGACAAGGTGCCAGTGCGTGCCAACGAGTGGGACAACCGCCACTTCTGGCGCGTGTCGAATGCCGAGCATCTCAAGATGTCGGAAGACGTGGGCATGGTCAATGTCTCGCACTTTGCCGAGATCGATGTGGAAGGCCCTGATGCGGCCGACCTGCTGGAGTACATCTGTGTGGCCAAGGTCGGCGGGGACACGCCGGTGGGCAAGGGTGTCTACACCCACTTCCTGGACGCCAAGGGTGGCGTGCGGGCTGACCTCACCGTGTTGCGGCTGGGGCAGGACCACTACCGCGTGGTCGACGGCGCCGATGCCGGCCACCGCGACCTGACCTGGATCCGCCGCATGGCCCAGGACCGGGGTGCCAAGGTCGAGGTGACCGACACCACCACGCACTACGGCTGTCTGGGCGTGTGGGGACCGAACGCGCGCACCACCATCCAGAAAATTGCCGACGAGCCTGAGGCCTGGACGCAAGAGAACTTCCCGTTTGTGGCCCTGCGCAACCTGAAGATCTCAGGCGTGCCGGTGCTGGCCTTCCGCATCTCCTACGTGGGCGAGCAAGGCTGGGAACTGCACTTCAAGTACGAGGACGGACTGGCCTTGTGGGATGCGTTGCACGCCCTGGGGGTCACCCCGGTGGGCGTGGAGACTTACGCCAACAGCCGCCGCATGGAAAAGAGCCTGCGCCTGCAGAATGCCGACCTGCTGACCGAGTACAACCTGTTCGAATGCGACCTGGCCCGGCCCAAGGTGAAGGCGGCCGATTTCCACGGCAAAGCCGCACACCTGAAGTTCCGCGAGCGCGAACACCAGCCTGCCACGCTCTGTACCCTGGTCATGACCAGCAACATCGACAGCAGCGGTGTGGCGCGTTATCCGCTGGGCAACCTGCCGGTGATGGACCCCGCCACCGGTGCCACGCTGATCGACGCACAGGGCCGGCGCTCGTTTACAACCAGCATCGCCTTCGGCCCGACGCTCGGCAAGAACATTGCCCTGGCCTGGCTGCCGCATGACTACTGCCAGATTGGGCGCGAGTTGCAGATCCAATACTTCGGGGATGTCTATCCGGTTCAGGTCGCGGCCGTGGGCTACAACCCGCTCTATGACCCGGAGAACATCAAGCCGCGGTCGTAAGGGAGGCAATGGCAGCACGGCCATCCCGGCGCAGTTGCCGGCGACACCCGTGGCTCGTTCAGCTCTCAGCCATCAACCATCAACCAGCCGCAGCAAGCGGGCCAGCGTGGCGTCCCGGATGCCCAGCCGCAGCAGGTGCTCCTGGGTCTGGCGCGCATAGTCCAGTGTGCTGCCATAGCGGCCGCTGGATTGGGCAAAAATCTGCTGGTAGCGCGCCGCCGGCAGCTCCCCCGTGTAGTTGGGGCTGTGGCGCGGCAGGGTAAAAGCCAGCGCCCGCACCACCCCGTTACTGGTCTGGCAACGCAACCATTTCGGGTCATAGACGCCGGTGATCATTTCACGGGGCCACAGCTGGCGCAGCGCCTGCTCGCCCTGTGCCAGGGGGATGCGAAAGGCCATGCCCTGGCAGCTGCCGCCACTCAGCAGCGCAAACACCAGGCCGGGGCAATCCGGTGTGCCGCGGTTGACCCGGCTCCACATCTTCAGCGCCCGGTGGTAACCGTGCAGCCGCGCCACCCGCTGCTCGGCGGCCTCAAATTCGGGTCGCCAGATCAGCGAGGCATAGCCAAACACCCACAGGTCCTGCTGGCCGCCCCAGTCGCGCAGCGCCCGCGCCAGCATGGGCGCTGGATCGCGCAGTGGCGGCGGCAAGGCGCTCATACGGTGTCAGCCCGGGGCGATGGCGCTCAGGCCGGCCGCGCCAGCAAGGCCGCCCGCCGCTGGTGGCGCGCCAGCCACAGCAGGCCGGCGCCAATGAGTGCGACGGGCAGCAGGGAGCCCATGTTGAGCAGCGCCCACCCTTGGGTAGTGACGAGCAGGCCGGAGCCAAAAGAGCTCAGCGCCATGACGGCAAAGACAAAGAAGTTCAGCGCGCCCTGGGCCTGGTCTTTTTCTTCGGGGGCGTAGGTCTGCATAGACAGCGTGGTGCTGCCGGTAAACAGGAAGTTCCAGCCCACGCCCAGCAGTAGCAGCGCCGCCACGAACTGATGCAAATCCACCCCGGTCAGGGCGACGGCGATGCACAGGGCCATCAGCAGCACGCCCACCCCCATGATGGGCAGCGTGCCAAACCGTTTGATCAGGTGGCCGGTGAAAAAGCCGGGGGCAAACATGCCGATCACATGCCACTCCAGCACCAGCGCGGTGTCGCCAAAGGGCAGGCCGCACTGCTGCATGGCCAGCGGGGTGGCGGCCATCAGCAGGTTCATCACGCCATAGCCCAGCGCCCCGGCCGCCGCGGCCACCACAAACACCGGCTGGCGCATGATGACGCGCAGGGGCCGCCCGCCTGCGCCAGCCTTTTTGACGGGTGCCGGCGGAAAGTCGATCAGCGCCATGAGCAGCATCGACAGCAGCGCCACGCCGGCCAAGGCCAGGTAGGCGCCGGCAAAGGGCACGCCCAGCAGGGTGCGGGTGTGGTTGGCCAGGTTGGGGCCCACCACCGCACCCAATAAGCCACCGGCCATCACCAGCGACACGGCTTTTTCGCGCCAGGCGGGTGGCGCCAGTTCGGCGGCGGCAAACCGGTACAGGTTGCCATTGGCGCTGTAGTAGCCGGCCACCACGGTGGCGGCGCAGAGCAGCCCAAAGTTTTTGTCAAACACCGCCCAGGCGCACAGGAGGCTCGAGCCCAGCGCCACCAGCAGGCCGAGCTGGAACGAGCGCTTGCGCCCGAAGCGGCTCTGCGTGGCCGCCACCAAATTGGTCGACAAGGCACCCCCCACCACATAGCCCATCACCGGCAGGGTGGCCATCCAGCCCAGCGGGGCCAGGCTCAGGCCAACCAGGCCATTGATGGCGATGAAGACCACGTTGTTGGTCAGGAACAGGCCTTGGCACAAGGCCAGCAACCAGAGCGGCCGGCTCATCAAACCGCCACCGTTTCGAGGCGCAGGGCTGCGGCGCGGCTGCGCACCTGTGCGAAGACCTGCTGCACCACGGCCTCGACAACACCGCGACCTTCGTTGCCGGCCGGGGCGGGCGATGTGATAAACGCGAAGGGCAGACGAAACTGGGTCATGGGGGGCTTCCGGGTGAGGTGGAAAAACAGGTGCGGGTGAGAGGTGGGGTTCCAGGCGGGTAGCGGCTAGCACAGCCTCAGAGCAGCAGCGCGGCCAGCGCTGCCAGCGCGGCGGTTTCTGCGCGCAGCGTACGCTGGCCGAGGCTGACAGCGATAAAGCCACTCGCCAGTGCGGCCTCTTCTTCGACCGGGCTCAGGCCGCCTTCGGGGCCGGACAGCAGGGTGATAGGCGCGTCAGGCGCCAGCTGCGCTGCCGCATCGCGCAGTGCCAGACCGGGTGGCCGCAGTGACAGCAGCAGCCGGGTGCCGGTCGGCGCCTCTGGCAGGCTAGCCAGCCAGGCGGCCAGCGTGCTGACCGGCTGCAACTGCGGCACCCGGTTACCACCGCACTGCTCGCTGGCGGCCACCGCCACGCTGTGCCAGTGCGCCACTTTTTTCTCGGCGCGCTCGCCGCTCAGGCGCAGCACGCTGCGTTCGGTCATCAGCGGTTGCAGGGCAGCCGAGCCCAGCTCAGTGGCTTTTTCCACCAGCCAATCCATGCGCTCATTGGCCGGCATGCCCACGGCCAGCGTGACCGCGCGGCACGCCGTCCGGTCCAGTGGCTGGTGGGCGCCTATGCAGACCTGCACCTCGCTGCGGCCCATCTGCGTCACCGTGGCCTCAAACTCGCCGCCTGCGCCATTGAAGAGGGTCAGAGTTTGGCCCGGCTGCAGCCGCAGCACCTGCACATGGCGCGCCGCCTGCGCGGGCAGGCTCAGCAGGGCATCGGGCTGCAGGGGTGCCGGGCAATAAAAACGGGGCATGGCCTGTGGCTTGATTTGACTCATCACTGACTTATACCCGGCCAAAGGCATAGCCGCCGGCCGCCGCCACACCTTCGACCTGATCGAGCAGCCGCAGCAGCGGTTTGAGCTCGCGGTAGCGGCTGCAGGTGGCGCGGATGTAGCCCAAGAAGCGCGGCGTGTCGGCCAGGTACTGCGGCTTGCCGTCGCGCAGCGTTAGCCGGGCAAAGATGCCGGCCACCTTGAGGTGGCGCTGCAGGCCCATCCACTCCACGCCCCGGTAAAACTCGCCAAAATCGTCACCCACCGGCAGCCCGGCCTGACGTGCCCGCTCCCAGTAGCGTACCGTGATGTCCAGGCAAAAGTCTTCGTCCCAGCTCAGAAAGGCGTCGCGCATCAGGCTTGCCACGTCGTAGGTGATCGGGCCGTACACCGCATCCTGAAAATCCAGCACGCCCAGCCGGTCACCCGCCACCATCAGGTTGCGTGGCATGAAGTCGCGGTGCACATAAACCCGGCTCCAGGCCAGGTTCTGAGTCATGATGGTGGTAAAGGCAGCATCCAGCGTGCCTTGCTGGGTGGCATCCAGCGTCAGGCTGCGGTGGCGGCTCAGGTACCACTCGGGGAACAAAGCCAGTTCGCGGTTCAGCAAGGCCTGGTCGTAGAGCGGCAGCACATCGGGTTGTGAGGCGGTCTGCCAATCCACCAGGGCGTCCACCGCCTGCAGGTACAGGCCCAGATTGGCCTGCGGCTGGGCCGGGTCGATGGCCTGCATCATGGTCTGGGTGCCCAGGTCGCTCAGCAGCATGAAGCCCTTGGGCTCGTCCCAGGCCAGCACCTTGGGCACCAGCAGGCCGGCTTCGTGCATCAGCTGAGCCACTTTGACAAAAGGGCGGCAATCTTCTTTATCGGGCGGGGCGTCCATGATGATGTGGCTGCCGGCCATGCTGTCAATGCGCAGATAGCGCCGGAAACTTGCGTCGGCCGAGGCGATACGAAGCGAGCCGGTGTGCAAGCCGTGGGCCGTGGCCAAAGACGCCAGCCATTGGCCGAATGCCGCTTCGCGCAGTGGGTCAGACCATAAGGGCGTGGTGCTGCCTGCCGGCGCGGGTGTGCTGTTGAGGCTCATGGATAATCCATTCTACAAACCCGGTCGCTCAGCGCTGCCGCTGCGGCCCACCACCACCCGATTTGTCCCCACGCTGCCGATGCCCGCCCTGCTGCACGAAATCACGCGCCAAGCCTGGCGTACGGGCCAGTGCTCTTGCTTGGTATTGCTGCTTGCCAACCAAGCAGGGCAGGCCAATGCGCAAACCAGCAAGCCGCCCGCCACGCCCCTTGCCGCAGCGCGAGCGGTGGCAGTCAAGCCCAAGGGTCCCCAGCCGGTCATCGTGACCGGTCAACGCCTGTCTGGGCGACCCGATCTCGACACCGTCATTGAGGGCGACGCGCAACTCAGCCGTGGCGACACGCTGATTCGGGCCGACCGTCTGGAGTATTACCAGCCCGACGACCAGGCCAGGGCCATTGGAAATGTTTACATCAGCCGGGGCGGTAATGTGTACGAGGGGCCCTTACTCGAACTCAAGCTTGAATCCTTTGAGGGCTTTTTCACCCAGCCCCGGTATTCCTTCTCGGTCAACGATTCGCACGGCGAGGCGCAAAGAATAGACTTTTTGGGCGAGAACCGAACCGTCATCCGCGAGGCCAGCCTGACCACCTGCGCGCGCCAACCGGGCCCGGGTTGGCTGCCCGACTGGATCATGCGCGCGGCCACCATCCGGATTGACAACGAGGAAGAGACGGGCACCGCTGAGGGCGCAGTGCTGAGCTTCATGCAACTGCCCTTGCTGCCGGTTCCTTACCTGAGTTTTCCGCTGACCGAGCGCCGAAAATCCGGTCTCCTGCCGCCAACCCCGGGCCTGGACAATGTCAACGGCATCGAGTTGATGCTGCCCTATTACTGGAACATCGCGCCCAACCGTGACGCGACCCTGACCACCACCTTGATGAGCAAGCGCGGCGCCAACCTTGGCAGTGAGTTTCGTTATTTAGAACAGGATTACGCCGGCCAGTTGCGGCTTGAGGTGTTGCCAGATGACCCCCTGCGAAGCATGACCCGCTGGGGCTTCACGGGCAGCCACCGGGGCAGTTTGCCTCGCCCCTGGGGCGGTGATGCCATGGCCCTGAACCTGAGCGTGAACCGGGTGAGTGATGACAACTATTGGCGCGACTTCACGCGCTCCAATGTCTCTTTGACCCAGCGCCTGCTGGCCAACGATGCCACACTGAGCTGGTCGCAAAGCGGCTTCTCCAATAGCCTGCGCACGCTGCAATGGCAGACCCTGCAAGATGTGAGCTCACCCATCGTCCCGCCTTACAACCGGCTGCCGCAACTGGCCACGCGTTATCTGCTCGGTGATGTGCGGGGTTTCGATATGTCGCTGGAGGCCGATTACACCCGCTTTGATGCCGAGCAGCGGCTCACCCTCCAGCCCAATGCACACCGGGGTTTTGCGGCTGTGCAACTGTCAAGGCCCTGGCTGCTGCCGGGTGGCTTTGTGACGCCTAAGTTTCAGCTGCATGGCACCGGCTACCAGTTCGATGCCGCGTTGCCAGGCGGCGCTGCCAGTGCCAGCCGCCTGGTGCCAACCCTGAGCATTGACAGTGGCCTGGTGTTTGAGCGGGACACCCAGCTGTGGGGGCGCGGGCTGCGCCAAACCCTGGAGCCGCGGGCTTTTTATGTCAATACGCCCTACCGCGACCAGAGTCAATTGCCCAACTACGACTCTGGCGCCAACGACTTCAGCTTTGCCACCATCTTTGCCGAAAATGCTTTCGTCGGCAATGACCGCATCTCCGACAGCCATCTGCTCACACTGGGCGTGACGAGCCGCCTGCTTGATCCGAGCAGCGGTGCAGAATTCATGCGCTTTGGCCTGGCCCAGCGGCAACGCTTTGAGGACCAAAAAGTGACTCTGCCCGGTGGTACTGCGGTGTCGGACCGGCTGAGCGACTTGTTGCTGGGTACCACCGTCACCTGGGACCCGCGCTGGACTTTTGACACTGCGCTTCAGTTCAATGCAAAAACCGAGCTGGCGGTTCGGGGCACGGCCGGCGTGCGTTACAACCCCGGCCTGTACCGCGTCATCAGCGCCGCCTACCGTTACCAGCGCGACATCAACGAGCAATTTGATGTGGGCTGGCAGTGGCCGGTCAATGACCTATGGGGCGACCTTGGCGAAAACCTCGGACCCGGCCGTGGCCAAGGCGGTGGGCGCTGGTACAGCGTGGGCAGGCTCAATTACAGCCTGAACGAAAACCGCCTGGTGACAACCGTGCTCGGGCTGGAGTACGACGCCTGCTGCTGGCTGGGACGCCTGGCGCTGGAGCGGATCCAGACCAGCAGCACCTCGGCCAATGAACGCATCATGTTCCAGCTCGAGTTTGTCGGGTTCACCCGGCTGGGGACCAACCCGCTTCAGGTCCTCAAAACCAATATTCCGGGCTACCAATTGCTGCGGGAATAGCCTGCTACCCCGCTGCTCCAACAACTATCATCCAGCCATGAAGATGTTACGCCTCACAACAATCAGCCTAGCGCTGTCAATCAGCCTGTGCCAGCCGGCGCATAGCCAACAGCAACAGGCTGATTTCATTGTGGCGATTGTCAACACCGAGCCCATTACTTTCAATGAATTGCGCTTGGAGTTGCAGCGTGCGCAGCAGCAAATTGCGCAGCAGCGCCGCCCCCAGCCGGAGCGGGCCGCACTCACCCGTGAGGTGCTCGACGGTCTGATCAGCGACCGTCTGCAGTTGCAGGTGGCGCGTGAGACCGGTATTCGGGTGGATGATGCTGCGGTAGACCTGGCCGAACAGAACATTGCCCGCCAGAACCAGCTCGACTTGGCCGAGCTGCGCAGCCGACTTAAAGCCGAAGGCATGCCGCTTGCGCAGTTCAGGGCTAATTTGCGCGACCAGATCACCCTCACCCGCTTGCGCGAGCGCGATCTGGAGCCACGCGCCAGGGTCTCAGAGCTCGACATAGACCAATACCTGCGCGAGGCGCAGGCGAACCAGGACCCGCAAAGCCGGCAGATCAACCTGGCGCAAATCCTGGTGGCTGTGCCCGATGATGCGAGTCCCGAGCAGATCGATAGCTTGCAAGCCCGGGCGCAGGAGACTTTGCGGCGCGCTCGGGCCGGCGAGGACTTTGCCGCACTGGCCCGTGAACGCTCGGATGCCGCAGACCGCAGTAATGGCGGACAAATGGGTTTGCGTGCCGCAGCCCGCTACCCCACGCTGTTTGTCGAGGCAAGTGCGGGACTGGCTGTGGGCGGGATCAGCGCACTGCTGCGTTCCGGGGCAGGTTTTCACATACTTAAGTTGATCGAGCTGCAACTGCCTGGCATGCCGCCTGCGGCCGTCACCCAAAGCCGGGCCCGCCATATTCTGCTGCGCCCGGGCCCGCAGCTTAGCGAGGCGCAGGCGCGCGAGCAGCTGACCGGTTTGCGGCAGCGCTTGCTGGGCGGGCAGGCTTTTTTTGCGGTGTTGGCGCGGGAGTACTCGCAAGACAGCAGCGCAGCCCAGGGCGGAGACCTGGGCTGGGCCAGCCCGGGCATGTTTGTGCCCGAGTTTGAGCAGGTGATGAACCAACTGGCGCCAGGCCAGATCAGCGAGCCTTTGGTGTCAAGGTTTGGGGTCCACCTGATCGAGGTGCTGGAGCGGCGCCGTGTCGAGACCAGCCTGCGCGAGCAGCGCGATGCGGTGCGCGCTATTTTGCGGGAGAAAAAACTCGAAGAATCCTTCCCGCTGTGGGCCCAGGATTTGCGGGCCCGCGCCTACGTGGAACTGCGTGAATTGCCGCAGTAGAGCGCGTGCGCCTCGGCCGGCCACAGCGCCTGTGCCGCGCCAGGCCGGCTGAGCCCATGAAACATATTGCGCGAAAGCGTTTTGGCCAGCATTTCCTGACCGATGTGAGCATCATCGATGCCATTCTTGCTGCGATTGCTCCTCGGTCCGGACAACCCATGGTTGAAATAGGCCCCGGTCTGGGCGCCCTGACACAGCCACTGGTGGAGCGTCTGGGCCATCTCAGCGTGATCGAACTCGACCGCGACCTGGCTGCTCGTCTGCGGCTGCGCCCGCAACTCACCGTGATCGAGTCAGACGTGCTCAAGGTTGATTTTTCCAGCCTCGCCACGGGTCAGCCAGCGGGCAAGCTCAGGGTGGTTGGCAACCTGCCTTACAACATCTCAACACCTATTTTGTTCCATTTGCTGGACCATGCCCCGCACATCGAAGACCAGCACTTCATGTTGCAAAAAGAGGTGGTCGAGCGCATGGTGGCGCGACCGTCTAGTGCAGCCTATGGGCGTCTGAGCGTGATGTTGCAATGGCGCTATGCCATGGAGAATGTCCTGATGGTGCCACCGCAGTCTTTTGCACCGCCGCCCCGAGTCGACAGCGCCTTTGTGCGCATGGTGCCCCTCAGCGCACCCCTGCACCTGCAGGTCACTGTGTTGAGCGAACTGGTTCAGGTGGCATTCAGTCAGCGCCGCAAACTGTTGCGCCACACCCTGGGCCGATGGCTGGAGGCCCGGGCCTTCGGCGGTGAATTTGACCTGCAGCGCCGCGCCGAAGAGGTGTCGGTACCGGCTTACCTGGCCTTGGCCAGGCAGATTCAGGACCAAACCGAGCCAACATAGCCGCGCCGATGGCCCGAAAAAAAGGCCCACCGAGGTGGGCCTGCTGGGTTGAGCGCCGGGCAGCCGAACTCAGGCTGCGGTCAGCCAGTAAGCTGAGTTGAAGGGGCTGCTCATGCGCAGCGCCTGAGCCGAGACATCCAACAACTTGTCGGTTGGCATTTTTTCCCCGGTTTCGGTACTGAGCTCAATTCCCGTGACGCTGGACGTGTTGGTCAGATCACCTTTTGCCTGGTTCGCCCGTTCTGCTTGGCTGGTTTGTGCAGAACGGGCTACAGAAAAGAATAGAAACATCGGAACGGTATCTTTCGGTCCCCCCAAAAATCCGACGCGTCTCTGAAGATATCGAGCAGTTGCTCCCGTGCTTCTTTGTCAAAGCGGGCGTGGGCCGGAATATGTTCAAGCACCACAATAAAGCCGGGCTGCAGCCCAGACTTATGCAGCGGATCGGTGATGCCGTCGTAGAGGGCATCAAAATTCTTGCCCACATGCGCCGACAGCATGAACTGCTGCCCAATCAGGTCGAGCACTTCCTGTTTGGTCTGGGCATTAGCCAGGTTGGCGTAGAGAAAATGCTGGCCCAGGGTTTGAGCCGCGTCTTGCAGTTCCGGCACCCTAAAGGCGCGAATCGACTGCACTATATTGCTGCGCACCCCCCGCAATGGCGTTTCTACTGCGGGGCTGGTTGGCGCCCCCTTGTCTTGACGAAGTGGCATAGCCATTCCACCTTCACTTTCTTGAACAACTAACATAAACATTCGACCTAGGGCGCGATCCTGCGAAAGCTCGCATAGTGATCGGCGGTATAAAAGCAGGCGTCCGGCGTCTTGGGCGGCCCTCCGCACACAATGCGCCTGGCGCCGCGGTTGCTCGCGCCCGGCGTGGGCACCGTGTATTCCCGGTAATAACCGCGCTTTTGGTTTGGCAGCAGGCGCTCCCGATTACCAAACACGCTGCCATCCTTGTCGTGAGCAAACGGACCGCCTTGCATCACAAGCGCATGCACCTGAGCCCCTTGCACAGGCAAATCGGCCAATGCGATGGGTGCAGCGGGATCTGCAGCCGCAGGCCCCTTGGCCTGCACCCCCAAGATCAGGAGACCCAGCAATGCGCCGGTTATCACCCACTTTTTGCCAGCAAAACGCAACATCAAACAACTTTTAACGACACCCCGGGTTAACCCGGAAATTTCCTGGTGGGAAGTGTCGTCTGTTTGTCGTAAAAAAGCAAGGGTTTGCTGAAAATTTAAGCAAAAAAGTCGCCTGAAACTTTATGTTTGCAGGCGCACACTTTTAATTTTCACAGGCAATATCAGCGTGTTGCGTTAGCGTCGGCCACAGTGAGGGCGGTCATATTGACTATCCGCCGCACTGTGGCGCTCGGGGTCAGAATATGCACCGGCTGAGCTGCGCCCAGCAGAACCGGACCAATCGCGATATTGCCGCCGGCTGCAGTTTTGAGCAGGTTATAGGAAATATTGGCCGCATCGATGTTGGGCAAAACCAGCAAATTCGCATCGCCTGCCAGCGTGCTGTTGGGCATCAGTTTGGTGCGCCCCTGCCCGTCTAGCGCCATATCGCCGTGCATTTCTCCATCCACCTCCAGCCATGGCGTGCTCGAGCGCAGCAGCTCAAGCGCCTGGCGCATTTTGACGGCGCTGGGCTGGTTGCTGCTGCCAAAGTTGGAATGCGACAGCAGCGCTGCTTTAGGGCGTATGCCAAAGCGCATCATTTCTTCTGCCGCCATGGTGGTGATTTCGGCGAGTTGTTCGGCGCTTGGGTCGTAGTTGACATGGGTGTCGACCAGGAACACCTGCCGCTCGGGCAACAGCAAGCCGTTCATGCAGGCATAGGTTTTAACCCCCGGGCGCAAACCGATGACCTGGTCGATGTACTGCAGGTGCAGGCCGGTGGTGCCCCAGGTGCCGCAAATCAGGCCGTCTGCGTAGCCTTTGTGCACCAGCATGGCGGCGATCAGGGTGAGACGCCGGCGCATTTCAATTTTTGCGACCTGCACGGTGACGCCCCGGCGCTCTGTCATGGCATGATAATTTTGCCAAAAATCGCGGTAACGGTGATCGTCTTCAATGTTCACGACATCGTAGTCGTGCCCTGGGCGCAGGCGCAGGCCAAACTTCTCTATCCGAACGGCAATCACCGCCGGGCGGCCAATCAGGGTGGGGCGGGCCAGCCCCTCGTCGACTACGATTTGCGCAGCACGCAGCACCCGCTCCTCCTCACCCTCGGCATAGGCGATTCGGTTTTTAAGGCCTTTTTTGGCGGCCGCATAAATCGGCTTCATCACGGTGCCAGAGGCATAGACAAAGCTTTGCAAGCGCTCTCGGTAGGCGTCCATGTCGGCAATCGGGCGCAGCGCCACACCGCTGTCGGCTGCGGCTTTGGCCACCGCTGGCGCGATTTTCATCATCAGGCGCGGATCGAATGGCTTGGGAATCAGGTACTCGGGGCCAAAAGTCAGGTCTTCGCCGGCATAGGCTGCGGCCACCACCTCGTTTTGCTCGGCCTGCGCGAGTTCGGCAATGGCGCGAACAGCAGCGATTTCCATTTCGGCGCTGATGGTTGAGGCGCCGGCATCCAGCGCGCCGCGAAAAATATAGGGAAAACAAAGAACATTATTGACCTGGTTGGGGTAATCGGTGCGACCGGTGGCCATCACCGCGTCGTTGCGCACGGCTTTGACTTCTTCGGGCGTGATCTCGGGTGTCGGGTTGGCCAGGGCAAAAATAATCGGGCGTGCCGCCATGCTGGCGACCATGCCGGGCTTGAGCACACCGGCCGCTGAGAGACCGAGAAAAACATCGGCCCCGGCAATGACCTCGCCCAGAGTCCGGGCGTCGGTTATTTGGGCGAACTCCACCTTGTCTTGGTCCATCAACTCGGTGCGCCCGGTGTACACCACACCGGCCAGATCAGTGACAAAAATATGCTGGCGCGGAAGGCCCAGTTTGACCAGCAGCTTCAGGCAAGCCAGGGCCGCTGCACCGGCGCCAGAGGTCACCAGCTTAATTTGCTGCAGATCTTTGCCAACCACCTTGATCGCATTGAGCAGGGCCGCGCCCACGACGATGGCGGTGCCGTGCTGGTCGTCGTGGAAAACCGGTATTTTCATGCGCTCGCGCAAGCGCCGTTCGACATAAAAACAGTCTGGCGCCTTGATGTCTTCCAGGTTGATCCCACCAAAAGTGGGCTCGAGCGAGGCGATGATGTCCACCAGTTTGTCGAGGTCATGTTTTTCGTTGATCTCGATGTCAAAGACATCGATGCCGGCAAACTTTTTGAACAGCACCGCCTTGCCCTCCATCACCGGCTTGGCGGCCAGGGGCCCAATGTCGCCGAGCCCGAGGACGGCGGTGCCATTGGTGATCACCGCCACCAAATTGCCGCGGCTGGTGTACTGAAAGGCCTTGTTCGGGTCCTTGACGATTTCCTCGCAAGGCGCTGCAACCCCGGGCGAATAAGCCAAGGCCAGGTCATGCTGATTGACCAACTGCTTGGTCGCGGCAATGGCAATCTTGCCCGGTGTGGGGAATTCGTGGTACTCCAGCGCGGCACGCCGCAATTGAGCGTGTTTGTCATCGGCGTTGGGCTTGTTGTCTGGCATGTTTTTCTCCGGTGGCGTTCAGTATCAAGCCAAAGCCGATGGGTCGCCGGTACGCAGGTCATTGTAAGTTGGCCTAAGCCTTGATCTGCCTTGCTGCACCAGCAGCGGGGTGTACTTTAGATGTCGACGGCCTCGAAGTCTGCCTTGGCCACACCACAGTCCGGGCAGGTCCAGTTGGCCGGAACATCGGCCCAAACAGTGCCCGGGGCAATGCCTTCTTCTGGCAGGCCGGCAGCCTCGTCATAAACAAAGCCGCAAACAATGCAAATCCAAGTCTTCATGATCAACTCCAAAAACAAAATGTCTGGCCAATTGCCGCTGTCAATCGGCCACCAGTACCGGCACCCGCTGGGCCAGTGCGCACATCAGCTCATAGCCCAGTGTGCCAGCAGCACTGGCGACCTCGTCAATGTCGAGCAGAGCACCCTCGCTGGCGCGCCCCCACAGCGTCACTTCGCTGCCCAAGGCAATTTGCTGGCCAGCCTGCAGCAGGGGCTCAAGATCGACACTGAGCATGTCCATGCTGACCCGGCCGAGTGTGCGGGTGCGCAGGCCCTGCACCAGCACGGGCGTACCGGTGGGGCACAGGCGCGGATAGCCGTCGGCATAGCCGCAGGCCACGATGCCGATGCGCATGGGCGCTGTTGCCGTGAAAGCAGAGCCATAGCCCACGCTTTGCCCGGCCAGCAGATCCTGTGTGGCGATGATTTTCGAGGCCAGCGTCATGGCCGGCGCCAAGCCCCAGTGGCTGGCGCTGGCCTGGGGGAAGTCGGGCGCACTGCCATACAGCGCCACGCCGGGGCGTATCCAGTCTGATGCGCTTTGCAACTCGGCTTGGCGCCGCTCTGCCACGGCGCTGGTCGGATGGCGCAGACTCGCCGCGCTGTTGCTCAGGCTGCGCTCGCCCGGCAGGTCGCGGGTCGCAGCGGCAAAGACCGCCATTTGCGCAGCAATGCCAAGCGGTCCGTCGGCATCGCTGTAATGGGTCATCAGGGATATCTCGTCGACCTGGGGCAGCGCGTTCAGGCGGGCCCATGCGGCACGGTAGCGCTCGGGCTGGAAGCCCAGCCGGTTCATGCCCGAGTTCATCTTCAAAAAAACCCGGTGCGCCAGTTTGGTTTTGTGGGCCGCCAGCATGTCGATCTGCTCGTCACAGTGCACCACATGCCACAGGTCCAGGCGCGAACAAAGCTCGAGGTCGCGCTGTTCGAACACGCCCTCGAGCAGCAAGACGGGCCCGCGCCAACCCAGGGCTCGTACCCGCTGTGCCTCCTCGAGGTCGAGCAAGGCAAAGCCATCGGCCCCGCGCAGACCATCAAAAACCCGCTCGATACCGTGTCCGTAGGCATTGGCCTTGACCACCGCCCAGACCCTGGCATCTGGCGCAGCGGCGCGCAGGCGTGCCATATTGGCGCGCAGTGCATCGGTGTGAACGGTGGCAGTAATGGGGCGGGGCATAGAACGCTAGGGGCTGGTCTGACTGCCTATTTTGGCATCGCAAGCCCATGATATAACCCGGTACCTCCGGGAGACCTATGCTCAAAACAAGCGCAAGTGCCATCGTGCAGACTGTCCAAAGCTCATGAAGCGCGGCTTTTTCACCATCATGTCAGCGCAGTTTTTCAGCTCGCTGGCTGACAACGCCTTGTTTGTGGCGGCGGTGCAATTGCTGCGCACCAGCCAGGCGCCAGAGTGGCAGCAGGCTGCCTTGGTGCCCATGTTTGCCTTGTTTTATGTGGTGTTGGCTCCGTTTGTGGGTGCGCTCGCCGACTCGATGCCCAAGGGCCGGGTGATGCTGATGAGCAATTTCGTCAAGGTGCTGGGTTGTTTGCTGATGCTGTTTGGCACCCATCCCCTCATGGCCTATGCGCTGGTTGGCCTGGGTGCGGCGGCCTACTCGCCGGCCAAGTACGGCATCCTGACCGAGCTGCTGCCGGCCTCCCAGCTGGTCAAGGCCAACGGCTGGATCGAAGGCCTGACCATTGCATCCATCATCTTGGGCGTTTTGCTGGGCGGGCAGTTGGTGGGCCCGGTGCTGTCGCCGTGGCTGCTGGCCCTGGACCTGCCCTTGATCAACACCGACATCGACACAGCGCCTGAGGCGGCCATAGCTGTTTTGATTTTTATTTATTTGCTGGCGGCCTGGTTCAACACCCATATTCCGCTGACTGGGGTGCCCCTGCGCCCCTTGCCAAAACGAGTTTGGAGCCTGCTGCCTGATTTCTGGTCTTGCAACAGACTGCTTTGGCGCGATCGACTGGGACAGATTTCCCTGGCCGCCACCACCCTGATCTGGGGTGTGGCCGGCAACCTGCGCTTCATCGTGCTGGCCTGGGCCGCCGCCGCGCTGGGTTATTCGGTCACACAGGCTTCGGCGCTGCAGGGTGTGGTGGCGATTGGCATGGCGGTGGGCGCCGTGGTGGCGTCGATGCGCATGCGCCTGGAAGATGGGCCGCGCGTCATCACGCTGGGCATTGGCATGGGTCTGCTGATCATCATGCTGATTTTTATTGACAACGTCTGGGTGGCCGCGCCCTTCCTGATCCTGCTGGGCGCGCTCGGCGGCTTTCTGGTGGTGCCCATGAACGCCCTGCTGCAGCACCGCGGCCACAACCTCATGGGCGCCGGCCGCTCGATCGCGGTGCAAAACTTCAACGAACAGGCCTGCATCCTGGTGCTGGGCGCCGCGTACAGTTTTTCCACCGGCATGGGCCTGCCGACCTTTGGTGCCATCACGGCGTTCGGCCTGGTGATTGCCGCAGTCATGTGGTTGATCAAACGTTGGCACGCGCGCAACTGCGTGGTCCACCGTGAAGAGATTGAGCGGCTGCTCGAAGTGGCCCGCAACGACAAGATGCACGGTTGATGCCCGCAGGGCTGCTGGCCGTTGCGGCACTGTTGCTCAACGCCATTGTTTATGGGCTGTTGTGGTGGCCGTTTCGCGAACTCCAGGCGCAAGGCCTGCATCCGCTGTGGGCCACGGCCCTGGTTTACCTGATCGGTCTGGCCGGCCTGCTGCTTCTGTACCCGCGGGCCTGGCCGGCCCTGCTGCGCCATCCCTTGCTGTACCTGCTGGTGCTGGCAGCGGGCCTGACCAATGTTGGCTTCAACTGGTCGGTCACCGTGGGCGATGTGGTGCGCGCCGTGTTGTTGTTCTACCTGATGCCGGCCTGGGTGGTGCTGCTGGCCTGGCCTCTGTTGGGCGAGCGGCCCACGGCGGCGAGCCTGTTGCGGCTGGTCCTGGCATTGGCTGGCGTGCTGCTGGTGCTGCAAACACCCGGCGCGCTATGGCCGGTGCCTGAAAACCTGGCCGACTGGTTGGCCCTGATGGGCGGCTTTTGTTTTGCACTCACCAATGTGCTCTTGCGCAAGCTCCACGACACGCCTGAGGAGGCGCGCATGCTGGCCATGTTTTTGGGCGGCGCAGTGATGTCTTTGTCTGTTGCTGGTTTGGGACTGCAATTTGGCCTGGTGTCGGGCATCAGCCTGTCGGGCACTGCTTGGCTGCCGCTGGCATTGGCTTTGAGCCTCGCGCTGCTGGTTGGCAACATGGGCCTGCAATACGGCGCGGCACGCCTGAGTGCCGGCACCACCTCAATCATCATGTTGTCTGAGGTGGTGGTCGCAAGTTTGTCGTCAGTGTGGCTGGGCGCCGGCCAGCTCAGCGCCCAAACCCTGGCTGGCGGCGCCCTGATTTTGTTGGCGTCTATTTTGGCAGTGCTGCCGGCGGGGCCAATCGATGGCGCTCGTCAAGCCAGCTCAAAAGTGTAAAAATCTCACCCCTTTAATCGGACAATTTTTATGACTTCTGTCTACGACTTTCAAACCACGCAAATCAATGGCCAGCCGCTGGCCCTGAGCGATTTCAGGGGCCAGGTTCTGTTGATCGTCAACACCGCCAGCGCCTGCGGCTTCACGCCGCAGTTTGCCGGCCTTGAAGCCCTGCATAAAAGCCACGGCCAGGGTGGCCTGGCGGTGCTGGGTTTTCCTTGTAATCAGTTTGGCGGACAGGACCCGGCCAGTAACGACAAGATTGCCGAGTTCTGCCAGCTGAACTACGGCGTCAGTTTTCCGATGATGGCCAAGGTGGAAGTCAATGGCGCTGCCGCCCACCCGCTCTACCAGTGGCTGTGCGCCGAGGCTCCGGGCCTGCTGGGTACCAAGGCGATCAAATGGAACTTCACCAAGTTTCTGGTCGGCCGGGACGGCCAGGTGCTCAAGCGCTACGCCCCGACTGACACCCCGGCCAGCCTGCTCCAGGACATTGAGGCGGCGCTGGCAGCGTGAGCGGCTGCACCCGCCCGCGCCACCTTAACGCTGAGTCCGGCGTAACAAGGCCGCTGGCGCACGCAGGCTCTCGGCCATGCCCGCAGCCCATGCAGGCGCTCGGCTGGCGGCAGTCTGAGCTGCGACAGCACATTCAGGTCCTCAAGGGCAGTCGGTAGGGTCATGGCCAAAACAGGCTCCGGTCCATGATGGCGGGGCCTTTCTGGCTATGGATTTAATAGTAGCCCGTCGAGCATGAAAAGCGACTGTATGTCATCGAATTTTCACACTCCGGACGTAAGTTCTCCCCGATTGGAGACCGGTTTCTGAGGCTCTGCGCGCGGTGCAGTCTTTTTTGAAACCGTCCGCTGGAGTCTGGGTGACGATGACCATTGGAATTTTGACTTTCTTTCGCTTTTTGGCTGTCTGTGCGCTGGTTTGGGGCTTGGCCGGCTGCTCACCCAGGCACCTGATCATCCAAAGTGTTGCCAACGAGCTTGCCCAGCAAGGGCAGTCCGTGGAGGACGATCTGGGCCTGGCGCGCGAGGCCAGCAGTTTCTACCTCAAACTGTCCGAAGGGCTGCTGCGCGAAGCCCCTGACAACCTGGCCTTGGCTGAGGCCGTGGCGGCTGGCTTCACCCAATATGCATTCGCCTTTGTCGCCTTTGAGGCCGAGCGGCTCGAGTCACAGGACGCTCGGGCAGCCCAAGTGTTGAACGAGCGGGCAAGGCGCCTCTACCAGCGCGCCCATCGCCACGCCATGCTTGCCTTGGAGCGGCAACACCCAGGGTTCCTCAAGGCGCTGAGCCAGTCCGATGCCAGCCGTTGGCCCACGCTCAAGCCGTCTCAGGTGGGCGTGGCCTATTGGGCTGCGGCATCCTGGGGTGCTCACATTTCGCTCTCCAAAGACCTGCCCGAGGTGTTGGCCGACCTGCCGGTGGCTTTTCGCTTGGCGCAGCTGGCCTGGCGCGTCTCGCCCAAGCACGCCAACGGGGACCTGAGCAGCCTCATGGGAAGTTTTGAGGCGGCGCGCGCTGGCGGCTCAGCGCAGCAGGCCAGCGTCTACTTTGACGCGGCCATCACGGCCGGTGCCGGCAAAAGCGCAGGGGCGTATGTCGCCAAAGCCGAGTCGATCGCGCTCAAGGCCGGCGACCGACCAGCCTTTGAGGCCCTGCTGCGGCAAGCCCTAAAGGTGAGTGCCGAACACCGCGACCTGCCCAACGAGGTCATGCGCGAGCGCGCCCAATGGCTGCTTGCCACTGCCGACGATTTGTTTTGACGGGATCCATCATGATGTTTCAACTTTTTCGTCTGCGATTGCGTCTACCGTTGCGGCAGCTGTCTCGGGCGTGGTCTGGCATGCTGTGCCTAGTGCTGGCACTGCTGGCTGGCCAGTCCGGCCTGGCATCGGCTGCTGACAAGCAACTGCGTATCGCCACCCTGGTGCCCAAGAATTCGCTCTACCACCGCCAACTGATGGCCATCGGTGAGAGCTGGCGCGTAGCGCAGGGGGGCGGCGCTAAGTACCTGGTGTACCCGGACGGCAGCCAGGGGGGCGAGGCCGAGATGGTTCGGCGCATGCGCATCGGGCAGCTGCAGGGCGCGCTGATGTCGGTGGTTGGCCTGCGCGAGATCGAGCCCTCGGTGGCGGCCTTGCAAAACATGCCCTTGCTGTTCAGAAGTTGGGACGAGCTGGATTACGTGCGCGAAAAAATGCGCGCAGGCATGGAGAAAAAATTCCTGGACAAGGGCTTTGTGGTGCTGGCCTGGGGCGATGCTGGCTGGGTGCGTTTTTTCTCCAAAGAGGCGGCGCTGCGCCCAGACGATTACAAGAAAATGAAGTTTTTTGCGTGGGGGTCCGAGCCTGACCAGCAGGCGATCATGAAAAGCCTGGGCTATACCCCGGTGCCGCTGGAAACCACCGACATCCTGCCCGCCATCCAGACCGGCATGATCACCGTGGTGCCCTCCACGCCTTACTTTGCGTTGGCCACTCAGATCTACAACACAGCCCCGCACATGCTCGACATCAATTGGGCGCCGATTGTGGGGGCCCTGGTGGTCAGCAAAAAAGCATGGGATGACATGTCGCCAGAGGTGCAGGCCACAGTGCGCGCCACCAGCGACGAGGCAGGCGTCCAGATTCGTGCCAAGGCCCGGCAAGAGGTTGATGACGCTGTTGACGCCATGAAAAAGCGCGGGCTGGTGGTCAACCGGCCTAGCCCCGAACAGCTGCGCGAGTGGCAGGCTTTTGCGGCGGCGCTGTACCCACGCATACGCGGCGCGATGGTGCCGGCTGACACCTTCGATGAGGTCTTTGCGCACCTGAAGGCCTACCGCGCCAGCAAGGGCCAATAGGCGTGCTGAGTTTGAACCTCGGCGCCCTGAGGCGATGGAGCAGCTTTGACGAGCTGTTGTCGTCAGGCGCCCTGCTGTTCATGGTGCTGATTCCCCTTTGGGAAATCCTGATGCGGCCCTTATCGGGCGGCGGCATCCAGAATGCGCCCGTGCTGGTGCAACACCTGGGCCTGGTGCTGGCCATGTTCGGGGCACTGGCCGCAGAGCGGCATGGGCACCTGACCAGCCTGGTGGGGCAAGGCAGCGGCGCCGACACCGGCCCCCGGTCTGCCAAACGCAACTTTGCCGACGGCGTTGCCGCCTTGGTGTGCGGGGTGTTGGCCCTGGCCAGTTGGCGCTTTGTATCTAGTGAAATGTTGGCGCCCAATGACCTGGCTTACGGCTTGCCGGCCTGGGTGGTCCAGCTCAGCATGCCGCTGGCCTTTGGTGTTCTGGGTGTCAAGTTGGGCGCACGGTGTGGCGTGGCCTGGCTGCCCAAAGTGGCGTGGGGCCTGGCTCTCCCGGTGGCAGGTTGTTGCTTTGCTTGGCGCTTTGACGGTGAGTCCTTGACTGCCTGGCCCGGCCTGCTTGTGTTGCTTGGCGCTTTGTTGGCTGGTGCCCCGATTTTTGCCATGCTGGGCGGTCTGGCATTGGCGCTTTTTTGGCAAGACGGTTTGCCGCTGGCCTCCGTGGCCTTGTCGCACTACCAGATCACCGTCAACCCGTCGCTGCCCGCGCTGCCGCTGTTCACGCTGGCCGGCCTGATCTTCGCTCGCACCGGGGCGGCGGCGCGTTTGGGTCAATTGTTCATCGCCGTGCTGGGCGCTGGTGTCACAGGCACGGTGTTGGCTACCGCCGCGCTCTGTTCTTTTTTTACCGCCTTTACGGGTGGTAGCGGTGTCACCATTCTGGCGCTGGGCGGCCTGCTCTTGCCGCTGTTGGGCCATGCCGGTTACCCGGAGCGGCGCAGCATCAGTCTGGTCACCAGCGCCAGCGCCCTGGGGGTGTTGCTGGCGCCCTCAGTACCGCTGATCATGTACGCCATCATTGCGCGTGTGCCGATCAACACCATGTTTTTGGCGGGCCTGGTGCCGGCGGTGGTGATGGTTGTTTTTCTGGTGCTGGTCGGCGGCTATCTCAAGCGCGTCGCACCGAGTACAGCATCAGGTACAGCACCAAACACCACACCCGTCACCGCCCAAGTCGTGGCGGCCAGGCCCTCTGCATCAGCTGCGTGGGCCGCTGCCTGGGCCGCCAAGTGGGAACTGCTGGCGCCGGTTGTGGCGGTGGGCTCGCTGGTCAGCGGCTTGGCCACGCCCACCGAGAGCGCCGCCCTGACTGCGGCCTACGCCATCGCGACCCAGGCCTTAGCGCACCGGGAGTTGCCGCTGCGGCTGCTGCAGCGTTGCTTCAGCGAGGCGGCGCAGATCATTGGCGGCGTGCTGCTGATCCTGGGTATGGCGCTGGCGCTCACCAACTACCTGATCGATGCCGGCATCCCGGACGCGGCCATCGAATGGGTGCAGGCCGTCATCCCCAACAAGGCGGTCTTCCTGCTGGCGCTCACGGTGTTCTTGCTGTTCGCGGGTGCACTGATGGAGATTTTTGCTGCCATCGTGGTGCTGGTGCCCCTGCTGCTGCCGGTGGCCATCAGCTACGGGATTGACCCGATCCACTTCGGCATCATTTTTCTGGCGGCCATGGAGATAGGCTTTCTTTGCCCCCCCGCGGGCATGAACATCTACTTTGCTTCGGCCATGTTCAACAAGCCGGTCCGCTATGTGGCCGCGGCCGTGCTGCCGGCCCTGTTGGCTATTTTTCTGGGTACTTTGGCGATTGCCTGGTTGCCGATGCTGGCGACCGGCTTACCCGCACTGTTGGGGGCCCACTAGCCCACCTTTGGGCCGGCAGTCAGGCTTGGCGCATGCCCCGCGCTTGCAGCCAGAAAACTAAGAACAAAAACAGCCCCTCGCCCTTACCAGCCGCTACTTGATAGCTATTATTTTTATAGTGAAGCCGACGGCGGCTGCAGCGCCTGGTCTAGCAACTCCACCCAGTGCCGCACCGGCGTGGCCGTGCCGCTTTGCAGGTGGGTGATGCAGCCGATGTTGGCCGACACGATCACCTCGGTGGCGGCCGTGCCAAAGGTCTGGCTCAGGTGGCCGAGTTTGCGGTCGCGCAGCTGGTAGGCCAGCTCGGGGTTCAGCACCGAGTAGGTGCCGGCCGAGCCACAGCACAGGTGCGGCTCGCAGCCGGTGAGCTTGACCTGGAAGCCCAGAGTTCTCAGGTGCTGCTCCACTCCGCCGCGCAGTTGTTGGCCGTGTTGCAGTGTGCAGGGGGGGTGAAAAGCGATGCTCTGCCCTGTTGGCTTGACGCGCTCTTTCAATTGCGCGCTGAGCTCGGGCAGCCATTCGCTCAGGTCTTTGGTGAGCGCACTGATGCGCGCCGCTTTGGCCGCGTAGTGCGGGTCGTCGGCCAGCAGGTGGCCGTAGTCCTTGACCGTGACACCGCAACCCGAGGCGTTCATCAGGATGGCTTCCACCCCAGCCTCACCATCCTGCGCTTGCACATGGGGCCACCAGGCGTCGATGGTGGCGCGCATTTGCGCCTTGCCGCCCTCTTGGTCGTTCAGGTGAAATTTCACCGCACCGCAGCAACCGGCCTTGGGCGCCACCACAGCCTGCACGCCTATCGCGTCGAGCACCCGGGCGGTGGCGCGGTTGATGTTGGGGCTCATCGCCGGTTGCACGCAGCCGGCCAGTAGCAAGACCTTGCGTGGGTGGATGCGGCTGGGCCAGCTGCCGCTGGCCTGGGGCGCGGGCACCTTGGCCTTGAGCGCGGCCGGCAGCAGGGGGCGCACCAGCTGCCCCAGCTTCATGGCGGGCCCAAACAGTGGTGAGGGCAGGCCCTCTTTCAAGGCCCAGCGCAGTGCCTGTTCGGGTAGCGGACGCGGTACCTTGGCATCGACAAGTTTGCGACCGATGTCCACCAGGTGGCCGTAGTCAACGCCCGAAGGGCAAGTGCTTTCGCAGTTGCGGCAGGTCAGGCAGCGGTCCAGGTGGAGCTGCGTCTTGCGCGTCGGAGCCTGGCCTTCAAGCACCTGTTTCATCAGGTAGATGCGCCCGCGCGGCCCGTCGAGCTCGTCGCCCAGCAGCTGGTAGGTCGGGCAGGTGGCGTTGCAAAAGCCGCAGTGCACGCACTTGCGCAGGATGGCTGCTGCGGCCAGGCCGTCTGCGGTGTTTTTGAAGTCGGGCGCGAGTTTGGTGTGCATGGCGAGCTCAGGCGGGGGAGGTCGGCCAGGGCAAGAGTCGCCCCGGATTGAACAGACCCTGCGGATCAAACTCGCGCAGCAGGGCCTGCTGTATGCGCAGCTGTACCGGTGAGAGTGGTGCGAACACCCCCACGGCACGGTCCGCCTCGCCATGGGCCTGGCTGATGCGAAACAGGGTGGCGTGACCGCCGGCTGCCGTGGCGGCAGCGCGCAATCGAGGTGCGGCACCGGCTGGAGCCCAGAGCCAGCGCAATGCGCCATGCCACTCCATGAGTGTGGGGTAGGGCAGGTCGAGCATCGGCGCGGTTTGCGGCACCGACAGCCGCCACAGGCACAGCTCGGGCGCGGGTGGTGTGAAGAAGGGCAGGGTCTGCTCCCGGCAGGCGGCCCAGTCGGGGCCAGCTTGCGCCTCATCCATCCGAGACGCGCTGCCGCCCGCAGCCTGCACATCGGCCGCCAATTGCGGGCAGGCCGCCTCGACTGCCGCTTGTGCGCCCCGCAGACGAACAAACAAGCTGTCTTGTGCCGCTTGTGCCGCGGTGTCAAACAGCCAGCAACTGGCATTCAGCGGCAGCGGCTGGCCGCCCCAGCGATTGAGCAGGGCCAAGGCGGTGGTTTGCGACACACCGGCGCACAGCAGGGTGGCTTGGGCTGGTGCTGTGGGCAGTACCTTGAGCGACACCTCGGTGATCAGCCCCAGGGTGCCCAGGCTGCCGACCAACAGACGCGAGACGTCATAGCCCGCCACGTTTTTCATGACCTGGCCGCCAAAGGTGAGTAATTCGCCGCGACCGTTGATCAAGCGCGCGCCCAGCACATAGTCGCGCAGGGCCCCCACGCTGGCCCGTGCCGGGCCGCTCAGGCCCGCCGCCACCATGCCGCCCAAGGTGGCGCCAGGTCCAAAGTGTGGCGGCTCAAAGGCCAGCGCCTGGCCCTGCTCAGTCAGCACCGCTTCGAGCTCAGACAAGCGGGTGCCGGCCCGTGCGGTAACCACCAGTTCGCTGGGCTCATAACTGCTGATGCCGCTCCAAGGCCTGACATCGAGCAGCTCGCCGTGCAGCGCCTGGCCATAAAAGTCTTTGCTGCCGCTGCCCGTGATACGCAATGCTGTGCCATCGGCGCTGGCTGCGAGCACCCGCTCTTTGAGGGCTTGCAGCGCGGGGGGCATTTCATCCATATGGGGATGTTATCGGGCAGCAGGGCCGGGGCGCTTGATTATTTTGAACCCGGCCCGTGCAAAAATTTAATCACGGTAAAAATTGACCGGCAGGCCAGTTTCCGCCACGCCCATCGACAGCAGGCAGCCCGACAGGGGGAAGGCGCTCAACTCGGCCGGGCTGCGGTGGTGGCGGGCGCTGCTCACAAAGAGGGTGCCCAGGTTGGCACCGCCAAAGCAGGGCATGGTTGGGCACTGCAGCGGTGTGTCAATCTCGCCGAGCAGGCGGCCGTCGGGCGCAAATTGGCACAGCCGGCGGCCCTCGAACATTGCCACCCAGTAGTTGCCTCCTACGTCCACGGCGGCGCCGTCCGGCCGACCCCGGTAGCCGCCCTGGTCAAACTGCCAAGCCGATGGCTTGGATGCAAACTGGGCAAATACACGCTGCGCACTCAAAACCGCACCCTCGGGCTCAAAATCCCAAGCCCACACCAGGTGAGCGGTGGTGTCGGCCCAGTACAGGGTGCGGCTGTCGGGGCTCCAGGCCAGCCCGTTGGCGGTGGTGGCCGGGCCGGCCTTGTGGCTGAGTGTGGGGGTACCGCCGCCACGGCCGTCCAGACAGAACAGCGCAGCATCATGGGCGGCGCGGCTTTCGTCAATGGTGCCGATCCAGAAGCGTCCCAGCGCATCGCATTTGCCATCGTTGGCACGCATCCGGCTCGGGTCGTAATCCAGCGTGGCGATGCGTTGCAGCGGTCCGCCCCAGTGCTTAGCCCGGAACACGCCATGCCGCAGGGCTATCACCAGGCCGCCGCTGGCTGCTGGCGCTATGCAGCCCGGTTCGCTGGGCATGGCCCAGCTCTCGATTTGGCGCAGTGAGGCATCCGAACGCTGAATTTTTTTACCCGGTATATCCACCCAATACAAGAGGTTTTCCTGCGGATGCCAAAACGGGGACTCTCCCAGTTCGCAGGGCTCTGCGGTGTGGGCCTGCCAGTTCATGGTTTTAGCGCCACCGCGATGCGCATCTGTACTGCCATGGATTGGCCGCAGGCCAAAGTACGCAGGCCCAAATCGTTAGCCTGCGGGCCTTTGGTATGCAAAATTTCTGCCGCGTTGTTGACATGGCTGACCGGCTCAATTGCTACAAATCCCCGTGTCTGGTTGGTAAAAACCACCAAATGCTGCAGGTTTGCGCTGATGCTGGTGTTCAGCAAATCGTCTTGCAGCCGCACGCTACCGGCCCAGCCGTCAAAGCAATGGTCAATATCCAGGTTGGCGCAGGCAGTTGCCAGGCCGCTGCTTGGCAGTCGGTGGGTAGGTAGTTTGTCGGCCCCCATCTCCCAGCGCCCTTGCGCCTCAAAAGCGATATGGCAACCCGAGCGCTTGACAAAATAGGGGTGCCAACCCAGACCGGCCGGCATGGGTTCGCTGTCCAGGTTGGTCACTATCAGTGCCATGCTCAAGGTGTCACCATGCAGATCGAAGGTCTGCTCGACTTCAAAGGCAAAGGGCCAGGCCGCGTCGCTCTCGTGCCGATAGCGCATCGAGGCGTGCTGCGGCTCAGCCTTCAACACGGTCCAGGCCCGTTGCCAAGCCACCCCGTGCATGGTGTGGGGCTCAGGCAGGTTGTTGGGTGTCAAGGCATGCTGCTTCCCCGCCCAATGTAAAGTCGCCTGCCCGATGCGGTTGGAATAGGGTGCCAGGGGGTAGCTGCCGGCCTGGCGCGATGCCAGCAGCTCAACTGCCGGTGTGGAGCGAAGCACTGGGATGTCATTGAGCCAAAGACCGGCCAGGCTGGCGCCAAGTGCTGGCGCGATCTCGCAGCGAAAGCCCTTGTCTTGAAGGTGGATAGCAGTGCTCATGGTGGGGGCATGGGGGCGGCGGGTCTTGGGGCTCTTATTGTGCCGCCGTTCAAACGGCAAAAAAAACCACCCCAAGGCCACTGGCCCGGGGTGGAACTCATCGCTCAAAAAAACCGAGCTGTGTGCCGCCTCGCAAGGCTGTCGGCCCTGCCAGGCAAACCTGAGGCTCAGCGGTTGTAGGCGGTCTCGCCGTGGGCGCTGATGTCCAGGCCCTCGCGCTCGTCTTCTTCGCTCACCCGCAGGCCGATGGTCAGGTCAACCACCTTGAAGGCGATAAAGGACACCACGCCCGACCAGACCACGGTGATCAGCACCGCCTTGAGCTGGATCCAGAACTGTGCAGCAATTGAGTAATCGGCTGCGCTCACTGCACTTGCAGTCACCCAGTCGCCCACAAAACCGGGTCCGCCAAGGGCCGGCGAATTGAACACGCCAGTCAGCAGGGCGCCAACTATGCCGCCCACACCATGAACGCCGAAAACATCCAGGGAGTCGTCCGCGCCGAGCATTTTTTTCAAGGCGTTCACGCCCCACAGGCAGGCAAAGCCGCCGGCCAGGCCAATGATCAATGCGCCACCAATGCCCACATTGCCACAGGCCGGGGTGATCGCTACCAAACCGGCCACGGCGCCCGAGGCTGCACCCAGCATCGAGGCCTTGCCGCGCATCAGCGCCTCACCCACGCACCAGGCCAGCACCGCCGCTGCGGTCGCCACCAGGGTGTTGATGAAGGCCAGTGCGGCAAAGCCGTTGGCCTCTAAGGCCGAGCCGGCGTTAAATCCAAACCAACCCACCCACAGCAAAGCGGCGCCCACCATGGTGAGGGTCAGGCTGTGCGGGGCCATTGCCTCTTTGCCGTAGCCAATGCGCTTGCCCACCATGAACGCCCCAACCAGGCCGGCCATGGCGGCGTTGATGTGCACCACAGTGCCGCCGGCGAAGTCAAGCGCGCCGGATTGCCAGATGTAGCCGGCCTTGGCATTCATGCTGTCGACCACCTCTTTGCCGGTGTAGGCGTCCGGGCCCATCCAAAACCAAACCATGTGCGCGATTGGCGCATAGCTAAAGGTGAACCACAGGGTCATGAAGGCCAGCACGGCAGAGAACTTCATGCGCTCGGCAAAGGCGCCGACGATCAAGCAGGCGGTGATGCCGGCAAAGGTGGCCTGGTAGGCGGCAAACACGATTTCAGGAATGACCACGCCCTTGCTGAAGGTGGCGGCGTTGGCAAAAGTGCCGGCCGCGTTGTCCCAGATGCCTTTCAGGAGCAGCCGGTCAAAGCCGCCAAAAAATGCGCCGCCTTCGGTAAACGCCAGGCTGTAGCCATAGACGAACCACAGCACCACGATGAGAGAGAAGGTCACCATGACCTGCATCAGCACCGACAGCATGTTCTTGGATCGCACGAGTCCGCCATAAAACAGCGCCAAGCCGGGCACCGTCATCATGATGACCAGCAGCGTGGAGACCATCATCCAGGCGGTATCGCCCTTGTTGGGAACCGGCGCAGGCGCTGCTGCGGCTGCTGCAGCCGGTGCTGCAACAGCAGCGGCCGCCGGCGCAGCGGGTTCGGCGGCTTTGGCTTCGGTGGCGGCGCTCGCTGGCGCGCCAGGTGAAGCAGTTTGTGCCAAGGCAGCGGCGCCAAACAGCAGTCCTAAACCCAGGGCAAAGGATAAGAAAAGTTTTTTCATGTGAAGTCTTCCAGTTTGAATTTCAGAGTGCTTCGCGGCCGGTCTCACCGGTCCGGATGCGCACGACCTGTTCGAGGTTGTAGACAAAGACCTTGCCGTCGCCAATCTTGCCGGTGCGCGCGGCACCCTCGATGGCCTCGATCACGCGGTCGGTCAGGTCATCCGCAATGGCCGCCTCAATCTTGACTTTGGGCAGGAAGTCCACCACATATTCGGCGCCCCGGTAGAGTTCGGTATGACCTTTTTGACGGCCAAAGCCCTTGACTTCGGTGACAGTGATGCCCTGCACGCCAATCGCCGAAAGCGCTTCACGCACCTCGTCGAGCTTGAAGGGTTTGATGATGGCAGTAACGAGTTTCATGCGGTCTCCTCTCAATGGTTCAGGAATCAAAAACTGTATTTCAGGCCCACCAGCAGCCCACTCTTGCCCAGGTTGTCGATCGGGGCAACCTTGTAAAACTCCTTGGCGTCAGTGCCAAGCAGCGTGAGCGAGGCCGACAGACCATTGCCCAAGTCTTTGTTGACGGTCAGCGCATAGTCGGTGTAGTCGCCAGCGCTGGCAGTTTGGTTCGGGATGGTCTGGCGGCCCAGGTGTGGCGTGATCGAGAAACCATTGCCGACATCAAAGCTGGCGGCGACTTCCAGGTATTGGCTGATGGCGCTATTTGGATTGGCGAATAAGTTACCCAGGCTGCGGCTGTATTTGGCGGTGACCGGGCCGTAGGTCAGCGCGGCATAGATCTCGTTGGTGTTTGCGTCAGCGGACCTCGCTGCAGCGGTATTCGACGGATACACATAGGCAATCACGCCCACGTCAAAGCCCAGGTCTTTGGCCAACTCGCCCTTATAGCCGCCAAAAAAGTCGACTTCCAAGGCGCCGTCGGTTGCGCCGATGTAGTCTTTGATCCAGTTCACATTGGATGCCCAGACACCGGCGTAGGCGCCGCTTTTGTGCGAAAAATCTATGCCCCCCTGCACCGCTGGCTTGAAGGAGGACTGCGAAATACCCCGAAACCGGTAGTCTGTGGTGCCCCCGATGTTGTAGGCCAGCGTGAAATCTGGCGCAGGGGCGGCGCTTTGGCCATGGGCTGCGGTGTTGGCAAGCAGGCCCAGGGCCAAGGCGCTTGAAGCTAGAGATTTAAACAGGTTCATTGGATGACTCTCAGAAGTTAAAAAGCATGATGTTTACGCACAGACCGTGCCATACAGGCTTAGCCCGCCAGAGGCTCGCCAAGGCCGGTGTTTTCTATTGGCTTGGGTTACCATGGCCGTACAAAATCAAATATGCACCGTGTTGGTGCATTTAAGCCCGCAACCGGCTCAAATGCACTGTTTTAGAGAGGAACACCATGAGTCTTGCTTTGGTGCAAAGCCGGGCCCTGCTCGGGCTGGATGCCGCCGCCGTGACGGTCGAAGTGCATCTGGCCAATGGCCTGCCGAGCTTCACGCTGGTGGGGCTAGCCGATGTCGAGGTCAAAGAGGCCCGCGAGCGGGTGCGCTGCGCCATTCAGAACTCTGGGCTGGAATTTCCCAACAACAAGCGCATCACGGTGAACCTGGCGCCAGCCGATTTGCCCAAGGACTCGGGTCGCTTTGATCTGCCGATCGCCTTGGGTATTCTGGCGGCCAGCGGCCAGATCGACCCGGCGCGGCTCGCTGGCCACGAGTTTGCCGGCGAGCTGTCCTTATCTGGCGACCTGCGCCCGGTGCGCGGTGCGCTGGCCATGAGCCTGGCGCTGCATGCCGGGCAGGTGCTCACACGGCTGGTGCTGCCGCCCGGCAGCGCCCAAGAGGCGGCCTTGGTGCCGCAAGCCCAGGTCTACAGTGCCGGCCATTTGCTCGATGTGGTGCGGCAGTTTTTGCCCCAGCCCGTTGATGCAGCCCCCACGGAGCCTGCCCCTGGCTGGTGCCGGGTGACGACGGCTGAGCCAGTATTGCAGGCCGCCTACCCAGATCTGGCCGATGTCAAAGGGCAGGCCGGCCCCAAGCGGGTGCTCGAAATTGCGGCAGCCGGTGGGCACAGTCTTTTGATGGTCGGACCGCCAGGCTCGGGCAAGTCGATGCTGGCCCAGCGCTTTGCCGGCCTGCTGCCGGGCATGAGCACCGACGAAGCTTTGCAGAGCGCCGCCCTGGCTAGCCTGGCAGGCCGGTTTTCCCTGGCCAGTTGGGGCCAGCGGCCGACCGGCAGCCCGCACCACACGGCCAGTGCGGTAGCCTTGGTGGGCGGGGGCTCGCCACCCCGCCCGGGCGAGATTTCGCTGGCCCACCACGGCGTGCTGTTTTTGGACGAGTTGCCCGAATTTCCCAGGGCTGCGCTTGAAGCCCTGCGCGAGCCCCTCGAGACCGGCAGCATCACCATCTCGCGGGCGGCTCAGCGAGCCGAGTTTCCAGCGCGCTTTCAGCTCATAGGCGCCATGAACCCCTGCCCCTGCGGCTACCTGGGCGACACCCACAAAGCCTGCCGCTGCAGCCCGCAGCAGATCAGCCGCTACCAGGGAAAGCTCAGTGGCCCCCTGCTCGACCGCATTGATTTGCATGTGGAGGTGCCCGCCATGGCACCCGCCGAGCTGCTGCAAAGCCACAGTGGCGACAGCACGGCCCAGATCCGGCAGCGCTGCACGACGGCGCGGGCGCTGGCCATAGCCCGTCAAGGCAAGGCTAACCAGGCATTACAAGGCCAGGAGATTGACCAGTATGTGCTGCTTGAAGAGGCCGGCACCAAATTTCTCAGCAACGCTGCAACCCGCTTGGGCTGGTCCGCCCGCAGCACCCACCGCGCCTTGAAGGTCGCTCGCACCATCGCCGACCTGGCCGGCGCCCACACCACCCAAGTCGCCCATCTGGCGGAGGCTTTGCAATACCGCCAGGCACTGCGCACTGGGCTGGCTTGAGCCAGCCGCAACCCGGCTGGGCTTTGCGGGCCTTTGGCCGGTGCCAAATTAGGCAGTGAAATCGACCTCGAGCGAACCCAGCGGCGCGCCAAAGCTGGCGCGCCAGCTCTCGCCGGCCTGTACCGGCCAGGCATCGGTCCAGGTGCCGGTGGTGACCACATCGCCGGGCAGTAGCTCTGGCGCGCCAGGGCACTGACGCAACTCGGTCAAAAAAAAGTGCAGGGCACGCAGCGGGCTGTCGAGCACATTGGCGCCGCAGCCCTGTTCGACGGCCTGGCCATGCTTGGACAGGCTGACCTGGCAGGACGCCAGCAGGGCATCGAATTGCTGCGCGTTTGCTGCAATATCGCGCACCGGCACCCGGCGCCCCACCAGCAAGCGCCCATGCAGACCACCGTCTGCCACGGTTGCAGCGGCCTTGAACTTCCAGTCTTTCATGTGTGACTGCACCACCTCAAAGCCCGGCGCGACCCAGTCGATGGCGGCAAACAAGTCGTCTAGCGTGGCGGCCGCAGGCGGCGTCGCGCCCATACCAAAAACCGCCTCTGGCTCTAGCCTAGGCTGGCAGGTCTGGCTCAGTGACAGCTCGCCTCGGCCCTCGCAGTGGCGCAGGGTGCTGTCATAAACCGTGCCCCAGATTGGCCCAAACACGTCATAGCGGGCCCAGATGCTGCGGTTGGTAAAGCCGATCTTGAAGCCCCGTGGCTGCTCGCCGCGCCCAAGGCGCAAGGCCCGCACGGCCAACGCCAGCTGGTAGGCGCTTGGTACATCCAAGGCAGGGGCCGCAAGCGGGCTGCCCCACAGCGTACCGCTGTCGCTGTGGTGTAGAAGTTCTGCTGGTGTCATAGCGGCTTAAACCTTTCCTGGGCAGATGGTTCGGGAGAGAGCCGCTGCCGGCTCAAGCGCATAATAATCCGCATGTTTGCATGCCCCGGCCGCCGCGCTTCAGTATTTTTTGCCTCGACCAGGGCGTCGCGGTTGCGCCCGAGGCTGGCAGGCGCCAGGGCACTACCCGGTGCGCCTTACTGGGCCTGGCACCCGCTGCCGGCCTGAACCCGGAGATCGACTACCGTGCCTGAGCCCAGCCTGCGGCCTGCGTGCGGGGATGAATTTCGTAACTTCACCCCATGAGCCACCCCATGAGCCACCCCATGAGCCAAGCCTACGACTACGTGGTGGTGGGTGGTGGTACAGCGGGCTGCACACTGGCTGCGCGCTTGAGCGAAGACCCGGCCGTGACCGTGGCCCTGCTGGAGGCCGGCCCTGGCGATGCAACTGCCTGGGTGACGGTGCCGATCGGCCTGATTGGCACGGTGCCAACCCGGCGCTTGAATTGGGCCTTTGAAACTGAGCCTCAGGCCGGCCTCAATGGCCGGTGCGGCTACCAACCCCGGGGCAAAGTGATGGGCGGCAGTTCATCCATCAATGCCATGGTGTACGTTCGCGGCCACGCCAGCGACTATGACGCATGGGCTGCTGCCGGCTGTCAGGGCTGGTCCTGGAGCGATGTCTTGCCCTACTTCAAACGCTCTGAGGGCAACACCTATTTCAGTGACGGGCCCCGACACAGCACACAGGGGCCGCTCAAAGTGTCGAACAGCCGCTCCGACAATTCCTTCGACCAGTATTTCCTGGACGCCGCTGTGCAGTGCGGCTATGCGACCAACCCAGATTTCAACGGTGACGAACAGGAGGGCGTGGGTTGGTATCAGGTGACGCAGTTCAACGGCGAGCGCTGGAATGCCCAGCGTGCTTTCATTGCCCCTGCCCTTAGCCGAGGCAATCTGCATGTGGTGCAGCAGGCTCAGGTACAGCGCTTGGTTTTGTCGCAGGGCCGCGTGGTCGGGGTTGAGGTTTTGCAGGGCGGACAATTACAAACCATCGGCTGCCGAAGGGAAGTGAGCTTGTGCGCCGGCGCCTTTGGTAGCCCCCAACTGCTGATGCTCTCAGGGATCGGGCCTGCAGCGCAACTCCAAGCCCAGGGCATTGCAGTGCAGCTGAATCTGCCTGCAGTGGGGCAAAACCTGCAAGACCATCTGGACTGCCTGCTCACGCGCCGCTGCTTTGACCTGGCGCTGTTTGGTCAAACCCTGCCAGGCGCTGTGTCGATGTTGTTGCACTGGTACCGCTATGCGCTGCGAAGACGCGGAAATTTTTGTTCAAACTTTGCCGAGTCCGGTGGCTTTGTGCGCAGCCGACCGGGGCTGCAATGTCCGGATCTGCAGCTGCATTTTTCTCGCGGACAGGGCCTTGATCATGGCCGTAATAAGCCGCCTGGCCACGGCTATGGCTTACATGCTTGCTTGCTGCGCCCGCAGTCCCGTGGCCGGGTGGGTTTGCACAGCGCAAATGCCCAGGACCCGCCCTTGATTGACCCCCAATTTTTAAGCCATGCCGAGGACTTGGCCGGTATGGTTCGTGCCTACCAGGTGTGCCGCTCGATTCTGGATGCCCCGGCCTTTGACAAGCATCGTGGCAAACCGAATCGGCGGGAACCAGACCTTGACGATATTGCCGGAGTCGAGCAATTTTTGCGCGATCACAGCGACACGATTTACCACCCGGTTGGGACCTGTCGAATGGGCAGTGATTCAGCGTCTGTCACTGACTTGGCATTGCGTGTGCGGGGTGTCGACGGCCTGCGCGTGGCGGACGCCTCCATCATGCCCACGCTGGTAGGTGGCAACACCAATGCGCCGACCTACATGATTGCTGAAAAAGCCGCCGACATGATTCGCCGGCAAACATGAAGCCCAACCGGCGCGCAACAAAGCATTGGCAGCGCTTGAGCACACCCTGCAAATCCAGGCAGGCAGGGTGACCATGCAGCGCGAGCCAGACGGCTTTTTTTTTGCAAACTGACAGTACCCGCCTGGGGATAATCGGGCCATGAACAACGGCCTGCGCTACAACCCCCGGCTGGTGGGCAGCTTGTCGGTGGCGCAGCTGATCAGCTGGGGCAGTACTTTTTATTTGTTTGCCCTGCTGATGGCGCCGCTCGAGCAGGCTCTGGGGCTGAGCCGCGCCGAGTCGTCTGTGGCCTTCAGCCTGGCGCTGTTGGTCGAAGGGCTGATGGCCTACCCGGTGGGGCGCTGGATTGACCGGGGCCACGAGAGGCTGGTGATGAGCGCTGGCTCACTGCTGGCCGCACTCAGTTTGTTGCTGCTCAGCTGGGCGCAGGGGCTGCTTGGCTTGTATCTGGCCTGGGCAGGTTTGGGTGCTGCCATGGCGGCCATGTTGTACACGCCCGTGTTTGCGGTGGTGACGAGGCGCTACCCGAGCGATTTTCGACGCGCCATCATCACCATGACCTTTCTGGGTGGCCTGGCCAGCACGGTGTTCATTCCCTTGATCGCCTGGCTCATGGCCAACTGGGGTTGGCGCACAGCGGTGCAGGTGCTCGCTGCCCTGCATTTGCTGGTTTGTCTGCCGGTGCATGCACTGGCACTGCACGCGGCCCCTAGCGCCTGCGGCACCGGCCCGCTGCGTGACGGGAACAGTGACACGCTGGGGCAGCATGTACGCAGCCCCAGGTTTGTGCTGATCGGGATTTTTTTGACGCTGATGATGGCGATCACGGTGGCCATGCCGGCGCACATGGTGAGCCTGTTGCGTGAGCAGGGCATGAGCGAGGCCTGGGCGATTGCACTGCCGGCAAGCATTGGTGTGGTCCAGGTAGCGGGCCGCTTGCTGATGTATTTTTTTGAGCATCACTTGGATGTGCACCGCGCCAACCGGCTCATTCTGATGCTGCTGCCCCTGAGCCTGATGGTCTTGCTGGCCGCACCCCTGCTGTCGGGCTGGCAGCGCGAGGTGATGCTGTTGTTTGTGCTGCTGTGGGGTATGGGCAATGGCATGATGACCATCGTCAAGGGAACCGCCATGGCGCTTTATGTCAGCCAGGCGCATGTGGCTTCGCTCAACGGTGCACTGGGTCTCCCGCTGGCCCTCTCCAGGGCAGCTGCGCCGCTGCTCTTGGGGCTGCTGTGGTCGCCGGCTGGGGGCTACTCCACGGGCATCGTGACATTGCTGCTGGGCAGCTTGCTGGGGCTGGGCGCCTTCGTGCTGGCTCAGCGCCCTGCAGCGCTAGCCTGACAAATTCGGGGCGAGCAGGCGCTGCAGCGAGCGCTCGTCCATTTGGCGCCGCTGGGCCAAAGCGCGCAACTGGTCATCGCCAATCCGCCCGACATTGAAATAACAACTCTCTGGGTGCGCCAGATAAAAACCGCTGACGCTGGCCGCTGGAGTCATGGCCAGACTCTCGGTCAGGCCCATGCCAACGTCAGCACATTGCAGCAGCGCAAACATGTCTTTTTTCACGCTGTGGTCCGGGCAGGCGGGATAGCCTGGCGCGGGCCGGATTCCCTGGTACTGCTCGTCGATCAGCGCCTCAATGGCCAGAGCTTCGTGCGCCGCGTAGCCCCACAGGTCGGTGCGTACCCGGTGGTGCAGACACTCAGCAAAGGCCTCGGCGAGCCGGTCGGCCAGCGCTTTGAGCATGATGGCCGAGTAGTCGTCGTGGTCTTTCTCAAACCAGTCTGATTTTTTGTCGGCACCCACGCCGGCCGTAACCGCAAACAGGCCCAGGTAGTCGGGTGCCATGCCCTTAGGCGCCACAAAATCGGACAGGCAGCGGCTTGGCCGTTGCAAGGCCTGACCGTCGGGGCCTGGCACCACCTGTTTTTCGGTTTGCTGGCGCAGGCCGTACCAGGTCAAGGCCACCTGGGTGCGGCTGTCATCGGTGTAGATTTCGATGTCATCGTCGTTGACCGAATTGGCCGGGTACAGCCCGAGCACCGCGTTGGCGCTGAGCCAGCGGCCCTCGATCAGCCGCTTGAGCATGCGTTGCCCGTCGGCGTAGACCCGTACTGCCTCGGTGCCGACGATATCGTCCTTCAGGATCTCGGGGAAAGGCCCGGCCAGATCCCAGGTCTGGAAGAACGGGCCCCAGTCAATGTAGCGGGCCAGCTCGCCCAGGTCGAAATTGCGAAACACCCGACGCCCCAGAAATTTGGGCCGCTTCGGCGCGTAGCCGGCCCAGTCGATGGGTGTTTTGTTGGCGCGCGAACGCGCCAACGGCCACATGGGCGTCTGCTTTTTATTGGCGTGTTGCTCGCGCACCCGCTCCAAATCGGCCTTGAGCTCGGCGATGTACTCACTGGCTTTGTCGCTAAGCAGGCTTTGCGCCACGTTCACACTGCGGGAGGCATCGGGCACGTAGACCACCGGCCCCTCGTAATGGGGGGCAATCTTGACCGCGGTGTGCACCCGGCTGGTGGTGGCGCCGCCGATCAAGAGCGGAATTTTGCGCAGTCGAAAATGCGCGTCTTTTTGCATTTCGCCCGCCACATACTGCATCTCCTCCAGGCTGGGCGTGATCAGGCCCGAGAGCCCGATCATGTCGGCACCCTCCACCTTGGCCCGGGCCAGAATCTCATGGCAGGGCACCATCACCCCCATATTGACCACGTCAAAGTTATTGCACTGCAGCACCACGGTCACAATGTTTTTACCGATGTCATGCACATCACCCTTGACTGTGGCGATCACGATCTTGCCTTTGGTTCGCACATCGCGCCCGGCGGCCTCGTCCTGGCGTTTTTCTTCTTCGATGTAGGGAATCAGGTGGGCCACCGCCTGCTTCATCACCCGAGCGCTCTTGACCACTTGCGGCAAAAACATCTTGCCTTGGCCAAACAGATCACCCACGATATTCATGCCGGCCATCAGCGGCCCCTCAATCACTTCAAGCGGTCGCCCGCCGCGGGCCAACACCTCTTGGTATGCCTCTTCGGTATCGGGGGTGATGAAGTCGGTAATGCCGTGAACCATGGCATGGCTCAGGCGCTGCGCCACGTCAACCGGCCGCTCGGCACTGCCGCGCCACTCGAGCTTGCGGCTCTCGTCACGCGCGGCCCCCTGGGTAGATTCTGCGATCTCCACCAGCCGCTCGCCAGCGTCTGCTCGGCGGTTAAGCACCACGTCTTCAACCCGCTCGCGCAATTCGGGCGCGAGCTCGTCATAGACCCCAATCATGCCGGCGTTGACGATGCCCATGTCCATGCCAGCCTGGATGGCATGGTAGAGAAACACGGTGTGGATCGCCTCGCGAACCGGATCATTGCCCCGGAAGCTGAAGCTCACATTCGAGACCCCGCCCGATACCTTGGCGCCAGGCAGGTTTTGCTTGATCCAGCGTGTGGCCTCAATGAAGTCGACCGCATAGTTGTTGTGCTCTTCGATGCCGGTGGCGATCGCAAATATATTGGGATCAAAAATAATGTCTTCTGGGGCGAAGTCGAGTTCCTCCACCAGTACCCGGTAGGCGCGCTGGCAGATCTCGATCTTGCGGGCGTAGGTGTCGGCCTGGCCTTTTTCGTCAAAGGCCATCACCACCGCTGCGGCGCCGTAGCGGCGCAGCAGCCGGGCCTGCTGTTTGAAGCTGTCTACCCCCTCTTTCATGCTGATCGAGTTGACCACCGCCTTGCCCTGCACGCAGCGCAGGCCGGCCTCAATCACGCTCCACTTGCTCGAGTCAATCATGATCGGCACCCGCGAGATGTCGGGTTCGCTGGCAATCAGGTTCAAAAAGCGCACCATGGCGGCCTGGCTGTCGAGCATCGCCTCGTCCATGTTGATGTCGATGATCTGGGCGCCGTTCTCCACTTGCTGGCGCGCCACCGACAGCGCCTGCTCGTACTCGCCATTGAGAATCATGCGGGCAAAGGCCTTGGAGCCAGTCACATTGGTGCGCTCGCCAATATTCACAAAAGTGGCACGCGGGGCTTGGCCCGGCGTGTCATCGGCGCTTGGCATTGCGCCAATCAGCAGCGGCTCGAGGCCGGCCAGCTTCATCGGGGGACAAATCAAGTCAGACATGCAGCTCACCTGTAAAAAACCGGTCAGGTGAGCGTCGTTGAGGTGGATCCAAGCCTGCGCGGCCGCTTGGCCGCCTGCAACGCTCCTTGGATGGCTGGCATTTTAAGGCGCTTTGCGCCAGCGACCGGCGCAGCCAGTCGGCTATGCTTGCACGACCACCTTGCCGAATTTGATCAAACCATGCTAACCCTCTACTTTGCCCCCAACACCGCTGCCCTGGCCGTGCACATTGCCTTGCAAGAGTCAGGCGCGATTTACAACACGGTGCGCCTGAACTTTGCCAGCAACGACCAAAAAGCGCCGCAGTACCTGGCCATCAATCCCAAGGCTCGGGTGCCGGCCTTGCTGACCGAGCAGGGTGTGTTGACCGAAACCCCCGCCATCCTGGCCTATGTTGCGCAATGCTTCCCGGCGGCCAACTTGGCACCCGACGAGCCCTTTGGCTTTGCCCGAGCGCAGGCCTTCAACAACTATTTGTGCGCCACCGTGCATGTGGCGCATGCCCACAGGGTCCGCGGTGCCCGCTGGACCGATGAGCCCGAAGTGGCCCAGGCCCTGACGAAAAAAGTGGCGCAAAACATGGCCGACTGCTTCGCCCTGATCGAGCGCGACATGCGCACCGGGCCCTGGGTGATGGGCGCTGCATACAGCGTTTGCGATGCTTATTTGTTCACTGTGTCGGGCTGGCTTGCAGGCGATGGCGTTGACCTCGCAGGGTTTCCCGCGGTGCACGCACACCACCAACGTATGTTGGCACGCCCGGCGGTACAAACCGTGTTGGCGCTGCACCGCGCGTAGGTTTGGCACCTCGGCAGGCACGGCACTCAGGCTGCGTGCCAAACCATCTCTGGCCTATGTCAGGCTGCTTCCCGGTAAAAGCGCGGGCCGTGCAGGCCTCGGGCGGGCAGCGGCAGAACGCTGTCCCGAATGGCGCTGATGTGCTCGGGCGTGGTGCCGCAACAGCCGCCTACGATATTGATCAGCCCCTCAGCTGCGAACTCATGCAGCAGCCGGCTGGTGTCGCTGGGGGTTTCATCAAAGCCGGTCTCGCTCATCGGGTTGGGCAGGCCGGCATTGGGGTAGCAACTGATGAAGGTGTCGCCCGCCACGCGGGCCAGCTCCTGGATATAGGGGCGCATCAGTGCCGCGCCCAGGGCGCAATTTAGGCCCACCGCCAAGGGCCGGGCGTGGCGCACGCTGTACCAAAAAGCACTGACCGTCTGGCCTGACAAAATGCGCCCGGAGGCATCGGTCACGGTGCCGCTGATGATGAGCGGCAGCCGCTCGCCTGACTGCTCAAAGTATTCGTCAATGGCAAACAGTGCGGCCCGGGCGTTGAGCGTGTCAAAAATGGTTTCCACCAGCAGCAGGTCGCTGCCGCCCTCTACCAGCGCCTGTACCTGCTCGAAGTAGGCGGCGCGCAAGCCTTCGAAGTCTATGTTGCGCGCGCCGGGGTCGTTCACATCGGGGCTGATGCTGGCGGTTTTTGGGGTTGGCCCCAGGGTGCCAGCAACAAAGCGCGGATGCCCAGGTGTCGAAAACCGGTCGCAGGCAGCCCGCGCCAGGCGGGCCGAGGCCAGGTTCATCTCGCCAGCCAAGTGGCCCAGGTCGTAGTCTGCTTGGGCGATTGAGGTGGCGCCAAAGGTGTTGGTCTCAATCAGGTCGGCGCCTGCGGCCAGGTAGCTGGCGTGGATGTCGGCGATCACATCGGGGCGGGTTAGCGACAGCAACTCGTTGTTGCCCTTGACGTCTTTGCTTAAGTTGGCAAAGCGCGAGCCCCGGTAATCGGCCTCGACCAGCCGCAGGCGCTGAATCATGGTGCCCATGGCGCCGTCAAGGATGACGATGCGCTGGCGCAACAGGTCTGGCAGCGCCTGAGCGCGGGTGTACTGCATCGGTTTCATGCCCTGTATTGTAGGAAGCATGGCCGCAAACGGCCCAAATTCACCAGACAATAGTGGCATGAAACACATTTGTTGCATCGTGGTGCGCACCCTGCCCAAGCCCTGGGCGACGCACTAACTTGGACGCCACCCTGAGCCAGTCGGTCTGCCACGGTATTTTGCGTCAGGTCTTTGGCTACCCCAAGTTCCGCGGCCCGCAGCAGGCCATCATCGAGCATGTGGCAAGCGGTGGCGACGCGCTGGTGCTGATGCCCACCGGCGGCGGCAAATCACTGTGTTACCAGATCCCGGCCCTGGCGCGCCAACGAGCCGGGCAGGGCGTCACCATCGTCATCTCGCCGCTCATCGCGCTGATGCACGACCAGGTCGGCGCACTGGCTGAGGCTGGTGTGAGTGCCGCCTTTTTGAACTCGTCGCTGTCTGGCGAAGATGCGGCTCAGGTCGAAAAGCGCCTGCTGCGCGGTGATATCACCTTGCTGTACGCCGCGCCCGAGCGCGTCACCACGCCGCGTTTTTTGGCCCAGCTTGATGCCCTGTTTGAGCGCGGCGGCCTGGCCCTGTTTGCCATTGACGAGGCCCATTGCGTGAGCCAGTGGGGCCATGATTTCCGTCCTGAATACCGGGCGCTTACCGTGCTGCACGAACGCTTTGGCACGGTGCCGCGTATTGCCCTGACCGCCACGGCCGACAACCTGACCCGCGCCGACATCATCGAGCGGCTGCAACTGCAGGCGGCACGTCTGTTTGTCAGCAGCTTTGACCGACCCAACATCCGCTACACCATCGTCGAGAAAAAAGACGCCACCCAGCAGCTCATGAGGTTCATCTCCCAGGAGCACACCGGTAACGCTGGCATCGTCTACTGCCAGTCTCGCAGGCGGGTGGAAGAGGTGGCACAGCTGATGTGCGACGAGGGGATCGACGCCTTGCCCTACCACGCCGGCCTCGACGGCCAGGTTCGCCAGGCCAACCAGGACCGCTTTTTGCGCAGCGATGGCATCGTGATGGTGGCTACCATCGCCTTTGGAATGGGCA
>BJGT01000012.1 GCA_014190675.1 Comamonadaceae bacterium | reverse complement strand
CGACTCTGGGTCGCGCCTCCAAAATTTCTGATAAAAACAACTTGGCCTTGATCCGCAAGGCTGGGCTTTTGTTTTTTTAACGGCCAGGGCAGTCTTGGCGCGATTGCGTGTTTTGCCTTGGTTGCCCCCCAACTCAAGCCCAATGAGTGCCTCACAGACTCTGCTCATGTTGTAGCCATGCTTCAAGCCCCGATCAGGTCTGGCACAAAAAAAAGGGGATGATACAAGCCTGTCATTCCCAGCTACGACCGGGAACCTACCGCTTCCAAGTGTTGCAGGGATTGGAGCGACAGTTGGCGCGAGAGGGATGCATGACAATCTCTTATCTGACAGTCACCGGAGAACTTCCCTTGCAGGCTCACGATTCAAGTACGCTCGCGCCAGGCGCTAGCCGCATGCCCACTTGGTTCATTCCCCACGGCGCCGGGCCCTGTTTTTTCATGGATTGGAACCCGCCCCGTGCCTGGGACCGCATGGCTGATTTTCTCAAGGGCCTGGCGGCCACCTTGCCGGTACAGCCAAGGGCTATCGTGATGGTGTCCGCCCACTGGCTTGAGGGCTCGTTCAGCGTCACCTGCGGCACGCACCCCGAATTGATTTTTGATTACCACGGGTTTCCACCCCACACCTATGCCTTGCAATACCCGGCGCCTGGTGAGCCTGCCCTGGCGGCACGTGTGGCCGGGATGCTGGCCGCTGCCGGATTACCCGCTGAGCAAAATAGCAGCCGTGGTTTTGACCATGGCATGTTTATCCCGATGCTGTTGCTGTTTCCGGCCGCCCAAATCCCGGTGGTGCAACTGTCCCTCAGCACCACGCTGGACCCGGCGCTGCATCTGGCCGCTGGCCGGGCGCTGCAGGCCTTGCGCGACGAGGGTGTGCTGATGATTGGTAGCGGCATGAGCTACCACAACATGCGCGGCTATGGTGACCCGCGGTCGGGCCCGATTTCGGATGAGTTTGACGCTTGGCTCACCGGGGCTGTACAAGCTCCACCGCGGCAGCGTGAGCAAAGCCTGACGGACTGGGCTCAGGCGCCGTCAGCCCGGCTGTCGCATCCGCTGCACGCCGAGGAGCACCTGTTGCCGCTGATGGTGGTCGCCGGTGCCGCCGATCAGGACCTCGGCCAGAAGTTGTTTTCCGATCGAGTCATGGAGACCAAGCTGTCGGCTTTCCGGTTTGACCGCTCGGCAAGCTAGGCCGAGCCACTGAGCGCGGTTGATTGGCTCTGGTCCATCTGGTTCTTTTCCATCGACCCTTTTATGGCTTCCATGGGCTGGCAATTTGCTTGCTCGGTGTGCCGGCCGCCGCCACACTCCGCCTCATTTGTAGGCGCGCCTGCTTGCTGCCAAGTTTTGGGATTCAAGCTAAAGAATCGCTACATAATTCGAGGCAATGTTGTCACTGTATTGCCTGCCGCAGAGCTGCAAAAAGAGCGAGCTGCTGCGCCGGATCTGGCGACTTTTGAAGCATTGGAGCCGCAGGATATTGGCTTGTCGGCGCGGCTGGGCGCATGGCATCGCAGCGGGGTTTTTTGCGCTGCTGTTGGCCGGATGCGGCGGGGGCGATCCGCTGGCAGCCGGTGGCGGCGGCAGCGCAAATGCCGATTCAAGCGGGCCGGTGGTTCTACTCAACCACGCTGGCTTCACAATCAACTACGACTGCAGCCTGCACAGCGCCCTGCGATACGACTACACCCTCAGGGCTGACGCCGGCAATTTGACCCGGCCAGACAGCTATATGTTTGACCCCACCTTGCCCACGGGTTGCGGCCAGCAGACCAGCACCAGCAGCTATGCCTCGGTCATGCCGGGCTGGGACCGTGGCCACTTGGTGGCCTCTAACCACATGGACAATGACGCCGACTACTTGCTGCGAGCGAACTACATGAGCAACATCGTTCCGCAAGCCTCGGTCTTGAACCGGGGGATTTGGCTGGCCACCGAAAATCTGGCCGAATGCTACCGTGATCTGGCCCCGGTGCGGGTGCTTGGCGGCGTGGTTTACAGCAGTTCGGCGAATGACTATTTTTTAATCAGCCACGGCATTCGAACGCCTGATTTTTTCTGGAAACTTATCCTGACTACAGAGCCCGGAACTACCAACCTCAAGGTCATCGCTTGGTACATACCCAACAGCAACGAGGTCGCGGGGCTTGACAGTTATTTGGTCAGCATCGCAGAGCTTGAGCGCAAGTTGGGCGTGGCAACTGTTGGCATTGATGCGCCGGTGGCGGTCAAGGCCGCTCGGCCTGGGGTGAGTTGGCCCTTGCCCGCGGGGTGCTTGCTTGGCTAGGGTTTCGGGCCAAAGGTATTCCCACTGTGGGCTGCAGCAGCGAGCTCGGCCTGCTCGTTGGCAATCAACTGCGCCAAGGCGCGGCGAAAGCGGGTGGGACCAAGGTCAATTTTGAGACCGATGGGCGCAACGCGCGCTTTGTCTATGCCTTTTTGAACCGCTTCCAAAATCTTTTTGTCCTCGGCAAACGCAAAGCCTACCGATTCGGTGAACTGGCGCGATACCTCCGCGTCGCCCGGTGCGAAGTTACGCAATTGAAACCAGTAATACCGGGTGTTGCCAGCGTCGATGGGCGTCATGAAGTTGTAGCTGTCCATGATAAAAGCGTCTTGGTGCAGGGCTTGGCCGTCCCCGCCGCTGCCTGGCGGGGTAAAAATCGCCCGGATGAATGCATGGCTTGGAAAGCGCACCTCGTACTGCTGCTTGCGGTCGCAGTTGCCCTTGAACTTCAAGAAGGGTTCATAAAACGGCGCGGGCGCAAGATCGTGCATCCAGCGTGAGACGGTGATCCCGTTTTCGGCCACCAAGGTGTCCACCTCGGTCTCTTGGTAGTCAGCATTGCCAAAAGAGCTTTGATGCACCCAAGAGACATGCGAGGGATCCAGCAAGTTGTCGGTGATGTGCAGGTAATTGCAGGCTATGGTCATGGCCTCACCCTGGTTGCGGCCCCAGGTGGGGTCGTCCCAGTGCGGGATCTGGTGAATGGCCTGCCTGGCTGCGCCGGCCGGCTCGCCCATCCAGATCCACAGCAGACCGTAACGGTTTTCCAGTGGAAAAGCCCGCACCAGGGCAGCGGCAGGAATGTTGTGGGTACCTGGCACCTTGACGCAGCGCCCGCTGCAGTCAAAGCGCAGGCCGTGGTAGCCACACTCCAGCAAGTCGCCCTGGATGCGACCCTGGGAAAGCGGGAGTTTGCGGTGGGGGCAGGCATCTTCCAGCGCCACAGCCCGGCCGTCAGAGCGGCGATACAGAACGATGTCTTCGCCCAGAACACGCACCGCCAGCGGCACCTGGCCCAGTTCGCGGTCCCAGGCGGCGACATACCAGGCATTGCGTAAAAACATCTTTGTTACTCTTTTTGGGTGGCAATTGGGTAGCCGAGTTGAGTATCGGCACGGCAGGCTTGACCCGAACACCTTGGTAGATTACCAAAAACACCGCCTTGCGCCCCGGCGCCACCGACCATGATCCAGATCGTGTGGCGCAGCCATGGCGCACTGCAGTGGACAGTCGCACCCACAGCAAAGAAAGACCATGTCAGCAAAACCCCGGCACTGCCCTGCTGCGCGCTGGCGGCTGGCGGCTGGCGGATGGCGGATGGCGGATGGCGGATGGCGGATGGCGGCGCGTGAGCGCCTTCAGGCGCCTGACCCCCACAAGGCCGACAGTGCCCATAGCGCCCGGATCACGCTGAGCAGGGCGATCAGGATCAGCAGGTTGAGCACCCAGCGCCGAAACTGTGCAGGCGACACGCCCCGAAACGACCGGTCGCCCAGCCAGATGCCGACCAGCATGGCCGGCGCCAGCCAAAGGGCCCAGCGCAGGGTGTCGGGCCCCAGCAGGGCCGTGCCATGCGGCGCGCTCGCCGACAGCAGGCCAGCCCAGGCCAGAGCATACAGGTCGGTGAGCAGGAACAGCAGCACCAAGGTGGCGCGCATCACTGCCGGCGCCATCTGCGTGGTGCTCAGCAGCACCGCCACCGCAATGCCGCCGATGGCTGCCACACCGTTGACCAGGCCCGACACCAGCCCGGTGGCGAGCCGCATACCCCGGGTCGGCGTCAAGGCCAGCCGCCACCCGCTGCGCAGCAGCAGGGCCGCGCCCAGCAGCAGCCCGCCGATCAGCAGGCGCAGCGGCAGCTCGTCCAGCCAGGCCAGTACCGCAATGCCAAGCGGAATGCAGAGGGCGTTGCCCACCGCCAGCCAGCTCAGCCAGGGCCAGTCGACGTCACGCAGCGCCGCGCGCAACAGCGTCAGGCTGGCCAGCACCTCCAGCACAAAAATGGGCGGTACCACCTGGGCTGGCGGCGCAAACAGCGACAGCCCAGCCACACACAGCGCAGAAAAGCCAAAGCCGGCAAAGCCGCGCACGACGCCCGCAGCCAGCACGATCAGCAGCGCCGCCAGCAGCAGGGCGGGCGGCAGGGGCGGTGAGGCGAGCAAATCCAAGGGCTGGTCGCAGGGCAGATCGCAGGGCAGCGGAGCGGGCCAGCCGGTGCCCTGGCTCAGCCCGGCGCCGGCGCGTATAACTCGGCCAGCTTGAGCCTTTGCACTTTGCCCGACGGGCCGCGCGGCAGGTCGCTCACCAGCCGGAACAGCTTGGGCGTTTTGTAGCGGCCCAGCTGCGCCAGGCAAAAACTGTGCAGCGCCGCCTCATCGGCACTGTGGCCGGGCCGCAGCACCACACAGGCCATGATCTCCTGGCCGTAGTGCCGGTCCGGGATGCCAACCGCAGCAGCATCCAGCACGGCGGGGTGCTTAAGCAGCGCCTCGTCTATCTCGCGCGGCGCAATGTTCTCGCCGCCCTTGATGATCAGCTCTTTGATACGCCCGGTCACAAAGAAGAAGCCATCCGGGTCGCGGTGGCCCAGATCACCCGTGCGCAACCAGCCGTCCGGGGTGAAGGCGGCTGCGGTAGCCTCAGGGTTTTTGTAATAGCCGTGCATCACATTGGGGCCGCGAATGGCAATCTCGCCGGTCTGGCCGTCGGGCAGCTCGGCCAGTGCGGCGTCAACCACCCGCGCCTCGCAACCCGAGGCGCGCCCGACCGCGCCCAGTTTGCGCAGCTGGGGATCCAGCGGGTTGGAAAACGAGGGCGCCACGGTCTCGGTCAGACCCATGGTTTCGATGATGCCCAGGCCAAAGCGGGCCTCGAAGGCGCGCAGGTGTTCTGGCGGCAGCGCGGCCGAGGCCGAGCGGCAAAAACGCAGGCCCCGGGTTTGGTCTGGGGTTGGTGCGGCGCCTTCGAGCAGGTAAGAGATCATGGTCGGTACCACATTGAGCCAGGTGCAGCCGCTGTGGCTGGCCTGCTCCCAAAAGCGCGCGGCGGAAAACTTGCTTGGCATGGCCAGGCTGCCGCCATGGGCCAACGGCGCCAGCATGGTCACCGCAAAGGCGTTGATGTGGTACAGAGGCAGCACCGCCAGCACCCGGTCGGCGGGCAGCAGTGCATGCTCGGTGCTGATGGCGGCTGCGTTGGCAGCCAGGTTGGCCTGGGTCAGCATCACCCCCTTGGGCTGCCCGGTGGTGCCCGAGGTGTACATCAGCAGGGCCAATGCTTCGGGCAACGGAGCCGGCGGTTCGGCCTCAGCCGGGGGCCAGTGGTAGATATCCGGCGCGCTGACCAGCAGGCGGATGCAGCCTGCCGTGCCCTTTAGAAGCGCACGCACCCGCTCTTCCCAATCTGGGCTGACGATCACCAGTTTGCAGTCGCTGTGCTCGAGCACGTAGCGCATCTGCTCGGGCTGCGAGAGCAGGTTGACCGGGTTGACGCACCAGCCGCCTTGCATCGCTCCCAACAACCACTGCAGCGTGGCCAGCCCATTGGGCATGACCAGCGATACTGTGTCGCCAGGCATCGTCCCCTGGGCCATCAGCAGTGCCGCCACCTGCCGGCTACGGCCTGCCAGCGCCCCAAAGCTGAGCTGCTGGCGACCCTCGCCGTCCATCGCGTACAGCGCATCGGGGCGCAGACTGGCCTGCTGCGCGATGAGTTGGCGCACGCCTGCGCTCATGCGCGGCCGAATTTGTCGAAAAACCTGCCAAAAATAGCCTGTTCGCTGGGCAGACGTTCCGCGATGGGCTGCGCGATGCGGGTGATGTTGAGGTAGTGCCGATAGTTCATGTTGTCAGAGAAATTGTTCTTGCCCCAGGTGCCGCAGCCCATCGACAGCGAAAACGGCAAGCCATTGTCAAAGCTGCCACCGGTGGCAATGCTGTGGGCCTGGTTCACAATCACGCGCGACACCGGCAGCGACAGCCCAAGTTGCAAGGCGCGCTCAGGCTTCGCGCTGTGCAGCCCAACCGAATGTCCGGCACCTTCAAATGCGTAAATGCGGGCAACCAGGGCGGCGGCTGCATCAAAATTTTGCGCCTGGTACATCGTGAGGACCGGGCACAATTTTTCGCCCGAAAAGGGATGCGCCTGGCCAACGCCATCTTCCTCCACCAGCAGCATGGTTGGTGACAACGCGGCCAGGCTGGCCAGGCCGGCACGGCTGGCAATCAGCCCGGCGGACTGCCCGATCACGGCGGCCGAGAGCTTGCCCTGGGGCCACATCAGGGCTTCGAGCCGAGCTTTTTGCGTGGCACTCAGCAATACCGCGCCCTGAGCACGCAGCGCTTGCAACATCGCCGGATACACAGCAGCCACGATCACCAGGCTGTTTTCAGACGAACAACTGGTGGCATTGTCAAAGGTCTTGGAGCGCAACACGCGCTCGGCGGCGGCCTGCAGGTCTGCGCTTTCGTCAACGATGCCTGCCACATTGCCCGCGCCCACGCCAAACGCTGGCGTGCCGCTGGCATATGCGGCCCGCACATTGGCTTGTGAGCCGGTGGCCACCACCAAATCGCATTGCTGCATCAGGGCCTGGGTGCTGGCTTTGCTTATCGGGTCAGGCAGCAGCTGCACCAAGTCGGGTGGGGCACCGATGCGACCGAACTGCGCATGGATGAATTCAAGCAAACGCGCCGACGTGCTCCAGCCCTTGGGCGAGGGCGCCAGAATCACCGCATTACGGCCCTTGAGGGCGTTGATGATTTTATTGGCCGGTGTAGCCGCCGGGTTGGTGGACGGCGTGACAGCGCAAACCACCCCCACCGGCCGCGCGATTTCGGTCAGGCCCAGCGCTCTGTCTTCGTGAATCACGCCCACCGAGCGCGCGCCTTGCAAGTCGCGCAGCAGACCCAGCGTTTTACGGTGGTTTTTGCGCACTTTGTCAGCCACATTGCCAATGCCGGTGTCGGCCACAGCCAGTTCAGCGAGCTGCTGGTTTCGCCCCGGCTCAAGAATCGCCCAGCCGGCTGCCGCCACCACTTCGTCCACGCGGCTTTGGTCATAGCCATTGGCCACCTGCTGTGCCAAGCGGGCGCGGGCGACGAGTTGGCCCACCAGCTGATCCAGTGGGCTGTCTGCTGGGCGCATGTCAATCGGCCTTGATGTTGGCGTCTTTGGCCAGCTTGGCCCACTTTGGCAACTCTGCCGCCACGATGCGGGCCAGCGCCTGCGGCGTGCCGCCCACGCCCTCGGCGCCTTGGGCCAGCAGTTTCTCGCGGATCGTGGCATCGGCCAACACGCTGTTGAGGGCGCGGTTGAGCCGCTCGATCACCGGCTGGGGCGTGCGCGCAGGCACAAACATGGCGTACCAGGAATCCACTTCAAAGTCTGGCACGCCGCTCTCTTGTACCGTAGGTACATCCGGAAAAGCAGCACTGCGTTTCAGTGTGGAGACTGCCAGCGCGCGCAACTTACCGGCTTTGACGAACTGGGCTGCGGCCGGGATCGATACCCACAGCAGCGGCACCTGTCCGCTGATGACATCGACCACTGCCGGTCCGCCGCCGCGGTAGGGTATGTGTGTCATTTGGGTGCCGGTGCGCAGCTTGAACAACTCGCCGGCCAGGTGCCCGGGGGATCCATTACCCACAGACGCATAGGCCAGCAGCTCAGGCTTGGCCTTGGCCAGTGCCACCAGCTCGGCCACGGTGTTGGCGGGTACCTGCGGGTTGGCCACCAGAATTTGCGGCAACGAGGCCACCGTGCCAATCGCCTCAAAGTCCTTGATGGTGTCAAACGAGAGCTTGGGGTAGATGGCTGGGTTGATGGTGTGCGAGCTCAGCGTGAACAGAACGGTATAGCCATCGGGCGCGGCGCGTGCCACCAGCTCCGAGCCCACCGAGCCTCCTGCGCCACCCTTGTTGTCGATGATGATGGCCTGGCCCAGTGCCGCCCCAAAGCGCTCTTGCACGATGCGCGCAATCACATCCGTACCGCCACCGGGCGGGTAGGGCACGACAAAGCGCAGTGGCTTGTCGGGGTACATGGTTTGGGCCAGGGCTGTGCCCGTGCACAGAACGCTCAGTGCCAGCAGCGCCCAAGTGCCAAGCGGGGATCGCAGTGAAAAAACAAGTCGCATGACAGGCTCCTGGGGAGTTTGAAGGGAAAAACATTATGACCCCAAGGCCAGGCCTGGAAATTGATCAGTCCACCCACTCCAGATCACGAAAGTTAAAGCCGCTTTCAACGGTTGGCTTGACTATTGAAAAATAGGGCGACACATCGAAGTCTCTGGGTGTGAGCAAACTGTAATGCTTGGGCTTGAAGCGCTGCGGCCCAAAGCCTGGGTCGGCGCTGGCGTCGCCCTGATATCCCTCCAGGGCAATGATGGGGTAGTGAATGGTTTGAAATGCCTGCGCGATCATGGTCGAGCAAATCGCGCGGGTCGGGTCGCCGCTGCCAAGGGTCAGCAGGTGGCGCCTGAGGCGGGTCGGAATGGGTGGCGTTGGCATTAGAAATCGGGCCAAATCCAGCACGTTGCGCAGGTCGTACTGATGGCCTATTTGCGAGATTGCGGCTTGTGTGACCCGAACGCACTCTTCCTCAGTCAGACCGATAGGCCGGCAAATTCTGGTGTGCAAATGGGCGAACTTCTCCAGGCTGGTGCTTCTGACGCCATGCACCGTGTCTGCTTCTACAAGGCAGTGGTCCAAATCCGCATTCGAGCCGGAAAAATCGGCGCCTACAAAAAGGGCGGCGTGCGACCAGGTGGATTGCGTGAGGTATTTGATGGCGGTGCTGATTCTGGTGTTGCCTTCAACCAGCAGCACATCACCCGGGCGCAGGGTGGCCTGCAAATGCAGCGGGTTCGATGGTGGCGCGGTCCCATTGATGCTGATCTCTTTGCTCAGGTAGCTGGCCAGGTATTTGCCGATTGAGAACTTGGCTTGGTCCATAGAGCAGAATTTTTGAGCAGGCTGTGATGAAGGGGCGGCACACGCAAATGCGACGTGCGTCGACACAGTTGGTTCATCCAGATCACGCCTTGATGCGAGACCTCGTACCGCACTCTGTGCATTATGCCGATGGATGGCTGCCGATGGATGGTTTGTAGCAGTGGCGGCAATCATGAGATACTGATTTGAGTGAGCCTGTAGTGCGCTTGCGTGTTGCGGCCACTGAACACACCAGGAGACGCCATGCGACTTTTTTCAGCCACCATTGCCACCGAGACCAACACTTTCTCTCCGCTGCCCACCAGCATAGAGGCCTTCCGGGAGGGTGTGTTTTTGCGCCCTGGCGAGCATCCAGACGATGCGCCGCGCATGTGCACCGCGCCGCTGTTTGTGGCGCGTCAGCGTGCCGCCAAGGATGGCTTTACCTTGATTGAAGGGAGTTGCTTCGCTGCCAGCCCTGCGGGCACGGTCAACCGGGCCGACTACGAGTCGATGCGCGACGAAGTGCTCGACCAGTTGCGCGCCGCGTTGCCACTGGACGGCCTGTTGTTTGGCCTGCACGGTGCCATGGTGGCTCACGGCTATGACGATGTGGAGGGCGATATTCTGGAGCGCGCACGCGCCATCGCAGGCCCTGACTGCGTGATCGGCGTCGAGCTTGATCCACACTGCCATTTGACCCTCAAGCGCATGCGCAACGCTGACCTGATCATTTGCTACAAGGAGTTTCCACATACCGACGTGGTCGAGCGGGCCCAAGACCTGCTTGACCTCATGCTGCGCACCTTGCGTGCAGAGGTGCGTCCAGTGATGTCGCTTTACGATTGCCGACAGATTGGCAGTTACCCGACCACCTTGCCGCTGATGCGCGGCTTTGTGGACCGCATGATGGCGCTGGAGGGCCGGGACGGCATCTTGTCGGTGTCAGCGGTGCATTGTTTTCCTTACGCCGACGTGGCCGAACTCGGCGGGCGCATTCTGGTGGTGGCCGACGGCGATAAATCAAAAGCTGACGCGCTGGCCACCCGCCTGGGCCAAGAGCTGGTCAGCCTGCGCGGACGCACCGCGCCAGACTATCTGTCGGTTGCCGATGGGGTCAGTGCTGCCATTGGCTTTGTGGGTGGCCCCGTGGTAATAGCCGACCCGGCTGACAATGCTGGCGGCGGCGCGCCTTCAGACAACACCACCCTGCTGCTTGAATTGATGAAGCAGCGGGCGGTCAACGCGGCCATAGGTCCGATTTGGGACCCGATCGCCGTGCGACTGTGTTTTGATGCCGGGCTTGGCGCCAAATTCCCTTTGCGTTTTGGCGGCAAGATCGGCCCGGCCTCCGGGCCTGCGGTTGACGCGGTGGTAGAGGTGATGGCGATCAAGCGGGATTGCTGGCAAAGTTTTGGTCCCACCCTGGTGCCCTTGGGCGATTGCGCCTTGGTGCGCCTGGACGGCATTGATGTGGTGCTGATCACCAACCGAACGCAGGCTCTTGGGCTGGAACTTTTTTCGAACCTCGGGATTGAGCCTGCGCAGAAGAAAATTTTGGCGGTCAAATCAACCAACCATTTCATGGGCGCTTTTGGCCCGATTGCAGCAAAAGTGATTTATGTCGACTCCGATGGCCCGCTGTTGCGCGACTATGCCAAGTTGCCTTACACCAAGGTGCAGCGCCCGATCTGGCCCTTGGATGAAGTCACCGCGCCCGGGCTGATTTTTTGACCGAGGCGGGCAAGCGGCGCCACCGCGACCGGCCCCTTCCACAGGAACAGGTGCTTACGAGGCCGGGCCGGCCGGTTTCTCGCAAACAATGAAGTAGTGACGGTACAGCAGGCAGGAAAAGGGATACATGGCATGCCGCAAAGCAACCGGCATGGCATGCTTGGCAAACTGCACATAAACCCATTGAACCGGATAGATGAGCAAAGCCAGGGGCAGCATCAGGTAGTCTTTGCCGCGCACCGAACAGTACCGGACCTCTTTGATCGTGAAACCCGCGTCCTGCAAAATGCGGATCATGTTGTAAATGGTTATGACCTTCCAGGTTGGTTGTCGCTGTTGCGTGAAGATGTGATACTGACGAAATTTCCCTAGCCAGAAAAAAGACAGCCGATCACGAACCGACATCAGGTTGTCGTTGCTCACTAGGAACATGCCGCCAACATTCAGGTGGCTCTTGCATTGTTCAAAAAACTGCAAGGTGTTGTCGAACTCCATCACGCCACTGACCGAAAGTACCAAGTCAAACTTTGTGGGCGGGAAAACATTGAAGCTGCGGCTGGCATCCACCAGCGCAAAGTCTGTGGGCGATATCCTTTGCGGAGCCTGAACATCACAGCCCAGAACCCTGGCGCCGGGGAAAAACTGACGCAGCGTCGCCATCAAGTCTCCCTGACCACAGGGTATGTCAAGTATGTTTTTTCCATGCCATGTGAGGCCCGTGTTTACCAAATACCCAATGATGGCTTGAAGCACACCACGAGCCGTGTGGCCGCGAGGGATTTCAGAGGGTGAGATTTTTAAATTCATGGCAGATTTGTCGGCTGCGACTTCCTCGAGATTGCCTTCGAGGCTGTCGTGGGCGGGATGGTACCCCGACTGGGTAAGCTCGAAACAGGCAAGCTCGCTCTAGTTACTGTTTGGCGTTCTTGGATTCTGGGGTGATAGCGTCGACCACTGCGCCTGCGGCTTTGACCGTTGTTTTGACAACCGTGGCCCCCACTGTCACTGCCATGTCGGCCACTGCGACCACCGCGCAGGCGCTGCAGGCGGCTGCCGCGCAGACAAAAAAGATTCGGACAAGTGCGCAGCTGAGCTGGTTCATGGACTTTCCTGGTTGACGCGACGACTGTCAGGCTCGTAACCGCAGAGATTACAATTTTTTCGCCACGAGGGCACAGAAAGATTGATTCAAGCCGCTGGCGCACCATGCCGGCTGAAGGGCCAAGAGAGGTTTTTTATGGAAATCAGGCAGTTCAAAACGCGCCAGCAAGGCACCATGAATTTTTCTGTTGTCGGGCTTGGCACGGCTCCCATCGGCGACCTGTATGCCAAGCTGGATGAAAAAACCGCTATCAGCACAGTCGAGCAGGCATTGGCCTGCGGCGTGACACTGTTTGACACCTCGCCCCATTACGGCAATGGCCTGGCCGAAGTGCGCCTGGGGTCGGGCTTGCGACATGCTGGGCGCAACGGCCTGCTGGTGTCTAGCAAAATAGGACGAACCATGGACCCCATGGGCGCGCCTGCGAGTTTAAAAACAGATGTTGTTTCACCCGGTTTTGCGGGGGGGTTTGCCCATGCGGCCCGCTTTGACTATTCCTATGACGGGGCGATGCGTTCAATCGAGCAATCTTTGCTGCGAACCGGGCTCGACCGGCTTGACATGGTGCTGATTCATGATTGCGATGTGTGGACCCATGGCCCGGCCGATGTGGATCAGCGCTTCAAAGAGGCCATGTCTGGGGCCTATGTCGCGCTGGATGAGCTGCGTGCCCAAGGGGTGGTCGGTGCCATCGGGGTCGGCCTCAACGAGGCCGATAGGTGCGCCAAGTTTGCCCGTGCCGGTGATTTTGATGTGATGATGATGGCCGGCAACTATTCGCTGCTGGTTCAGACTGGTCTTGATGATTTTTTGCCGCTGGCGCTGGAGAAGAAAATTGGCGTGATGCTGGCTGGGGTTTACAACTCCGGCATTCTTGCGGTGGGTGCCCTGCCGGGTGCGCGCTTCAATTACGCGCCAGCCCCGCCTAACATCATGGACCGGGTGCGCAGGATTGAGGCAGTTTGCGCCGCTCACAGTACCACGCTGCGCGCCGCGGCCCTGCAGTTTGCGATGGCTCATCCGGCGGTCGTGTCGGTGGTGTTGGGGGCAGTCAAGCCCAGCGAGGTGGTCGACAATGTAGCGGCGGCTACGGCCCGCGTACCTGCAGCGCTGTGGACTGATCTTAAGAGCGCCGGACTGCTCAAGCCGGCAGCCCCGACGCCCACCAACTGAAGCTCAACACATCACAACAAAACACATCACCACCGGATACCCCCTGGCCAATAACACCTAAACATGCAAACCCGCCTGCCTACCGATACCGCCGTTGCCAGTTCTCGCCACCGCTGTGTTGGTGTTTGCGATTTGGGTCTGCACCTAAGCCTGAATGGTTTGCTTTCATGGCCTTGCGATAGCCTTTTGTCGGAGCGCTAGCCCATGGGGACGACATTGGCAGGCTTTGATCCGCAGCGCGCTTTCTCGCTGGACGGCAGTGTTGCCGTGATCACTGGTGGCGGTAACGGGATAGGGCGCGGCATTGCCATAGGCATGGCGCGGGCCGGTGCCCGGGTGCATGTGTTGGACCGTGATTCAAGAGCTGCCAACACGGTGGCCGAACTGATTAAGGCGCAGGGGTTTTTTGCGGTGGCACATGGTGTTGATGTCAGCGATGAGTCTGCGGTCGATGCTGCCATGGCAGCAATTACCAGCAGTGAGGGCCGCATTGACAGCCTGGTTAACAATGCCGGCCTGGCGATCCGGCGGCCCTCGCTCGAGTTGAGCCTGGCCGACTGGGAGGCTGTGCTCAAAGTTAATCTGACCGGGGTGTTTCTATGTGCTCGAGCAGCGGCGCGCCACATGATTCCAAACCGCCGGGGTGTGATCGTCAACACCGCTTCCATCATGGGGCTCTCGGGCGGTGGCCTGTACCCGAATATCTCCTACCAATCGAGCAAAGGCGCAGTGGTCAACTTGACGCGGGCATTGGCCGTGGAGTGGGCTGCTCATGGTATTCGGGTCAATGCGATTGCCCCGACCTGGGTGCGCACCGATTTCATCGCGCCACTGTTGCAGCAGCCGGAATTGCTGGCCCGCATTCAGGCGATGACGCCGTTGGGCCGCATTGCCGAAGTTGAAGACATTGTGGGGGCTGTGATTTATCTTGCCAGCCCTGCGGCCGCCATGGTGACAGGCCACACCTTGGCTATTGATGGTGGTTTTCTGGCGCAGTGAGCGCCAAGGCTTTGCAAACCCGCCAGAGGTTTTCGACCTGACCAGATGTCCAGGTGTCCAGCGGCAACAGCGCGCAGTTGTTTGGGGTGCGCACCAAGCGGGTTTAGTCGAACACCGGGCTTTCAACGCCCAGTACCTTGTGGAGTTTGGGGCTGGTGGTGGTGTACTGCAGAAACACTTTTTTATCTGGCGCAATGATGGGCATGGCGCCAAAGGCGGCCAGCGCACACTCATGGAAGCCACTCAGGATCAGCTTTTTTTTACCCGGGTAGATGTTGATATCGCCAACAGCAAAAATACCAGGGATATTGGTGGAGAACTTTTCGGTGTCAACCTTGAGCTGTTTTCGCTCGATGTCCAGACCCCATTGCGCAATCGGTCCGAGTTTGGGGCTCAAACCAAAAAATACCAGCAACACATCGAGAGGCACCAGGCGTGTGACCCCGTCTGCGCCAGTCACCTTGACGCCGGTGAGTGTGCCCTCGCGTTCTTCATGGCCAGTAACCTGGCCAACCACGAATTGCATTTCAAAGGCATCGCACAGCGCTTTCATCTTGGCCACGCTGGCCGGTGCGGCCTTGAAGCCGTCGCGCCGGTGGATCAAGATCACGCTTTGGGCTTTGTGCGGGCTGTCTTTGACAAAATCGAGTGCCCAGTCCAGCGCTGAATCACCGCCGCCGACGATCACCAGATTTTTGCCGGCAAAGTCATCGGGGTTCTTGACGCGGTAAAACAGCTGACTGCCATCAAACCCGTCCAGGCCGTCCACCTTGAGGGTGCGCGGCTGGAAGGCGCCCACACCAGCCGCAATGAAAATAGTCTTGCTCAGGAACCGGGTTCCCTTGGAGGTTTCAACAAAGAAGCGGCCGTCGGCCTGTTGTTGAACGATGCTCACCTCTTGGCCGTAGTGGAAGGTGGCGCCGAAGGGGGCAATTTGCTTGAGCAGGCTGTCGGTCAGCTCCTGGCCAGTGCACACCGGCACGGCGGGTATGTCGTAAATTGGCTTGTCGGGGTAAAGCTCAACGCATTGGCCACCAGGGTAGGCCAGTGAATCAATCACATGGGATTTGATCTCAAGCAGACCCAACTCAAACACCTGGAACAGACCCACCGGGCCGGCACCGACGATCAATGCATCTGTGCTTATCGGCTCGCCAGCGGCTGCTGACAGCAGCGCTTCATTCATTTTTAAATCCATGGGTGGTGCGCCCGCTCTCAGCGGACCAGCAGGGGGAGCTTGTTGGTTTTGTCTTTCCAGTCGTCGGCATCAGCCGGGGGGATTTTTCGTTTGGTGATACTTTTCCAGCCTGGCAGACGCGACAACTCGGCATTCAGGGCGGTCATGTGTTGCTGGTCAGCGGGAACGTCTTCCTCGGCATAAATTGCGTTCACCGGGCACTCTGGGATGCACACCGCGCAGTCGATGCACTCATCGGGGTCTATGGTCAGGAAATTCGGACCTTCGCGAAAGCAGTCTACGGGGCAGACGTCGACGCAGTCGGTGTACTTGCATTTGATACAAGCTTCGGTGACGGTATGGGTCATGTTGAGATGCAACGAGTTTCGGAAAAACCCTTATTTTATTGACTTTCGTATCCGCCCCGCCGATAGCCCTTGCGGCTGGCAGGCGAGGCAGCGCTGCGGCTCAAGCGCCGTGCTGTTGTGCCGGCAGGGCAAACCTGGGCATACAGCCGCGCGCGTCGGCTTGGTAAAAGTCAGGAAAGTATCCGAGTTGGCCCGAAGCTGCCCCGCTGTCCTGGTCGGCTCTCAGCACCGCTGAGTCAAAACCGTTGCGCTGCATCAGCAGCAGCTGATCGAGGAGCACATCGCCTGTGGCGCGCAATTCGCCCACAAAGCCCAGGCGCCGTCGCAGCAGATAGGCTTGGCTGTAGGCACGGCCGTCGGTAAATTTTGGGAAGCACAGGTCTATGCGCGTCAGGCCGCTGAGCGCCAAGTCGCGGGGATCAACATCATTGGTGATGGTTAGCCTGCCAGAACTCTGGGGCTCGGCGGCGTGAAGGTGGTGGGCGATGAGTTTCATGGTCAGTCTCAGCCCGGCTCAGCGGCCAGGCTGCGGCGCACCCGGTTGGCGGACTGTTTGAAAGGATCCAAGCCGACCCGGCGAAGGGTGGTAACAAAGCTCTCGTCGCTCAGGCGCTGCAAGCGGTAGGTCTCCAGCAGGGCTTCGATCACGTCGGGGACTTCGGTGGCAACAAAGGATGGCCCGACAATTTTCCCCGGGGTTGGCGCCCCGCTGAGGCGGGAGCCGTCCGAGCCGCCAAGGGATACCTGGTAGCACTCCTGCCCGTCTTTGTCCACGCCCAAAATACCGATATGGCCACTGTGGTGGTGGCCGCAGGAGTTGATGCAGCCGCTGATGTGCAGATCGATTTCACCCAGGTCATGCAGCTCGTCCATGTCTTGGTAGCGCTCGGTGATGGCCTCGGCAATCGGGAGGGACCGGGCATTCGCCAGGGCGCAAAAATCGCCGCCGGGGCAGGCAATCATGTCGCTCAGCAGTCGAATGTTGGCACGGCCAAAGCCAGACTCTCGTGCGGCATGCCAGAGCGCGGGCAACTGCTGGCTGCTGACCCAGGGCAGTAGCAGGTTTTGGTCGTGGCTGACCCGGGCTTCGCCGGCGGAAAACTGGTCGGACAATTTTGCCGCCTGCTCGAGCTGCTCGGCGTTGGCGTCGCCCGGCGCTTGGCGTAGACGCTTGAGCGACAGGGTCACGATGCGCAGGTCAGGATTTTTGTGTGCGGCCACGTTTTGCTGCAACCAGCGGGCATAGTCAAGCTGCTCGGCGGCCGTGACATCCGGCTGGTCGGCCAAGCTGTGCGCGCGCTCAGGCTGCTGCGCGAGCAGCGCAGGCGGCACAAACGAGGCGCTCACCCGATCGAGTTCAGCCTGGGTGATGCTGTGAGGAGCGCCGTCTTGTGTCAGTATTTGTTGGTACTCGGCTTCCACTTCGTCAGTAAAGCGCTGGCCCTCGGCCTTGACCAGAATTTTGATGCGCGCTTTGTAGATGTTGTCTCTGCGGCCCCAGCGGTTGTAGACCCGCACCAGGGCCTCGAGGTAGTTCAGGATTTGATGCCAGGGCAAAAAGGCGCGGATGGTGCTGGCAATCACCGGGTTACGTCCCATGCCGCCGCCTACCAACACCTTGAAGCCTACCTCGCCCTGCTCATCGCGCAGCACCTGCAGGCCGACATCGTGCCAGGCGGTGGCGGCCCGGTCTTCGTGGGCGCCAGACACCGCTATCTTGAACTTGCGCGGCAAAAAGGCAAACTCTGGGTGTAGCGTGCTCCACTGGCGCAGGATCTCGCAAAACGGTCGCGGGTCGGTGATTTCGTCCACCGCAATGCCGGCCCGCTCGTCGCTGGTGATGTTGCGTATGCAGTTGCCGCTGGTCTGAATGCCGTGCATGTCCACACTGGCCAACAGGTCCATCACATCGGCGCTTCGGTCCAGGGGTATCCAGTTGAACTGGGCGTTTTGCCGGGTGGTGAAATGGGCGCAGCCGGTAGGCAGATGCGAGGTGCCCAGTTTGGCCTGGGCCAGGCTGGCCGTTTGGTAGATCTCAGGCTTGGGCTGGTCGTAGATGCGGGCGATCGTGGCGAGCGCGCGCAGCTGGTCGCTGGAGAGCTCGCCGTAGGGAATCGCCACCCGCAACATGGGCGCGTAGCGTTGCAAATACCAGCCGTTTTGCAGCCGCAGCGGCTTGAAGTCGTCGTCGCTGAGCCGTCCATTCAGGTGGCGCTGCAATTGGTCTCGGTACTGGGCAGCCCGGCTGCGCACGAACTGCCGATCGAAGTCTGTGTATTGGTACATGGGCCGGCACTGTAGGCGCCCCGGCCCGATTCACAAACAACTTATTTATGATTTGAATATGTTGTTGCGCTATATGTGCCAGGTCTGCTGCCGGCCAGCTCAGCTGCCCGGCCTGCGCAACTCCTGCATGCGTTCATCAAAGTAGCTGCCCACGGTGTAGCGCTGCGACAGCACCACCTCGCGCCGGGGGTGCAGAAACAGTGGCAGAGAAATACGTGGCTTGGTTCGCGCCAGACCCACCGGGTTGAGCACGCGGTGTACCGTGGATGGGTAGTGGTGGCCCGAGGCTTCGGCCAGCATGTCGCCGATATTGACAATCAGGTAATTGAAGTCGCAGGGCACGTCCTTCCAACTGCCGTCTTGGGCCAGTACCTGAAGGCCGGGTTCGGTGGCCGCGGGCAGCAGCGTCAAGAGGTTGATGTCGCCATGGGCGGCAGCGCGCAGGGCGCCGGGATTTTCATGGCCAGTCAGTGGCGGGTAGTGCAGCACCCGCAGCAGCGTGTGCTCGCTGCCATCGAGCATCGCAGGCAGAGGCATTGAGTAGCCGGCCCGCACTGCCGGCGGTGAATGGGCTTGGACCCAGCCCAGCAGGGTTTGCGCCAGCGCATTGCCCTGGGCGTAGTAACGTCGCGCGGCGTCGGACACTTCGCTCGGGTACCGCCCCCAAGGGTAGATGTGAAAGAACTCTTTGAGATCGCGCTGTGTGTGGTTTTTGGCGGTTTCCGACACCGCGGTGGAGAAATAGCCATCGTGCCGCAGCGCATCATGGGCATAGGCATGCTTAGCCTGGCCCTGAAAGAAATCCAGCCACTCGGCATAAATGCCTGCCACCAGGTCCGGCTGCAGGGGGTGCTTGGTCAGTACCGCGAATCCGGTGCTGTGCAGGCTGCGGCAAAACGCCTCAGGCGCCCCCTGGTTTTGAAAATCGATCACAGGCAAGTGCATGGCGTGGCTGAACACAGGCGCGGGCCGGGTAGGCTCAGGCTGGCAACCACGAGCGCATCAGCGTGGTCTCGAAGAGCGCGCTGCAGGCCGGGGCGTCAAGCGCCATGCACACGCTGCTGGCGGGCCGGCTGGCATCCCAGCCGGGGTGGGGGTAGTCGATGCCAGGCTGGCGTTTGAGAATCGTCTGCCCCTGGGCCAGGCCGTCGCTCACCACACGAACCTGGCCGCTTTGCGTCTCAAACAGATAGGGCGCAACCAGGTAAATAAAGGCCAGCACATCATGCCCAAAACAGCCTCGAACGGCAGCCACATGCGCAAAGCGCGCGCCATAAAAATCAGCATAAAAAGACACCGCGTGGTGCAGTGCGTCGGTGGCGCGGTGTCGATGGTGGTCGGCAATTTTTTGAAACAGCGTAACCGGTAAAACCAGGCGGTGGGTCACATCCAGTCCAACCATGGTGAGCGGCCAACCGGCAGTAAACACCCGGTCGGCGGCGTGCGGGTCGTTCCAGATGTTGGCCTCGGCCACGGGGGAGACATTGCCTGGCTCGAGCACCGTGCCACCCATCAGAATCACCTGTTTGAGCAAACTGGGTAAGGCAGGCTCGAGCAGCAGCGCCAGGCTGAGGTTGCCCAGGGGACCCACAGCCACCAGGGTGATCTCGCCGGGGTTGGCGCGCGCCATGTCGACGATGAACTGGGCCGATGGGCGCAAGTCGAGTTGCTCAGACACCGCCATGCGATCGGGTAAATTGCCCAGGCCGTCGGCACCATGAATGTAGGCCGGTGGCGCCTCAGCTGGTTTCAGCCAGGGCCGGTCCACCCCCTGTGTGACCGGAATGCGACGCCCGGCCAAGGCACACAGGTAGAGGGCATTTTGGGCGGCCTGCGCCACGGTCACGTTGCCAAAGCTGGTGGTGATTCCAAGCACCTCGATGGCCGGATGGGCGAGTGCGAAATACAGGGCCATGGCGTCGTCCACGCCGGGGTCGGTATCGAAAATAACCCGATGTACTTGGCTGCTGTTCATGTGGTTTTCTTACCTTGGGCCAGCATGGCCGCAACTGCTTGGGCGGTGGGTATGGAAGACTGTGCGCCCAAACTGGTGCAGGCCAGGGCGGCGGCAGCACTGGCGCGGCGCAGGGCGTCTGGCATGGTCTCGCCCTGGCTCAGCGCGGCCACCAACGTGCCACAAAAAGTGTCTCCGGCACCCGTGGTGTCAAGCACTTTGACCGGGAAGGCCGCCTGCACAAACCGGTGTTGTCCGCTGCGCGCCACGCAACCCTCTTGGCCCAGGGTGACGATTAAGCAGGGAACGGCTATGCGTGAGATTTGTTCGTCTTGGCTGGCGCAGCCGTCGGCCAGAGCGGCGAGTTCACCCTGGTTGACGATCAGGATATCCACGTCAGCCAGCAACTCGGCCGACAAGTGTTGCGCCGGTGCTGCATTGAGCACGACGGTAAGCCCCTGGGACTGGGCGGCCCGGGCGTAAGCGGCAACGGTTTCAAGTGGAGTTTCGAGCTGCAGCAACAGGTGGCTGAAGCCGGCTAGCGCAGGCAGGTGGGCAGGCGCCAAGCTTTGGTTGGCGCCGGGGGCTACAGTGATGGCGTTCTCCCCCTGGGCTGAGACGCAGATGAAGGCTGTGCCAGTGGCCTGCTCGGCCGCCCGCACCACGTGCAGCACCACCCCGGCGTCGGCTAGGGACGCCTCGATGGGCGCGGCGAAGGCGTCTGCGCCCAAGGCCGCCAGCAGATGGGTTTTGGCGCCGCCAGCACGGGCACAGGCGACCGCCTGGTTGGCACCCTTGCCGCCGGGATAGGTCTTGAAATCGTCACCCAGAACCGTCTCGCCGGGGCTGGGAATATGAGGCGCCCGGACCACGAAGTCCAGGTTGGCAGAACCCGCCACCAGTATCATTGAATCACCTTTGCATGCATCTGGCCTGGCCTGCTGCCGCATTGGGCAGACCCGCAGGACTGTTTGTCAAAACGCATTGTATGAATACCCTGATCAGGGCCCGCTTGACGGGCAAGTTTGTTATGCTTAACTTGGCGGGTGTTAACCCAAGCCCGGTGTCATTGCAGCCGCACTGCTGAAAACAAGTCCACTCCAACCACCACTGAAAGAGCGATCATGAAATTCAAGACCACGGCCCGTATGGGCGTTTTGGCGGCAGCCTTGGCCACCAGCTTCGCGGTATCTGCCGAACCGGCCATCGTGTTTGATATGGGCGGTAAATTCGACAAATCGTTCAATGAGGCGGCCTACAACGGCATGGAAAAGTGGAAGAAAGAAACCGGCAAGCAATACCTTGAGTTCGAAATTGCCAACGAATCACAGCGCGAGCAGGCCCTGCGCCGGATGGCCGAGAAGGGCGCCAGCCCGATCATCGCCATGTCGTTCAGCATGGCCTCGAGCGTTGAAAAAATCGCCAAAGAATTCCCCAAACTCAATTTCGCGATCATCGATGACGAGGTGAAGCTGCCCAATGTTCAGTCCTTGGTGTTCAAGGAGCATGAGGGCAGTTTTCTGGTCGGCGCCATGGCGGCCATGGCCAGCAAGACTGGCAAGGTCGGCTTTGTGGGTGGCATGGACATCCCGCTGATCCGCCGCTTCCAGTGCGGCTACGAGCAGGGCGCCAAGTGGGCCAACCCCAAGGCCGAGGTGTTTGCCAACATGACCGGCACCACTGGCGCCGCCTGGAACGACCCCGCCCGCGGTGGTGAGCTGGCCAAGGCGCAGTTTGCCAAGGGCGCCGATGTGGTGTTTGCCGCCGCTGGTGGCACCGGCATTGGTGTGTACCAGGCTGCCAAGGACGGCGGCAAACTGGCCATCGGCGTGGACAGCAACCAAAACCATATCCAGCCCGGCACCATGCTGACCTCCATGCTCAAGCGGGTGGATGTGGCGGTGTACAACGTGGCCAAGGGGCACAAGCCTGGCCTGTCGGTGTTTGGCTTGAAAGAAGAGGGAGTCGGCTACGCCATGGACAAAAACAATGAAAAACTGGTGAGCGCTGATATGGGTAAAAAAGTTGAGGCAGCCAAGGCCGACATCCTCAGCGGCAAGATCAAGGTGGTTGACTACATGACAGCGAGCGCCTGCAAGTACTGATGCTGCCGGGAGCCTGAGCGCGAGCGCTGGCCCCCGCGGCCTGCCCGGAGCAGCCATGCAGCCTGATCTCGCGGTGTGCATGACAGGCATCAGCAAGCGCTTCGGCGCTGTGCAGGCCAACGACCGGGTCAACCTGTCGGTGCGCCGGGGTACGGTGCACGGCATTGTGGGAGAAAACGGTGCCGGTAAAAGCACACTGATGTCGGTGTTGTACGGCTTTTATGCGGCCGACAGCGGCCAGATTGCAGTGTTCGGCCAAGCTGCCACCATCCGCCATGCCGATGACGCGATTGCCCTGGGCATTGGCATGGTGCACCAGCACTTCATGCTGGTTGACACGCTCAGTGCCCTGGACAATGTGCTGCTGGGCGCTGAGCCGCACTGGCAGCTGGCGCGGGCCCAGCGACAGGTGCAGCAGGAACTCGAGCCCCTCATGCAGGCCACCGGCCTGCGGGTCAAGCTCGATGCGCTGGTGCAGGATTTGTCCGTTGGTGACCGTCAGCGCCTGGAGATTCTCAAAGCCCTGTACCGCGGCGCACGCATCCTGATCCTCGATGAGCCCACAGCGGTGCTCACGCCGCAAGAGGCCGAGCAATTGTTTGCGGTGTTGCGCGCACTGCGCGAACAGGGCAGCACGATTGTGCTGATCACACACAAACTCAAGGAGGTCATGCGCCTGTGCGACGAGGTCACCGTGATGCGCGCTGGCCGGGTGGTGCTAGACACGCCGGTGGCACAGGCCAGCATCGAAGGCCTGGCCCTGGCCATGGTCGGGCGCAAGGTGCAAATGGGCCGGCTTGAGAATGCCGCTCGGCCGGCGGCTTCGCAGGCATTGCTGGTCGCCTCCGACATTGGCTTGCGCGACGACCTGGGCGTGCAGCGGTTGGCCGGACTGAACCTGAGTCTGCATGCCGGAGAAATCGTCGGCGTGGCCGGTGTTTCGGGCAACGGGCAGAGTCAATTGCTCGATGTGCTGTGCGGTCTGAGCGTGCCGGACAGCGGGCAACTGCTGCTGTGCGGCCAGAGCTTCACGTCCACGGCCTGGTTGCAGCCACACCTCGCCCGCCAGCTGGGCTTGGCCCATGTGCCGGAAGATCGCCAGGCGCGGGCCCTGGTCATGGCCTTTGTGGCTTGGGAGTCAGCGGTACTGGGTTATGACGGCCTGCCCGCCTACAACCACCTGGGCTGGCTGCGCCACGGCCGCATGCGCGCTGCCACGCTGGCGATGATGCAGCGCTTTGATGTCCGGCCAGCCAACACCGAGTTGGGCAGCCGCAAGTTTTCTGGCGGTAATCAGCAAAAGCTGGTGCTCGCGCGCGAACTTGGCCAAGCCCCGCGGGTGCTGTTGGTCGGCCAGCCGACTCGCGGCGTGGACATTGGCGCCATCGAGTTCATCTACACACACCTGCGGGCCTTGCGCGATGCCGGCTGCGCGGTGCTGGTGGTGTCAAGCGAGCTAGATGAAATCCTGGCCCTCTCAGACCGGGTGATTGTCATGAACCAGGGACGTATCGCCGGCGAATTGCCGATTGGCGACTGCACCGAAGCCGGTCTGGGCCTGCTGATGACTGGAGACGGCGCATGAGCCCGACCCACGGTCTGCCGCGCTGGGCTGATCTGCTGCTGCTGCCCGCGGTCTGCTTGGCCGTCGCCTTGGCCGCCGCCGGTACTGTGGTGGCGTTGGTTGGGCAAGACCCGATCGAGGTGATGCTGGTGTTGGTCAGTGGTGCCCTGGGCTCGCCGCGCGGCATCAGTTACACGCTGTATTACGCCACCACCTTTATCTTCACGGGCTTGGCTGTGTCGGTCGCTTTTCATGGCGGCTTATTCAACATCGGCGGCGAAGGTCAGGCGATTTTGGGCGGTCTTGGCACCGGCTTGGTGGCACTGTGGCTGTCGCCAAGCCTGCCGGCTTGGCTGATGCTGCCCATCATGCTGCTCGCGGGTGCCCTGTTTGGCATGGCCTGGGCCGCCATTCCGGCCTACTTGCAGGCCTACCGCGGCAGCCATGTGGTGATCACCACCATCATGTTCAATTTCATAGCCAGTAGCCTGCTGGTTTACCTGCTGGTTCATCAGTTGCGGCCGGCGGGCACCATGGCGGTGGAGAGCCGGGCCTTTGCCGAATCGGCGCGCCTGCCGAGCATGCGAGACGCCCTGGGCTGGCTAGGCCTGGACTGGCCGACCTCCCCCTTGAACCTAAGCCTGCTGCTCGCGCTGCTGGCCTGCTGGCTGGTGTACCTGTTTCTTTGGCATACCCGGTCGGGTTACCACCTGCGGGTGGTGGGTGCCAGCCCGGCGGCGGCCCGCTATGCAGGCATTGGCCCGCAGCGCCAGGTGATGTTGGCGATGGCCATCTCCGGGGCATTGGCCGGCCTGGTCGGTATGAATGAAATTGCTGGTGTGAGCGGGCGGCTGTTGCTCGAGTTTGTCAGCGGTGCGGGCTTTACGGGTATTGCAGTGGCACTGATGGGGCGCAACCATCCGCTGGGCATCGTGTTTGCCAGTGTCTTGTTTGGCGCGCTGTTTCAAGGCGGTGCGGAGGTGGCTTTTGAAGTGCGGGGTTTCAGCCGCAACATGGTGGTGATGCTGCAGGGTTTCATTGTGTTGTTCTCCGGCGCGATGGTGTATGTGATTGCGCCGGCCTTGGCCTGGTTGCTGGCCCGGCTGGCGGCGATGGGGCGGCGCCGGCAGGCTGCTCCGGCGGCGGGGGGCGAGCATGGATGAGGCGCTGTGGGGTGCGCTGCTGGCCTCGACCTTGCGGATGGCCACGCCCCTGATTCTTTGTGCCCTGGCCGGCCTGCTGGCCGAACGCTCGGGCGTGATCGATCTTGGCCTGGAGGGAAAAATGCTGTTTGCCGCCTTTGCGTCTGGCGCTGCGGGTGCGGTTTACGGATCCACTGCCGTGGCTGTTGCGCTGGCCATTGGCGTCGCTACCGGGCTGTCATGGCTGCACGGGCTGGCCTGTGTCAGCTACCGCGGCGATCAGGTGGTCTCGGGGGTGGCAACCAACATCATTGCGGCGGGCTTGACCGTGGTGCTGGGCATGGCCTGGTTTGCCCAGGGCGGGCAAACGCCGGCGGTGAGTGCTGCGGTGCGCATCAGCCCGCTGATGCCAGACCTGGCTGATTGGGTACAGGGCATCGCCATCATCGGCCCTGTGCTTGGCCCCGGCCTGCTTGGCCATGACGCCTTGGTGTATTTGGCCTTTGCGATGGTGCCCGCGGTATGGTGGCTGTTGTTTCGCACCCGCTTTGGGTTGCGCCTGCGGGCGGTCGGAGAAAACCCGCAAATGGTCGACGCGGCCGGGGTATCGGTGAGCGGTTTGCGCTACGCAGCCCTGACCATGAATGGTATTTTGTGCGGCCTGGCTGGCAGCTACCTGGTGTTGGCCCAGAGCGCCTCTTTTTCCCAGAACATGACCGCCGGGCGGGGCTTCATGGCGCTGGCAGCCCTGATTTTTGGTCGTTGGCACCCGGTCAAGGCGCTCTGGGCCTGCCTGTTGTTCGGTTTCCTGGATTCGGTCGCCATCCGTTTACAGGGGGTCAGCATTGCCGGGCTGGGCGAGGTGCCGGTCCAGTTGATCCAGGCCCTGCCCTATGTGCTGACGGTTGTTTTGCTGGCTGGCTTTATCGGATCGGCGGTGGCACCGCAGGCCTTGGGTCGGCCTTACGGCAAGGAATCCTGAATATAATCTACCGAACGGTCGGTTTAGATTGACTGATCCGTGATCAAAGCCAAAAAGGTCTTTCTGTGTTCATGCACCGCGAACTACCAGCTTCAAAAAGCGCCACAGCAGGGGCTACAGCCAGTGCTGCGCCCGGTATCTGGGGCGCGCGCTGATGGTGCTCACACCCCAGCAAACCGCAGACCAGGTGCGCCTGCACATGTGGGCTCAGGACCAGGCCTCGCAGGCCCTGGGCATGCAGATATTGGCGATGGCCCCCGGCACTGCCACCTTGAGCATGCTGGTGCGCCAAGACATGCTCAACGGTCACCACACCTGCCATGGCGGTTTGCTATCGACCCTGGCAGATTCTGCATTCGCCTTTGCCTGCAACTCCTACAACGAGTTGACCGTGGCCTCGGGCTTTGGCATTGATTTTTTGGCTCCGGCGCATCTGGGCGATGTGCTGACCGCCAGCTGCGCCGAGGTGTCGCGCAGCGGCCGCACCGGGGTCTACGATGTGACCGTAACTAACCAGCGGGGCGAGCGTGTGGCCGTGTTTCGAGGCCGCTCCTACACCCTCAAGGGCAGGCCGACGGTGGCCGTTTAAACCGGGAGGATCGCGATGCCAGTTCAATCAGTTGCCCCCGGCGACCTGGAGCCGATTGAGACCGCCAGCCGGGACGAGATCACCGCACTCCAGTTACAGCGCCTGCGCACCACGTTGCAGCGCGCCTATGACCATGTGCCCCATTACCGCCGGGCGTTTGACGAGAAGGGGGTTCACCCGGCCGACCTGAAGGCGCTCTGCGATCTGTCGCGCTTTCCCTTCACGGTCAAAAAAGACCTGCGCGACAACTACCCGTTTGGCCTGTTTGCGGTGCCTCGTGAGCAGGTGGTGCGTTTGCATGCGTCCTCGGGCACCACGGGCAAGCCCACCGTGGTGGGTTACACGCAAAACGACATCGACACCTGGGCGCAGCTGGTGGCCCGCTCGATACGCGCAGCCGGAGGTCGGCGCGGCGACATGATTCAGGTGGCTTACGGTTACGGCCTGTTTACTGGTGGGCTTGGGGCCCACTATGGCGCCGAATTGCTGGGCTGCACCGTGATACCGGTGTCTGGCGGGCAGACCGAGCGGCAGGTGCAGCTGATCCAAGACTTCAAGCCCGACATCATCATGGTGACACCGAGCTATATGCAGGTGATCATCGAAGAGTTTGAGCGTCAGGGGCTAGACCCGGCCGCAACATCCCTCAAAGTCGGTATTTTTGGTGCTGAACCTTGGACTGAGGCGATGCGCCGCGATATCGAGGCCCGGGCCGGCCTCGACGCGGTGGACATCTACGGCTTGTCCGAGGTGATGGGGCCGGGCGTGGCGAGCGAATGCGTCGAATCCAAGGACGGACCGGTGATTTGGGAGGACCACTTCTACCCCGAGGTGATCGACCCCTTGAGCGGCGAGGTGCTGCCCGACGGCAGCGAGGGAGAACTGGTGTTTACCTCGCTGAGCAAAGAGGCTTTGCCCATGGTGCGCTACCGCACCCGCGACCTGACTCGCCTGCTGGCCCCGACTTCCCGCGCATTTCGGCGCATGGGCAAGATTGTTGGGCGCAGCGACGATATGCTGATCATCCGGGGCGTGAATGTTTTCCCCACCCAAATTGAAGAAATCGTGTTGCAGCAGCCTGGTTTGTCGGGGCAGTACCAGATTGTGGTGAGCCGCGAGGCCCTGCTCGATGAGGTGCAGGTGCGCTGCGAGCTCCAGCCGGCTGCGCGCCACCTGTCTGAGGCGGCGGTGGCCGAGATTGCTGCGGCTTTGCAGCAACGCATCAAAAACCTGGTGGGAATTTCCTGCGCGGTGGCGGTGCTTGCTCCCGAGGCGATCGAGCGCACGCTGACCGGCAAGGCCAGGCGGGTTTTTGACAAACGGGTGGCGCCGCCCTGAGTCGGCGCGATTAAATCAAACAAGCCAACCATGTACACACAAGCAATGGACACCCAGCGCCCGCAGGCCGTGCCTGGGCGTCAGCCCCAGGTGAGCGCCGAGACGGTGCAAGCCGAGCAGCGTTTTGAAGCCCGCATTGCGGCGGGTGAATTCATCGAGGCCAAGGACTCGATGCCCGAGCACTACCGCAAGACCTTGGTGCGCCAGATCAGCCAGCATGCGCACTCTGAGGTGGTGGGCATGTTGCCCGAGGGCAACTGGATTACCCGTGCGCCCACCCTCAAGCGCAAGGCCATCCTGCTGGCCAAGATACAGGACGAGGCCGGCCACGGCCTCTACCTGTATGCCGCAGCCGAGACCCTGGGCACCTCGCGCGGGGACATGACAGACGCCCTGCTGGACGGGCGGGCCAAGTACAGCTCAATCTTCAACTACCCCACCCTGACCTGGGCCGACATGGGCACCATCGGCTGGCTGGTGGATGGGGCTGCGATCATGAACCAGGTGCCCTTGTGCCGCTGTTCCTATGCGCCCTATGCCCGGGCCATGGTGCGTATTTGCCGCGAAGAGAGTTTTCATCAGCGCCAGGGCTACGAGGCCCTGCTGACCATGATGCGCCAAGGCACCGAGGCGCAGCGGGCGATGGTTCAGGATGCTGTGAACCGCTGGTGGTGGCCGTCGATCATGATGTTTGGCCCACCAGATGAGCAGTCGCCCAACACCGCGCAGTCGATGCGCTGGGGCATCAAGCGCATCAGCAACGACGCCCTGCGGCAAAAATTCATCGATGCTGCGGTGGCACAGGCGCGCGAATTGGGGGTGAGTTTTCCTGACCCCGGTCTGGTCTGGAACGAGGCACGCCAGCAGCATGACCACGGACCGATTGACTGGGCCGAGTTTTGGCGCGTGGTGGGAGGTGACGGCCCCTGCAACCAGGAGCGGCTCGGCGCCCGGCGCAAGGCCTGGGAAGAGGGCGCCTGGGTGCGCGAGGCCGCGCTGGCCCATGCCGCCAAGCGCGATGCCATTGCCCAGGCAGCCTGATTGATCAGCAGGGAGCAGCATGACAACTCAGCATGAATGGCCGCTTTGGGAGGTTTTTGTACGCACCAAAGCGGGTCTGGACCACAAACACTGCGGCAGCCTGCATGCCACCGACGCCAAGATGGCCTTGCATATGGCGCGGGATGTCTACACCCGACGCCAAGAAGGCTGCAGCCTGTGGGTCGTGCGCTCGGACCAAATTGTGGCGAGCGACCCGGGCGACAAGGCCATGCTGTTTGACCCCATGGAGGACAAGGTCTACCGGCACCCGACCTTCTATCGCCTGCCCGGCGCGGTGGACCACATGTGATGGCCCTGCCCACCTCGGTGAGGCTCGGGGGTGAACCGGGCGTGCAGTATGTGCTGCGCCTGGCAGACACCTGCCTGATTTTGAGCCACCGCTTGTCCCAATGGTGCGGCCATGCCCCGGTGCTGGAAGAGGACATTGCCATGACCAATATTGCACTCGACCTGGTCGGTCAGGCCCGCGCGCTGCTCAGCCATGCCGGACAAATGGGCGACCCGAAATATGACGAAGACCAGCTGGCTTTTTTGCGCGAAGAGCGGGACTACCGCAACATCACCCTGGTCGAGTTGCCGCGTGGCGATTTCGGCTTCACCGTATTGCGCACCACCATGGTGGCGACTTTTTTAAAGCTGTTGTGGCAGCGCTTGGCGCCTTCCTGCGACCCAGAGCTCGCCGCAATTGCGGGCAAGGCTTTCAAAGAGGCGCGCTACCACCAGCAGCATGCCGCCGACTGGGTGATTCGTCTGGGTGATGGCACACCCGAATCGCAGCGCCGAATGGCAGCCGCGCTGGTGCAGCTGTGGCCCTATACCCATGAGTTGTTTGACAGCGATGCGATTGACGAGCAGGCGGCGCAAACTGGGCTGGGTCCGCGCTGGTGCGATCTGCAGCCGGCCTGGCTGGCTGAGATGGGCCTTATTTTGCGGCCTGCGAGCTTGACGGCGCCGGCTGAAACCGGTTTTCGCAGTGCCGGCAAACAGGGTGTTCACAGTGAGCACATGGGCTTTATCCTGAGCGAACTGCAGTACCTGCAGCGGGCCTATCCCGGAGGTGCTTGGTGAGCCCGCAGGCAGTGCTTGCAAGGTCCTATGGCAGCGGGCTGACTGACCAAAGCAGAATCGAGCAGGCTTGGCAGGCCTTGGCGGGCGTGCTTGACCCCGAGGTGCCGGCCCTCTCGGTGTGTGATCTGGGCATCGTGCGCGACATCAAGCTCGCCGGTGAGGGACTGCAGGTGGTGCTCACGCCAACCTACTCGGGCTGCCCGGCCACCGAGCTCATAGAGCGCCAAGTGCTCCAGGCCCTGGACGACGCCGGCCTGGGCCCGGCCCGGGTGCTGCTGCAGCGGGCACCGGCCTGGACCACCGACTGGATCAGCCCGGCAGGACGGCGCAAATTGCAGGACTACGGCATTGCACCCCCCGGCCCGGTGGCGAGCGCTTTGACGCAGCCTATGCATTTTGTGGCCTACCGTGCCAAGCCGGCTGCACTGGCCTGCCCCCGGTGCGAGAGCCACCGCACCGAGCGTCTGTCGGCTTTTGGTTCGACAGCCTGCAAGTCGCTCCACCGCTGCCTGGATTGCCTGGAGCCGTTTGAACACTTCAAGCCCATCTGATTGACCATGCGCCTGGATTTCCATCAACTCACAGTCAGTGCGGTGCAGCCCGACACGGCCGAGGCTGTGGTGCTGAATTTCGAGGTTCCCGCGGCCCTCGCGTCAGTGTTTGCTTTCACCCAGGGCCAGTACCTGACACTGCGCGCCAAGGTGCATGGGCAGGATCTGCGCCGCGCCTATTCAATTTGTGCCGGGGTCGACGATGGCGCCCTGCGGGTGGCCGTACGTCGGGTCAAGGGCGGAGTTTTTTCAAACTGGCTCAACAGTGAATTGCGGGTTGGCGACAGCTTGCAGGTGATGCCGCCCCAAGGCCGCTTTTTTGTCCCGCTTGCGCCGGCGCAACGCCGGCACCATGTGGGGCTGGCCGGGGGCAGTGGTATCACGCCGATTTTGTCCATCATGAAAACACTGCTGGCACGCGAACCGCACAGCCGCTTTACCCTGATTTATGGCAACCGGCAGCTGCGCTCCACCATGTTCAAAGCCGATATTGAGGACTTGAAAAATCGTTATATGTCGCGCCTGTCGGTGCACCATGTGTTTTCTGACGAACAGACCGACGCTGACCTGAACATGGGGCTGCTCGACCGGCACAAGGTGGCGCAGTTTTTGTCCAGTGTGCTGGCCCCCGCAAGCATTGACCATGCCTATATTTGCGGCCCGTTTCAGATGAATGACGAGGCGCAGGCTGCTTTGCTCGCCTCCGGTGTGCCCGAGCAAAGCATTCATATTGAACGCTTTGGCGTGGCGGCGCAGGCCACCGGAGTGGCCGCAGCTGATCTGCCGCAGATGCTGCCGGGAGACCCGGAAATATCCCGGGTGCTGATCATCCGGGACGGACTGCGCCGCGAGCTTGAGTTTCACCGCAGCCAGCCCAGTCTGCTGGCCTGTGGCGCGGCCGCCGGGCTTGAGTTGCCCTTTGCCTGCACCTCGGGCGTTTGCGGCACCTGCCGCGCCAAGGTGCTGCAAGGGCAGGTGCGCATGAGCCGAAATTTCGCGCTCGACCAGGCCGAGCTGGCGGCTGGTTTTGTGCTCACCTGCCAGGCCCACCCGGTGAGTGAGCGCCTGGTTTTGTCCTTTGACGAGCGCTGAGCGCCCAGCCTGATGCCACGCGGACGCTCCCCCGGCTACGAGGTTCAGCGTGATGCCATTCTGGCGCAGGCGGCGCACCTGTTTGCCCGCGGCGGTTACCCGGCGACCTCGATGAACCAAGTGGCGCAGGCCTGTGGGCTCTCCAAGGCCACGCTCTACCATTACTTTGAGGACAAATACAGTTTGCTGCTCAGCTTGACCGATGGCCAGGTCTCGCGCCTGTTGCTGCTGGTCTCCCCGGCGAGCCGGGACAGCCTGACCCCGGCGCAGGCACAGCAGCAACTGCATGCCTTGATTTGTAGTTTTGTGGCTGAGTATGTCCATGCTCAGGACGCGCACCGGGTCTTGACAGAAGATGTCAAGTTTCTCCAACCGCCGGACCGTGAGCGGGTGCTGGGCAAGGAGCGCGACATCGTGGCCGCATTTGCCAGGCTGGTGGGCGGCATCCGCCCTGACCTCCATCAGGCCCTGTTGGCCAAGCCCCTCACCATGCTGCTGTTTGGCATGATCAACTGGCTGTTTACCTGGATGAAGCCAGGCGGCAGCATGAGCCATGACGCCCTGGCGCCCATGGTGGCCGATCTTTTTCTCGGTGGTCTGGGGGCGCTCGCGCTGCCCCCCGGCCTGGATTTGCCGGCTGACGTCCTGGCGCAAGCCGGCAAGCATGTTAAAAAGCGCGTGACGAAACCAAACCTAAAAGGAGACTCAGCATGAAACTTCTCAAGCCATTGGCCATTGCGGCCCTTGCACTGGCCAGCCAGCTCGCGCAGGCCGATATCAACGTGGGTGTGACCGTATCGGCCACTGGGCCGGCAGCCTCACTGGGCATCCCCGAAAAAAACACCATTGAGCTGATGCCGCAATCGATTGGGGGACAAAAAATCAATTACATCGTGCTCGACGATGCCTCCGACACCACGGCCGCCGTCAGCAACACGCGCAAGCTGATCTCAGAGCACAAGGTCGACATCATCCTTGGCTCGACCATCACGCCCAACTCCCTGGCCATGATCGATGTGGTGGCCGAGGCCCAAACCCCCATGATTTCAATGGCCGCCTCGGCCCGTATCGTGGAGCCACAGGACGCCAAAAAACGCTGGGTCTTCAAGACGCCCCAGAACGACATCATGATGTCCATGGCGATCGCCAACCACATGGCAAAAAGTGGGGTCAAGACCGTTGCCTTCATCGGCTTTTCTGATGCCTACGGCGAGGGCTGGTTTCAGGAATTCAGCAAGTCTGCAGCGCTCAAGAACATCCAGATCACGGTGAACGAGCGCTATGCCCGCTCGGATACCTCGGTGACCGGTCAGGTGCTCAAAACTGTTGCCGCCAAGCCCGATGCGGTGCTCATCGCCGGCTCGGGTACGCCGGCCGCCCTGCCGCAAAAAGCGCTCAAAGAGCGCGGCTATGCAGGCAAGCTCTACCAAACCCACGGCGTGGCCAATGCGGACTTCCTGCGGGTGGGCGGCAAAGACGTGGAGGGCACCTTCCTGCCGGTCGGCCCGATGCTGGTGGTCGATCAGCTGCCCATGGGCCATCCAGTCAAGGCGGCGGGCACCAATTATGTGAAAGCCTATGAAGCCAAGTACGGCGCAGGTTCGGTCTCTACGTTTGGCGGCCACGCCTGGGATGCCGGCCTGTTGATGAGTGCTGCGGTGCCGGTGGCCCTGAAATCAGCAGCGCCGGGTACGCCAGCTTTCCGCGCCGCGCTGCGCGATGCGCTGGAGCAGGTCAAGGACGTGGCGGGCGCGCACGGCATCTTTTCGATGTCGGTCAGCGACCACCTGGGCCTTGATGACCGCGCCCACGTGATGGTCAAAATCGAGAACGGCACCTGGAAATACCAGCCCTGATCCATCGCCCAAGCAAGGGGCCCTGACCGGGCCCCGGCCGGGCTGACAACGCGGTTCGGCTTTGAACTGAAGGCAAACATGGATTTGCAGATTGCCCTGTTACTGATGCAGGACGGCCTGGTCAACGGTGCCGTCTATGGCCTTATGGCCCTGGCCTTGGTTCTGGTGTTCTCGGTCACCCGCGTGATTTTTATTCCACAAGGCGAGTTGGTAGCCTTTGCGGCCCTGAGCATGGCCATGCTCAACACCGGGCGCACACCGCTGACGCTTTGGTTGTTGCTGGGCTTGGCCGCACTCACGCTTGCCACAGAAATCTGGCGCTCGACCAGGGGTATTGCGGTGGGCTGGGCGGCGACCCTGGTTTGGACACTGGTGTTGCCCGGCCTGGCGGCCCTGTGGGTGTTGCTGGGGCCCCGCTCGCTGGCGGCGCAGGCCGCAGCCACGTTGTTGCTGGTCAGCCCTTTGGGGCCTTTGCTCTACCGCCTGGCCTACCGGCCGCTGGCTGACGCCAGTGTGCTGCTGCTGCTGATTGTTTCGGTTGCCCTGCACGGGGTGCTGGTCGGCCTGGGCCTGGTGTTTTTTGGCGCCGAAGGCTCGCGCACGCCGGCGTTCTCAGAAGCCCGCCTGGATGTGGGTGGTATCACGCTCAGTGGGCAATCGCTGGTGGTGGTGGGGGTGGTACTCGCCTTGGTGTGCGTGCTGTTTTTGTTTTTTGACCGAACCATGATCGGCCGGGCGCTGCGCGCCACCGCCATGAACCGGGTGGGCGCGCGCCTGATGGGTATTCCGACCGAACTCTGCGGTGACCTCAGCTTTGCCCTGGCGGGTCTGATTGGCGCAGTGTCTGGTTTGTTGATAGCGCCGATTACCACGGTTTATTACGACACCGGTTTTTTGATCGGTCTGAAGGGTTTTGTTGCGGCCATCATTGGCGGCCTGGCGAGCTATCCGCTGGCGCTGGCTGGGGCTGTGCTGGTGGGTCAGCTCGAGGCTTTTTCCTCATTTTGGGCGAGCGCTTTTAAAGAAGTGATCGTCTTCACCCTGATCATCCCGGTTCTGTGGTGGCGCTCACTGCGCAGCCGCCATGTTGAGGACGAAGAATGACGCCGCGCCACCTCACCGTGGCCGCGGTGGCACTGTTGGCGCTGGCCTGGGCCTGGCTGCCCGAGTTCACCGTGACCCTGCTGAACTACATTGCGCTGTATGCGCTGGTGGCGGTCGGCCTGGTCATGCTGACTGGGGTTGGTGGCATGACGTCTTTTGGCCAAGCCGCCTTTGTCGGTACCGGCGCCTATGCCACCGCCTGGGTCTGTGTCTCGCCCCTGAGCTCAGCCGCCTTGACTGGCCTGCTGCCGCCAGCCCTGTGGCCTTGGCTGGGCTTGCTGCTGGGCTTGGCGCTAACCGCCGGCCTGGCTTGGGGCCTGGGTGCCATCACGCTCAAACTCTCGGGCCACTACTTGCCGTTGTGCACCATCGCCTGGGGGCTGAGCCTGTATTTTTTGTTCGGCAACATGGACGCCTTGGGCGGACACACGGGCATTGGTGGCCTACCCCCGCTGCTGCTCGCTGGGCTGTCGCTGGCCTCGCCGCGCTCGCTCGGGCCGCTGATCTGGGCAGTGCTGCTGCTGAGCTTGTGGATGCTGCACAACCTGCTCGACTCGCGCGAGGGGCGTGCTATTCGCTCGCTCAAAAACGGGCGTGTCATGGCCGAGTCAATGGGCGTGAACACCGCGCGCTACCGGGTCAAAGTGTTTGTGCTGGCCGCACTGCTGGCAGCGGTCTCAGGATGGTTTTACGCTCACTTGCAACGCTTTGTGAACCCAACCCCGTTTAACCTGAACATTGGCATCGAATACCTGTTCATGGCCGTGGTCGGCGGCTCGGGTCACCTCTGGGGTGCGGTGCTGGGGGCCGGGCTGATCACGTTGCTCAAGGCCCGGCTGCAAGACATTCTTCCCCACCTGCTGGGGCGCAGCGGCAATTTTGAGGTCATCGTTTTCGGCCTGCTGATGCTGGTCATGCTGCACCGGGCGGCCGACGGACTGTGGCCCATCATGGCCCGGCTCAGTCGGCGCTGGGTCAAGGCGCCAGCAGCCGCCACCCCGATGCAGCATGCTCCCTGGCCGCAGCCGGCGCTGGCAGCGCCGGGCGCTGTGCTGCTCGAAACACGCGGTCTGACCAAACGATTTGGCGGCTTGGTTGCCAACGACGCGGTCAGTTTGACTGTGCTGGCCGGCGAGGTGCATGCCTTGATCGGCCCCAATGGCGCTGGCAAAAGCACTTTTTTTAACCTGGTTTCGGGCGTGGATGAGCCCTGCGCAGGCGATGTTGAACTGCTCGGGCAAGGCATGACCGGGCGGGCCGCCCGGTCTTTTGCCCAACTTGGTTTAGGCCGCACGTTTCAGCATGTGCGTCTGCTGGGGCAGCGCAGTGTTCTGGATAATGTTGCCCTCGGTGCCCACCGGCTGGGCCGCCACGGCTGGCTTGCCGCCATGTTGCGGCTTGACCGGGCCGAGGAGGCCGCGCTGTTGGCCCATGCCCGTTTGCAAATTGAGCGTTGCGGCTTGTCTGGCTGGGCTGATCTGCCGGCGGCCTCTCTGTCCCTCGGGCAACAAAGAACCGTCGAAATCGCCCGCGCCCTGGCCGGCGGGCCGCTACTGCTGCTGCTCGACGAGCCCGCTGCCGGACTGCGGCACCTTGAAAAGCAGGCGCTCGCTACGCTCCTAAAACAGCTGCGCGCCCAGGGCCTGGGTATTTTGGTGGTCGAGCATGACATGGAGTTTGTGATGAACCTGGCCGACCGGGTCACGGTGATGGAGTTTGGCGGCGTGATTTGCCGTGGTACGCCCGCACAGGTGCAAGCCGACCACCGTGTGCGCGAGGCCTACCTCGGCGTCGGCGTTGACGATCTCCAGGGGCCTGAGACATGAGCCAGAACCTGCTTGAGATCAGCGACTTCTGCGTCTCTTACGGCGCTGTGCAGGCGGTTCACCGAGTGAGCCTGTCGATTGCCCAGGGCGAGATCGTGGCTGTGATCGGCCCCAATGGCGCGGGCAAGAGCACGCTGCTGTGCGCCATCATGGGTCTGCTGCCAGCCAGCGGTCAACTGCGGCTCGACGGCCTGGCCATGCGCAGGATTCAGGTCGAGGCGATGGTGGCGCATGGCGTGGCCCTGGTGCCCGAGAAGCGCGAACTGTTTGGCGAGATGTCGGTTCATGACAATCTGCTGCTTGGCGGGTTTTCGCCTTGGCGCCGCGGGCAGCGCGACCAGGCTCAGCGCATGCAGGAGGTGTTTGCCATCTTTCCCCGCTTGCAAGAGCGGCGCAGCCAATTGGCGGCAACCCTCTCCGGCGGGGAGCGCCAGATGCTGGCAATTGGCCGTGCCTTGATGGCCCGCCCGCGCCTGTTGATGCTTGACGAGCCCTCTCTGGGCTTGGCTCCGCTGATTATTCGGGAGGTCTTGCAGGTGGTGGCCTCGCTGCGCCAACTTGGCGTGGCTGTGTTGCTGGTTGAGCAAAATGCCCGTGCCGCCCTGCAGGTGGCAGACCGGGCCTATGTGCTCGAGATGGGCGCCCTCGCGTTGAGCGGTCAGGCCCAGGCCCTGCTGCATGACCAACGCATCATCGACACCTACCTGGGCATGGGCCGGCCGGCCACGCCCAGCGCCCCGGCCGCTGCGGGCTGAGCCGGCCGCTGTCGGCCGCGCAAGGCCTCGAGCTGCTTGGCCAGCCTGGCCTCCACGGGCAGGGGCTCGCCACCCCACATGGCGGCCAGCAGTTCGGCGCACAAAACCGAGAACATCAGACCGCGCGAGCCCATCGCCGTGCAAACCCACAAACCCAGGTCGGGGCCGTTGCTCAGCGGGCCAAGCAGAGGCAGGCGGTCGGCGCTGACGCAGCGCGTGTTGCGCCAGGCCTGCACCTGCTGGGCGGCAAATAGCGGTGCGAGCTGCCGGCCTAGTTCAGGCAGCAGCGCAGTGAGCCGCGCCAGGTTGGCTTGGTGCCCCTGCTGCTCGGTCTGCTGTGGGTCTTGCGCAGCGCTGTAAGTGGCGCCGGCATACCAGGCCTGCGACCCAGCCAGCGGTACCCAGGGCAGAAGGCTGCCGGCGCCGTTGACCGGGAAGGGCGGGAAAGGGCCCAGACCCTGCCCGGCCTGGGCACTGTGCAAGGCCCAGGAAAGCTGCCCGTGAACTGCCGTCAAAGCCCGTGGTGGCTCAGCGATGTCGAGGCCCGGTTCGGCTCTGCGGCAGGCCTGAAGCAAGGCGGGCAGGGCATGGGCGTTGGCCAGCACCACGCGTTGCGCGCTGGCCAGTAACTGCCCCCTGTCGCCCAGCAAGTCCCAGTGCTGAGCTTGGCGGCGCAGGCTCGCCACCCGACACCGCCCGGCAAACTGCACACCGGGCTGAGCCAGCCAGGCCTGCACCAAGGCGGCCGGCTTGACCCAGCAGGCCTGCGCATGCCACCGATCTGTCGCGGGGCCATCTGGTTCAAAATCACGCTCCAGCACGCCGCTGGCATGCCAGTCCTGGCCCGGGCGCAGCAGCGCCTGCGCCTGTGCCAGCAACAACCGCAGACCGCTGCGCGACAGCCTGGAGAGGGCGCAGTCGTCCACCGAGACATGTGGCACTGCCAGGCCCACTGGCAGGCTGGAGGCGCCGCAGGCGGGCAGCTCAGCGGCGTCTAGCACCTGCACTTGCCAGCCACGCCGGGCCAGCGCAGCGGCAACACTGGCGCCGGCCAAGCCCCCGCCCACCACCGCGCAGCGTGCGCCTGCCCCCGGCACTGCCGCAGCGGCGGTGCTGGGGCCGATTTTCAAGTGCCAAGCGGGTTGGAATTCGGCGCCGGCGAGCCCCGCGGCCGCCAGTTCAAGCCCAGGGTCGAGCACAAACCCGCACTGCTTGAGCGCAGCGTCGGTCCAGGCCGGCCGATTTGCGGGCAGGGCCAGCCGGCTCTCTCGGCGGGCCAAGCGGGCCAGCGCCTTGATGCCAAAGAGGTTCCAGGGTGCCCCTTCAACCAGGCCTGCCGGGCCTGGGTCCAGGAAAATCGCGTCAGCGTCAAAGCGCTGCTGACGCAGCATCGGCTGCAGCTCGCCCACGCAAAGCGTCAGCAGCAGTTGGCCGTGGTGCAAGCTGATTCGGTGAAAACCCGGCCCCAGGCCCTGGCATTGTTCTGCCAAGGCGCTTGCCAGTGCCCGCCGGCCCGGTGTTTGATGCGCCGCGCCGAGCAGCAATTCTGGCAGCAGGGCCTGCTGGCTTAGCCCCACATAGTGGAGCAGCGCCGGGCGATCGGGGTCCTGTTGCCAAGCTTCCCAAACGCCCAAAAATCGCGCAGCGTTGCCAAAGCAGGTGTCGAGCAGCCGCCAGGCCGGCTGCCGGGCCCAAGCCCCGGGCAGGCGGCAGATGCGTAAAAAATCGGCGGCGTCTGGCTCAGCCATGCGCCAGGCCGGCTCAGGCGGTCGGCGGGACGTAACCCTGGGCGGCGTCTGCACCGTCGCCAAAAAAATGATTTTCCATTTGGCGCGCCAGGTACTGGCGTGCCCGGGCGTCGGCCAGGCTCAGGCGGTTTTCATTCACCAGCATGGTTTGGTGCTTGAGCCAGGCGGCCCAGGCCTCCTTGCTGACGCTCTCCCAGATGCGCTTGCCCAGCTCCCCGGGGTAGGGCGGAAAATCCAGGCCTTCGGCCGGTATGCCTAGTTTGATGCAATTGACGCTGCGTGCCATGTGGAACCTTTGGACAATATTTTCGTAAGGGCTGACTTTAGCAAGCTTTGGTGGCCTTCAACCGAAATTGTCCATGAGGCGCACCTTGGGTGCTGTTCAAACCCTCATGGACAATCTCGGATGAACAATCTCGGTTCAAGCCTGCGGCGCGATCCGGGCTTGATTTTTTGCTGATGTCGGGGCCATCAGTGCGGTATTTTCTTGGGGTAGGGTATTTCCTTGCCGCCGGGGCCAGATAACCAGTAAAATCGAGCTTATGGCAAAAGTAGACACAAAAACGACGATGGTGGCCGATGGCCTTCGCTACAAATCCAAAGTGTCGGGTTCCCCGTTCACGGCGGCAACCTCCTTTGGCGCGGCAACCATGTCTTGCTTCATGTGCGGCAAACACCGACCACGCTCGCAATTGATGTCCCGCAAAATCCTTGGCAAATCACAGGCAGTGTGCTCACCCTCTTGTAAGGTGCTGGGCGAAGCCAACAGCTGATACCGCATGCAGCGCTTGGTCGACTGGCTTGATGAAGCCCCGCGCCAATTTTTTTTCCTCCTCTGTTTGCTTGGCCTGGGCCTGTTGGCTTTTGGCATGTACTTGCAGCATGGGCTTGGCCTGGAACCCTGCCCGATGTGCATCGTGCAGCGCTATGCGCTGATCTTCATCACACTCACCGCTGCAATGGCCAGTGCGTTGCGTCAGAAAATCTGGCATACCTCCGCTTCGGTGTTGATCCTGCTGTTCACCCTGTTTGGAGCCTATGTGGCGGCGCGTCAAAGTTGGCTTCAGTGGTACCCGCCCGAGGTGGTGAGCTGCGGTCGGGATTTCTACGGCATGATAGAAACGTTTCCGCTGCAGCGGGCCATTCCGATGATCTTCAAGGGCGGCGGGGACTGCACCAAGGTCGACTGGGTCTTCCTTGGTGGCTCGATTGCCAATTGGTCTTTTCTTTGCTTTAGCGGCATAGCGGTGGCGGTACTTCTGCTGCTGTGGCGCCGCCGCCGCGCTTAGGCGCTTGGTTTTCCAACTGGCGGACTGCTCAGCCCAGTTTTTTCAGCAACACCTGGCTTTTTCGGTCCCAGTTGTATTTGCGCTTGCGGGCCTCGGGTAGCCAGTCCGGGTCCACCAACGCAAAGCCCCGCTTGAGAAACCAGTGGGCGGTCCGAGTGGTCAGTACAAAAATGCTGTCCAGACCGGCGGCGCGGGCGCGATGCTCAATGCGCTTGAGAACGCGCTCCCCATCGCCCTGGCCCTGCACCTGCGGTGAGACGGTCAGTGCAGCCATCTCAGCCGTGCGACCTTCGGGGTAGGCGTACAGGGCGGCGCAGGCAAAGATCACACCGTCGTGCTCGATCACCGTGTAGTTGCCCACATCACGTTCGATCTCGGTGCGGCTGCGCGTGACCAGGGTGCCATCTTTCTCAAAGGGCTCGATGAGCTGAAGAATGCCACCCACGTCCTCCACCGTGGCCTCGCGCAGGCTCTCGAGCTTTTCATCGACCACCATGGTGCCTATGCCATCGTGCACATACACCTCCAACAAAATGGCACCGTCCACCGCAAACGGAATGATGTGGCTGCGCTCCACCCCGCTCTTGCAGGCCTTGACACAATGCTGCAGGTAAAAGCCGGTGTCGGTCGGCTGGTTGGCCGCCGGCAGGGCGGCGAGCAGCAATTCGGCTTGTGCCAGCGGCAGCTCGGTGTCGACCGGGTTGTCCTCGCCTTCGGGCTCAGTCGGACGGCTGCGAATGCCCGGTACCTCGGTCAGAAAAATCAGCTTGTCCGCCTGCAGCGCGATGGCCACCGAGGTGGCCACTTCTTCCATGGTCAGGTTGAAGGCTTCGCCCGTGGGCGAAAAGCCAAACGGCGAGAGCAGCACCATGGCCCCCATGTCCAGCGTGCGCATGATGCCGGCGGTGTCCACCTTGCGCACCAGTCCCGAATGCTGAAAATCCACCCCGTCCAGAATGCCGACCGGTCGTGCGGTGAGAAAGTTGCCTGAAATTACCCGCACGGTGGAGCCGGCCATGGGGGTGTTGGGCAGGCCTTGGCTGAAGGCCGCCTCAATCTCGTAGCGCAACTGCCCGGCGGCCTCCTGGGCGCAGTCCAGCGCCACCTCGTCGGTGATGCGCAGGCCGTGGGAAAAACGTGGCGCATGGCCCTTCGCCTGGAGTTGTTCGTTGACCTGCGGGCGAAAGCCGTGAACCAGCACAATCTTGACGCCCATGCTCTGAATCATGGCCAGGTCCTGCGCCAGGTGCTGCAGCTTGCCGGCGGCAATCGCCTCGCCCGCAATGCCCACCACAAAGGTCTGGTTGCGGAACTTGTGGATGTAAGGCGCCACCGAGCGAAACCAGGGCACGAAGGTGAAGTTGAAGACAGAGGTCATGGGTCGGGGCGCAACAGCACAAGGTGTTTGGGGTCTAGCAGGCGGAGAAAATCGCGGTCGAAGGTGGCCAGTGTCTCACGGGTTTGCAGCACGCTGGCCGCGATCCAGGCGTCCGGCAGGTCATTGCCGCTGAGTTGCTGCGCCAGGCACAGGGCGCGCAGGCGTGGCCACTCGTCCTTCACGCTCAGCATGCGCACGCCGCTTGCACCCAGCAAGGCATCGACAAAGGCCACGGCGTCGGCCGCCGGGGTGGGAACGGCAAACACCCTGGGGTGCGTCACCAGACGCAAAAAACTGGCAACCACGGTACCAAGCAAGCCCAACTCGGCCTTGCCGACCTGAGCGGCGGCCTGAGCCATGGCCTGCCGCAACCAGCGCAGGGCGGGCTGATGGTGGGGGTGGTCGGCGCGCGAGGCGGCCACCAGCACATTGACGTCAGGTGTCATGCGTCGGCTGCCTGCCACAAGGCCTTGTTGCTGCCGGGCTCGATGCCCGCCTGCAAGCCACTGCCGCCGTCAAACACCGGCAGTGGCGGCGGCTCGGCCAATGCCGGTGCAGGGGCCTGCGTGTCGCCCCGGGCGTACTGCGTCAGAAACTCCCGGACCTTGGCGCTGACCGAGGTGCCCTGCTCTATGGCCCGGATCCGGGCCTGCCGGATCAACTCGTCATCGACCGAAATCGTCAAATTGGACATGCCCATCTCCCGTCAAATCAAAATTCAGTGTAGCACGTAAACCTGTGAACATGTGATGGTGTGCTGTCGTGGATAATGCGGCAGATGCCTGCGTTGACCATCGAGTTCCCTGAATCCCTGCCGGTCTCAGCTCGGCGTGACGAGATCATGGCGGCGATGGCGCAGCACCCGGTGATCATTGTTTGCGGTGAAACCGGCTCCGGCAAAACCACCCAGCTGCCCAAGATTGCGCTGGCCATGGGGCGCGGCAAGTGCAACTATCCGGCTGGGCAGGGCAAGTTGATCGGCCATACCCAGCCGCGCCGCATTGCCGCCAGCAGCGTGGCCAAACGCATCGCTGAAGAACTTGCCACGCCGCTGGGCGAGGTGGTGGGCTACAAGGTGCGTTTTCAAGACCGGCTCAGCCGCGACGCCTCGGTCAAGCTCATGACCGACGGCATTTTGCTGGCCGAAACGCAGACTGACCCGCTGCTCAAGGCTTACGACACCATCATCATCGACGAGGCGCACGAGCGCAGCCTCAACATCGATTTTTTGCTGGGCTACCTGCGCCAGATCCTGCCGCGCCGACCCGATCTGAAGGTGGTGGTCACGTCAGCCACCATTGACGCACAGCGCTTCGCCGACCACTTCAAAACCCGGACCGGCCCGGCGCCCATCATCATGGTGTCGGGCCGCATGTTCCCGGTGGAGCAGCGCTACCGGCCGTTTGAAGAGGCGCGTGACTACGATCTGAACGACGCCATCGCCGATGGCGTGGACGAGCTCTGGCGCGACGCCCACAACCAGGGCGATATCCTGGTGTTTTTGCCAGGTGAGCGGGAAATTCGCGAGGCCGCTGACCACCTGCGCCGGCACCTAAGCCACCAGCCGCTGCTGCGTCACGCCGAGGTTCTGCCGCTGTTTGCGCGCCTGAGCCAGGCCGAGCAGGACCGCATTTTTGACAGCCACAGCGGCCGGCGCATTGTGCTGGCCACCAATGTGGCAGAGACCTCGCTGACTGTGCCCGGCATCCGCTATGTGATTGACGCCGGTATGGCGCGAATGAAGCGCTACAGTTTTCGCAGCAAGGTGGAGCAGCTGCTGGTGGAGCCGGTCAGCCAGTCGTCGGCCAACCAGCGGGCTGGCCGCTGCGGCCGGGTAGCCAACGGCATCTGCATCCGCTTGTACGACCAAAAAGACTTTGACGGCCGGCCACGCTTTACCGACCCTGAGATTTTGCGCAGCTCGCTCGCCGGGGTGATTTTGCGCATGAAAGCTCTGCGCCTGGGAGAGGTGGAAGAGTTTCCGTTTCTGGAGCGCCCGTCGGGCCGCGCCATTGCCGATGGCTACCAATTGCTGGCAGAGCTGGGTGCGGTGGACGATGCCAATGAGCTGACCGCTACCGGCCAGGAGCTGGCTCGGCTGCCGCTGGACCCACGGGTTGGCCGGATGATTCTCGAGGCGCGTTCGCGCCAGGCACTCGACGAGGTGCTGGTGATTGCCTCGGCCCTGAGCGTGCAGGATGTGCGGGACCGGCCGATGGAGCTGCAGGCCCAGGCCGACCAGGCGCATGCCAAGTTTGACGACGAAAAAAGTGAGTTCAGCGGCTACCTCAAGCTGTGGAAGTGGCTGGACGACAGCCGCGGGGGCAAGCACCCAGGCGCCGCCACCAACGAGCACAAACTCAGCAACCGCCAGTACGAGCAACTGCTGCGCCAGAACTTTGTCAGCCTGCGCCGGGTGCGCGAGTGGCGCGATATTTACAGCCAGTTGCATACCGTGGTGGCCGAACACAAGTGGCAACTCAATGCCAGCCCAGCCAGCTACGAGCAACTGCACCTGGCTATGCTGGCCGGCCTGTTGGGCAATATTGGCTTCAAAACCGAAGGCGAAGGCGCCCAGGGCGAGTACCTGGGTGCGCGCGGCATCAAGTTCTTTGCCCATCCCGGCGCGCATCTGGCCAAAAAACCGGGGCGCTGGCTGGTGGCGGCCGAGCTGGTAGAAACCACGCGCCTGTTCGGGCGCGGCCTGGCCAACATCGAGCCGCAGTGGCTGGAGCAGGTGGGCGCTCATTTACTCAAGAAGCAGCTGTTGGACCCGCATTGGGAGAAAAAAGCCGGCGAGGTGGTGGCGCTGGAGCGTGCCACGCTGTACGGGCTGGTGATCTACAGCGGGCGGCGGGTTAATTACAGCCGGATCGACCTGGCCGGGGCCCGCGAAATCTTCATTCGCCAGGCGTTGGTGGCCGGCGAGTGGGAAACGCCGCTGCCGTTTCTGGCGGCCAATCAAAAGCTGATCCGCCAGGTGGAAGAGCTGGAGCACAAGGCGCGCCGGCAGGACGTGCTGGTGGAGGAGGAGCTGATTTACGCCTTTTACGACCAGCAGTTGCCGGCCGAGGTCTGCAGCGGCCACAGTCTGGAGGGCTGGTACCGGCAGGAGGCCAAAAAACAGCCGCAGTTGCTGTTGCTGACGCGCGAGGAGCTGATGCGTCATGAGGCCGCCGGCATCACCACCAGTGCCTTCCCCAAGACCCTTCGCCTGGGGGGGGTGGACTGTGCTGCAACCTACCTGCACGAACCCGGCGACGCGCGCGACGGCCTGAGCGTGACCGTGCCGCTGTTTGTGCTGAACCAAGTGAATGAGGAGCGCTGCGAGTGGCTGGTGCCCGGCATGCTGCGCGACAAGGTGCTGGCGCTGCTCAAAACCCTGCACCAGCGCCCGCGCTCGCGCCTGGTGCCCCTGCCAGAGACTGCCAACCAGATGGCCGAGGCCCTGAATGCGCCCGAGCTTTTTGGCCAGGGCTCGCTGACCGACGCGGTGCTCAAGCTCGCGCGCAAGGCCAGTGCGGTGGACATTGCACGCAATGACTTCAAGCTCGACATGCTCAGCTCGCACGCCTTCATGAATGTCCGGGTGGTGGACGAGCACGGCCGCCTGCTGGGCACCGGGCGCAACCTGGGTGCACTCAAGGCCGAACTCGGCGCCCAGGCGCGCGGCGCCTTTCAGGCGCTGGCCGCGCTGAAGATGGCCAGCCAGCGTGCCGGCCCAGAAAACTTAGAGCCCAAAGTGGCACCAGGCCACGCCGGTATTGCCTCGGTGGCTCCTAAAAAACTAGCGAACACGGCTGCGCCTGATCTGGCCAGTCAGCGCTACACCAGCTGGGGCTTTAGCGAATTGCCCGAGCTGCTGGAGATCCGCAAGGGCGCACAGACCTTGATTGGCTACCCGGCCCTGATTGACGCCGGTGACGCGGTGACGGTAGAGGTGTTCGATGAGCCCGAAGCCGCTGCAGCCCGCCACCGCGCTGGTTTGCGGCGGCTGTTTGCACTGCAGATCAAGGATGCGCTCAAGTACCTGGAAAAAAATATCCCTGACTTGCAAAAAATGGCGGCCGCCTTCATGCAGCTGGGCAAGGCCGCAGACGGCTCGGGCGGCGGCACACTGGAGGAATTGCGCGAGCAAATTATTGCCGTGGCGCTGGATCGGGCTTTTCTGCTGGAGCCTTTGCCGACGCAGGAAGCTGATTTCAAGCGCCGGCTCGACGAGGGCCGCGGCCGCTTGACCCTGATCGCGACCGAAGTCGCACGGCTGACCGCGCTGATTCTGGCCGAGTACGCGGTCGCGGCGCGCAAGATCCGCGACAGCAAGCAGGCCGCAGAGGCCAGTGCCGATGCCGCGCAGCAATTGGCGCGCCTGCTGCCCAAACGCTTCGTGGCGCAAACCCCCTGGGGCGCGCTGCAGCACATGGTGCGCTACCTCAAGGCCATCACGCTGCGGCTGGAGAAGCTGCGCGCTGACCCGGCGCGAGATACCGCCCGGCTGGCCGAACTGCGGCCGCTCGAGCAGCGCTACTGGCGGCTGCTGGCAGAGCGCAAGGGCGTGACCGATGAGCGCATGCTGGAGTTCCGCTGGCTGCTGGAGGAGCTGCGCGTGAGCTTCTTCGCCCAAGAGCTGCGCACCCCACAGCCGGTCAGTGTGAAGCGGCTGGACAAGGCCTGGGCGCAGCTGGTCAGCTGAGAGGCAAGCCCCCGCCGCTGGCTACAAACTCGCCAGCCGCGCCAGCGCCGCGTTCAGAGTCTCGTCTTTCTTGGCAAAGCAAAACCGCACCACGCGCTGGTCAAAACTGTCGCCGTAAAAAGCCGACAGCGGGATGGCCGCCACGCCGATGTCACGGGTGAGCCATTGACAGAACTCGGCTTCACTCAGGTCGCTCACATCAGAGATGTCGACGCACTGGAAGTAGGTGCCTTCACCCGGCAGCAATTTGAATTTGGTGTGGGCTAGGCCGGCGCGAAACAGGTCGCGCTTGCGCTGGTAAAAAGCGGGTAATGCCAGGTAGGGCTCCGGGTCGGCCATGTAGGCGGCCAGGCCGTGTTGCACCGGGGTGTTGACGGTGAACACATTGAACTGGTGTACCTTGCGGAACTCGGCGCTCAGGGGCGCCGGGGCGGCCACATAGCCCACTTTCCAGCCAGTCACGTGGTAGGTTTTGCCAAAGCTCGAGACGATGAAGGCCCGTGCCGCCAGGCCGGGGTAGCGCGCCGCGCTTTCGTGTTGCACGCCGTCGAACACCATGTGCTCGTACACCTCGTCGCTGATCAGCAGGATGTCGGTCGGCGCCAGCAGGTCCTGCAGGCTCAACATTTCCTGCGCGGTCCAGACCATGCCGCTGGGGTTGTGCGGCGAGTTGATCAGGATGGCGCGGGTACGGGGGGTGATGGCGGCGGCGATTTTGTCGAAATCCGGGCGGAAGGTGCCGGGCGTAAGTGGCACCGGCACGGTCACCCCGCCAGCGAGTTCGATGTTGGGGATGTAGCTGTCGTAGCAGGGCTCGAGCACGATCACCTCATCGCCCGGATGCACCACGGCCAGGACTGCAGTGATGATGGCCTGCGTGGCGCCAGCCGTGATGGTGACCTCGGTTGCGGGGTCATAGTGGCGCCCGTACATGGCCTTCACTTTGGCGGCCACCGCCTCGCGCAGGGCTGGCACACCGGTCATGGGCGGGTACTGGTTCAGGCCCTGGGTCATGGCCGAGGTCACGCCCTCGACTAGACGCGGATCGCAATTGAAATCAGGAAAGCCCTGGCCCAGGTTCACCGCCTGGTGCTGCGTGGCCAGCGCCGACATCACAGTAAAAATAGTGGTGCCGACCTTGGGTAATTTGGTTTTCAGGCTAGGGCTTGGGTTCATGGCTTTGAGGGTGATTCGCCGGTGGCTACAGGCCTGGGCTGGCAGCTGTCCGACACAGGATTAAAGGTCGCGGTCGCTCACATGGCTGATCATCGCCCGTGCGACCAATTCCGGGCTCAGGCGCGGGCTGATGAGCTCGGCAAACTTGAGGACAAAATTACGCAGGTAGGCGCTGCGCTTGAAGGCCACCCGAGTGACGTTCAGGCCAAACAGATGGCCCAGCGGGCGCACCACAAATTCGCTGGCGCTGCCGTCTGACAGCGTGTCACGCAGCGCCATTTCGGCGGCGATGCCCACGCCCAGGCCAAGCCTGACATAGGTCTTGATGACATCTGAATCGATCGCCTCCAGCGCAATGCGCGGCTTGAGTTTGCGCTCGGCAAAAGC
>BJGT01000011.1 GCA_014190675.1 Comamonadaceae bacterium | reverse complement strand
ATAAGGGTTGTCATACCAGCACTCCGAGTTGTCTAAGGCTAAATGTTAGCACTCTCTGATATGGAGTGCCAATTGAAAAAGTCAATGGAATGGCTTCGAATTTTCGGCTTACCAGTGCAAATAATCCTGTTTGCCAGAAGCAAGCACTTTGGCAGATTGGGCCAGCCCACCGCAACATACCGATTGGGCGCAGAGCCAAAAAGTGGATCGTCTGCCAGTTTGTTTTTACGGCTTAAATTCCCGGCTACGGGTAACTTTTGCCGATATCAACTTTTCGATATCGGCAAGGCCGGCCAAGGACGCCGAGAGTGATCTTGCTTGTCAAGGACAGTGTTTGCGCCCGGATGCGGGATACACTGTAACCCGTTGATTTACTGATGAAAAAGGCCTACAAGTATCCCTACTTGGAGGCCTTTAAACTATCGAATGGTGCGATTATCGGAACCCAATAAAGCCTCGGAAACCCTGCTAAAGCAGCGTTAGTTAATAGAAACACAGTATTTGTTCCCCGATTTGTTCCCCGGTTTTGCCTTGGGTACCCCCAATCGCCAGACGCCAACCAACCGGGGGCTGTCGGTGAATTCGGCGTAGATGCTGGCCTCCCCAACAACCCCAAGCCCAGCCCCCCAAAGACGTAAAGAAGCCAAGATTCAAGGGGTAAAAAGAGTCCTGGCCAGCCGCAGACCGTTGTCGACGTCGCGGCCACGCGTGCCAAGAGCAACGCCGTGGCCTACCTGCCCGTGCCCCAACCGGCACATCGCGGCAAGGGGCGACCAAAAATGTACGGCACAAAGGTTCGCCTCAAAGATCTCGCCCAGGACAAGTCAGCCTTCATCTGCGCCCCCAGTCCAGTCTACGGCGAGCGCGATGTCACGGTGCGATACCGCGTACTGGACCTGATGTGGCGACCGGTCGGGTGCATCATGCGATTTTGTATCGTGCACCGCCCGGTTCGTGGAACCATATTTCTGCTCTCCACAGACACGGCCCTCCAAGCACTGCAAATGCTTGAGCTCTACGGCTATCGGTTCAAGATCGCACTGCGATTTCGCCAAGCCGTCCATGTCATCGGCGCGTATGCCTATCATTTCTGGATGGCCGACATGAAACCAGTGCGACGTGGCAGTGGTGAGCAGTACCTGCACAAAACCTCAGACACCTATCGCCAAGCCGTGCGACGAAAGCTGCGCGCCTAACACGTCTATGTCCAGCTCGGATGCATCGCTCAGGGCCTGTTGCAGCACCTCTCCATCAATCACACGGCACAGGTTTGGCACTGCTTTCGCAGTTGGCTGCGCACCATGAATCCGGCAATGCCACCCTCCGAGCTGATCGTGGCGAGCGCCCTGCGCTCAACCCTGCCGGCATTTTTCTGGGTTCCCGCTTTTGCGCCTGACCTCGCGAAAATCATGCGCAAATACCGCCGCCATGACCCGCCCCCTGATACCGAGCGTATGACAGCATGAGAGTTGCTGGCGAACTTGGCACTGTCCAGTTACTTATATTGGTGCAAAAATTGCTTTTATTGGGTGCGTTTGCTTTATTTACCAAGCATTTGCACCAAAAAAATGCATTTTTGACGAGGGTATTGGCATGGAAGCACTAAAACAAAGCACAGACGCATTGTTCATTCTCTTGGGCGCGGTCATGGTGCTTGCAATGCATGCAGGGTTTGCATTCTTGGAGTTGGGCACGGTACGGCGGAAAAACCAGGTGAATGCACTGGTCAAGATACTGGCAGACTTTTCTGTGTCGGCGGTCGTGTATTTTTTGGTCGGCTACACGGTGGCCTACGGCAGCCACTTTTTTGTGGGCGCCGAACAGCTTGCCGCAAAAAACGGTTACGAACTGGTCAAGTTCTTCTTTTTACTGACCTTTGCTGCAGCGATTCCTGCGATCATTTCTGGTGGCATTGCCGAGCGTGCCAGGTTCTGGCCCCAATTGGTGGCCACGGCGGTGATTGTTGGGCTGTTGTACCCGGTCTTTGAGGGCATTGCCTGGAACCAGAATTTCGGCGTGCAGGCCTGGATCAAAGCCCGCACCGGGGCCGAGTTTCACGACTTCGCAGGCAGTGTCGTGGTGCATGCCGTGGGCGGTTGGATTGCGTTGGGCGCTGTTGTGCTGCTGGGCGCGCGCAGCAACCGCTACCGTAAAGATGGCGCGGTATCGGCGCATCCGCCGTCGAGCATTCCCTTTTTGGCGCTCGGTGCCTGGATATTGACCGTCGGCTGGTTTGGCTTCAATGTGATGAGTGCCCAAACCCTGGACAAGATGTCCGGACTGGTGGCAGTGAACTCGCTGATGGCCATGGCAGGCGGTACGCTGGCTGCGCTGGTGCTAGGTAAAAATGACCCAGGCTTCTTGCACAACGGTCCGCTGGCAGGGCTGGTAGCGGTGTGCGCTGGATCGGACTTGATGCACCCGATTGGCGCATTGGTGGTTGGCGCTATCGCAGGCGCTATTTTTGTGTACATGTTCACACTGACACAAAACAAATGGCGAATTGACGACGTGCTGGGCGTCTGGCCACTGCATGGTTTGTGCGGCACCTGGGGCGGTTTGGCTGCCGGCATTTTTGGCAGCCAGGCACTGGGGGGATTGGGCGGCGTCTCCTTGGAGGCGCAGCTTTTAGGCACGGCGCTGGGCGTTGGCTGGGCCCTTGCCGGGGGGGTTGTCGTCTATGGCGTGCTCAAGGCGGCTGTCGGACTGCGCATGAGCCACGAAGAAGAGTTTGATGGCGCGGATCTGGCGATTCACAACATCACGGCCTCACCCGAGCGCGAGACCAACTGGTAAACCCGGGCTATTAAACGCCAGCCGGCACGGGCATGCACAGGGCGCAGAGCATCTGCGCCAGCCGGTGCAGCGCGCCCCAGCCGTCTTGCGGCCAATCGGGCTGTTTGAGGCCCTTCACAATGCCATCGACCCGGTGGGCGGCCTGCAGCAGTTCGGCCAGCTTGGCCTGGCTCAAGCGCGGCACAACCCGCTCGAACAGCTGCTCTTTGAACCCCCAGACCCGCTGCTCACGCAGCGCCAGCGGCAGCGGTCGGCCCTGGGCGATGGCGTCCTTGACCCGCTTGAGGGCGCGGATGTCTTCGCTCAGAGCCCAATGCACCAGCACCTCGGCCTCACCCTCGGCCCGCAGGCCGTCTAGCATGCGCTGCACCCGCAAGGGCTGCCCAGCCAGCACCGATTCGGTCAGCTTGAACACGTCATAGCGCGCCACGTTCAAGACCGCCGACTCGATTTGCTGCAAGCTGATTTCCCCGACCGGGTGCAGCAGGGCGAGCTTTTGAATTTCCTGGTGTGCCGCCAGCAGATTGCCCTCGACCCGGTCGGCAAAAAACTGCAAGCTGCGCTGGCCCTCTTGACCGCCCCGCACCCGTTGGCCCTGGGCCGAGAGCCGTTGCGCAATCCACATCGGCAGGGCCTGCCGGTCCACTGCGCCCACGGCTACGGTAACGCCCTGGCGGTCGAGCGCTGCGAACCAGGCGCTGGCCCGGGTGGATTTGTCGAGCTGCGGCAGGGTGATCAGGCACAGCGTGCTGTCATTGCCTGCTGCGCTGTCGGCCAGACGCTGGAGCATGGCACTGCCCTCAACGCCCGGTTTGCCAGAGGGAATGCTCAGTTCGAGCAACTGGCGATCGGCAAACAGGCTCATGCTGCCGGCAGCAGCCAGCACCTCGCCCCAGTCAAAGCGGGCACCCGCCACGGTGAAGGAGCAGCGCTCGCTAAAGCCCTGGGCGCGAGCCATTGCTCGGATGCTGTCACCGGCCTCTTGCACCAACAGGAGCTCCTCACCATACACCGTGTAGAGGCTTTGGAGCCCGCGTTTGAGGTGGTTTTCAAGCTGGCTGGCGGAGACTTGCATCGGCAGAGTTTAGCGCTCGGGTGTCGCCCCAAGGGCGGGCCAGAGGGCTTGAAAATGCCCGATACTCCCATCGCGGTGCCACTGCCCCAAGCTTGGCGCGGTCAGCCTTCACCGAGTTTTTCAACCCAAGGAACCCTGCCATGTCCAAAGCCTACTGGATCAGCGTTTACCGCTCTGTCTCTGACGCCGATGCGCTGGCCGCCTATGCCAAATTGGCCGGGCCGGCCCTGAGTGCCGCCGGCGCCAAGTTTTTAGCGCGCGGCCTGCCAGCGGCGGTCAAAGAAAGCGGGCTGCAGCAGCGCACCGTGCTCATCGAGTTTGACAGCGTGGCCGCAGCCCTAGCCGCCTACGACAGCCCGGCTTACAAAGAGGCGCTGGTGGCCCTGGGCGACAACGCGGTGGTACGCGAGATCCGCATCATCGAGGGCGTTTGACCGCTGGCCGGGCTAGTTCGCCAGGGGCGCTACGGCTTGCCATGCCGCCAGCCGGCGCAACAGTTGCTGAACAATATCAGACTGCATGTCACGGTACATCAGGCCCTCTTCGGCTTCCTTGGCCAGCACCGCCGATTCATTGAAGCTGATGTCACGCTGCTGAGAAATATCGCTGGGCCCGATCAGCTCCTGGCCCTGCGGCGTGCGCAGCTTGAAGCGCACCCGCAGGCGCAGCTGAAACTCTCGCACCTGCCCTGATGCGTTCACGCCGACCACTATTTTTTCGCGCTGCTCTTGCAGCAAATCGAGTACCACCTGAGCCTGGCTCAAGGGCGCCTCTGCAGGCAGCACAGTGACGGCGGTGGCCAACGACCGGCGCAGCTCAGTAACCAGGGGGCCGCCCGGGTTGGGCAAGACAGCGATGCGTTCAAACCCATAGTTTTGGCTGCCACGCAGCTTGAAACCACAGCCCGCCACAGCCAGGCCGGTGGGCGGTATGAGGGCAAGGAGCGCGCGGCGTTGCATAGACGTCAGGCTCAGATCACCAGGTTGACCAGTCGCCCCGGCACGACAATGATTTTTTTCGGCGTAGCGCCGGCGCCGAGCTTAAGAAAAACTTCGCTGCCAGCGGCCAAGCCCTCGATGGCCTCGCGCGATGCGTCAGCCGGCACCGTGATGGCGCCGCGCAGCTTGCCGTTGATTTGCAGCATGAGCTCGATTTCGTCCTGCGCCAGCGCGTCAGGGTCGACCACAGGCCAGGGGGCATCCAGAATATCGCCCAGCACAGCGGCATAACCCAGGCCCTGCCACAGCGCGTGTGTAATGTGCGGCGTGGCTGGGTAGAGGCAGCGCAGCAGGATGCCGAAGCCCTCGGTTTGTGCAATCGCGCCACCGGGCGTCTGCACCGCCTTAAAGTCATCCAGCGCATTGATCATCTTCATGGCGCCAGACACCACGGTGTTGTACTGCATGCGCTGGTAGTCGTAGTCGACCTGCTTGAGCAGGGTATGAATATCGAGTCTCAGCGCCTTCGCCTCTTTGCCAAACTGCAGACCTTTGAGGTTTTTAGACCCAGCCACTGCTGCTGCCCAGCCACCCGCATGCGGGGCTGCGAGTTTGCTGCCAAAGTTCCAGACCCGTTTCAAGAAACGGTAAGAGCCCTCCACCGCTGCATCGTTCCACTCCAGCGTGGCCTCGGGTGGGGCGGTGAACATGGTGTACAGGCGCGCGGTGTCGGCGCCGTATTTTTCAATCAGGTCCTGCGGGTCCACACCGTTGTTCTTGCTCTTGCTCATGGTGCCGACCCCCTCATAGGTGATCAGCGTGCCTGCTGGCAATTCGCCCTTGGCTGCCTTGAGCCGGGCGCCCGTCACCTTGCCAGAGTCGTCGTGCTGGTCTTCCACCTCGTGAGGCCAGAAGTACTCTACGCCGCCCTTGTCGCCCTTGCGTGAATAGATGTGGTTGAGCACCATACCCTGGGTCAGCAGCTTGGTGAAGGGTTCGTCCACCTTGACCAGGCCGAGGTCGCGCATCACCTTGGTCCAGAAACGCGCGTACAGCAGGTGCAGGATGGCGTGCTCGATGCCGCCGATGTACTGGTCCATGGGCATCCAGTAGTCAGCGCCCCCGGCGACCATGGCCTGCTCGTTTTGGGGGTCGCAGTAGCGCATGAAGTACCAGGAGCTGTCGACAAAGGTGTCCATGGTGTCGGTTTCGCGCCGCGCGGGCTTGCCGCAGACCGGGCAGACCACACCGGCATGGAAACCCGCGTGCTGGTGCAAAGGGTTGCCGCTGCCATCAGGCACACAATCCTGCGGCAGCAGCACCGGCAGGTCTTGTTCGGGCACCGGCACCGCGCCGTGCACCGCGCAATGGATGATCGGAATGGGCGTGCCCCAGTAGCGTTGCCGGCTCACACCCCAGTCGCGCAGGCGCCAGGTGGTTTTTTTCTGACCCAGACCCAAGGCAGCCAAGTCAAGGGCCACGGCGTCCACGCAGGACTTGAAGTCCAGGCCATCAAATTTGCCCGAGTTGATCGCCCGGCCGGCGGACTTGTCGCCATACCAGTCCTGCCAACGGCTGGCGTCAAAGACCTGCCCGGCCACGCCGACCACGGGCGCTATGGGCAAGTTGTATTTCAGGGCAAAGGCAAAGTCGCGCTCATCGTGGGCTGGCACACCCATCACGGCGCCATCACCATAGCCCATCAGCACATAGTTGCCAACCCATACCGCCAGCGGCGCGCCGCTGAGCGGGTGCTTCACCAGCAGGCCGGTGTCCATGCCGTTTTTCTCTTGGGTGGCGAGCTCGGCCTCGGTGCTGCCGCCGCGTTGGCAGGCTTCGATAAAGGCCGCCAGCGCCGGCTTGCCGAGTGCCGCCTGCTGGGCCAGGGGATGTTCTGGGGCCACCGCACAAAAGGTCACGCCCATGATGGTGTCGGCCCGGGTGGTGAACACGTGCATGCGGCCGTCGCCGATCAGGGAACCGTCGGCAGCGCGGATGTCGTGCGTGAAGGCAAAGCGCAGGCCTTCGCTCTTGCCAATCCAGTTTTCCTGCATCAGCTTGACACGCTCGGGCCAGCCCGGCAGCTTGTGTTGCACATGGTCCAGCAGCTCTTCGGCATAGGCCGTGATCTTCAGGTAGTAGCCTGGAATTTCGCGTTTTTCTACCACTGCGCCGGTGCGCCAGCCCTTGCCGTCAATCACCTGCTCATTGGCCAGCACAGTTTGGTCTACCGGGTCCCAGTTAACGACCTGGGTTTTGCGGTAGGCAATGCCCTTGTCCAGCATTTTCAAAAACAGCCACTGGTTCCATTTGTAGTAGCTCGGGTCACAGGTGGCGAGCTCGCGGCTCCAGTCGATGGCCAGGCCCATGGCCTGCATCTGCTGCTTCATATAGGCGATGTTGTCGTAGGTCCACTTGGCCGGCGGCACCTGATTTTTCAGGGCGGCGTTTTCGGCCGGCAGGCCAAAGGCGTCCCAGCCCATGGGCATGAGCACGTTGTAGCCCTTCATGCGCAGGTGGCGCGTGAGCATGTCGTTGATGGTGTAGTTGCGCACATGGCCCATGTGCAGCTTGCCACTTGGGTAGGGCAGCATGGAGCAGGCGTAGAACTTTTTCTTGGCCGGGTCTTCGCTGACACGGTAGGCATCGCAGGCAGTCCAGTGGCTCTGGGCCGCCTGCTCTACGGCGATATGCTGGTATTTTTCGTCCATGGGCATTCAATCAGGTGCAGCCCGGGCGGCTGCCAGCCCGGGATTTTAGGGTTTGACCGGGGCCGTGGGATCGGTCACAAAGCCGATCCGGTTCAGGCCGGCTTGGTGGGCCAGGCCCATCACCTCAACAATGCGGCCATAGGGCACTTGTGCATCGGCCCGCAAGCGCAGTTCGGTGTCTGGCTTGGCCTGTGCTGTTTGGCGCAACGCCTGTGCGAGTTGCTCGGGTGCGATCGGCTGGTCAGCAAGAAAAATTTGCCCGGTGCGGTCGACTACCAGAGTGAGGGCGCGTGGCGCCTCGCCCGGCTGGGCGGCCGCGCTCTTGGGCAGGTCAAGCTTGATGGAGCTCGCCAGCAGGGGCGCAGTCAGGATGAAGATAACCAGCAGCACCAACATCACGTCGACCAACGGCGTGACATTGATCTCGCTGATGGGCTGCGCAGCTTGGGAGCGCTCCAGACGTCCGAATGACATGGCCTTGCTCTTGGCCCCTCAGTCGATGCAAAAGCCAGGGCTGGCCGCCAATTCGCGCAGGTCACGGGCAAAGCCCTCGAGGTCTGCCTCCAGCCTGGCAATCGTGCGCCCCATGACGTTGTAGGCCAACACCGCCGGAATCGCCACAGCCAAACCGGCAGCTGTCATGACCAGGGCTTCGCCCACCGGGCCGGAGATTTTGTCAATGCTGACCTGTCCGGCGTCGGCAATCCCGATCAGGGCCCGGTAAATGCCCCACACTGTGCCAAGCAAGCCGACAAAAGGCGCCGTGGATCCGACGGTGGCGAGCAGCACCTGCCCGTAGTGCAGCCGCGCCAGCACCCCGTGCAGCGCATCGCGCAAGAGGCGGGTCAGCTGCTGAGACCGGTCGCCCGCCGCGCCCAGGGTGTTGCCGACCTGGATGGTGATAGCCTGTACCAGGGGCAAGACCAGGCCTTCGCGATCAAAACCGGGCAGGGCCAATGCAGCATTGGCCACCGAGTTGCACTGCCAGAAAGCCGCCGTGCTGCGAGCGATGTCAGCGCTCACGCGGTACAAGAACCAGGTCTTCCAGACGATGACCACCCAGCAGGCGACTGACATCAGCAGCAGCAGCACAGACACGCCCTTGATCAGGACATCCCCCTGCTCGTAGATTTGCAGCAGATTCATCGAAGTTGCAGCACGTCAGCCATGTCAAACAGGCCGACCCTGTGTTGCCGCAAAAAACGCGCCGCGCGCAAGCTGCCCTGGGCATAGGTGCTGCGGCTCGAGGACCTGTGCGTGATCTCGATGCGCTCACCGGTGCCGGCGAACAGCACGGTGTGGTCACCCACGATGTCGCCACCCCGGATGGAAGAGAAACCAATGCAGGCGGGCTCGCGCTCGCCGCTGAGCCCTTGGCGGTCGTAAACCGCGCAGTCTTTGAGATCGCGGCCAAGCGCTGCGGCGATCACCTCCCCCATTTTCAGGGCCGTGCCGGACGGCGCATCAACCTTGTGCCGGTGGTGGGCCTCGATGATTTCGATGTCATAGCCGGTGGCGAGCGCGCGGGCGGCGGTCTCGAGCAGCTTGAGCGTGACATTCACGCCCACACTCATGTTGGGCGCCATGACGATGGGGATGTGGCGCGCGGCGTCTGCAATCGCGGCCTTCTGCGCCTCGTTAAAGCCGGTGGTGCCAATCACCAGGCCAACACCGAGGGCGCAGCAGACCTGCAGATGGGCCAGCGTGCCCTCTGGCCGGGTGAAATCGATCAGAACCTCAGCCTGGGCCAAACCGAGCTGCAGGTCAGCGGTGATGGCAACCCCGCTGTCTTGCCCCAGGAAAGCGCTTGCATCTAGACCTATGGCCGGGCTCTGCGCCTGCTCCAGCGCGCCACTGAGCCGGCAATCTGGTGCCGCCAGCAGGGCCTGTATCAGCATCTGCCCCATGCGCCCGGAGGCGCCGGCCACGGCAATGCGCTGGGCTGTATTTTGGCTCGGGCTGACGCTCATGGGGCTGCTGGCTCTAGCCGTGGGTAGGTGCTGGGCAGCGGCGCCTGGGCCTTGGCCTCGGGTGGCTTGGCCGCCGCGCTTGGCTGGGCTGGCGGCGCCTCGAGCACCGGCACCTTGCCAAGCCGGCGCCCTGAGTCCAACGTCGCCACAAACTCGGCCTCGGTGGGCATGGGGTCAGCCTCGATTCGCACCAACACCTCAGCCTTGAAAAAAACACTCAAGGTGCGCGACTGTGCCGCCTGCCCCTGGCGGCGGAAGGTAAATACATAGTCCCAACGGTCAGCATGGAAAACACTGGCCAGCAAAGGCGTGCCCAAAATGTCGCGCACCTGAGCCCGGTTCATGCCTGGCTTGACAGCGGCCAATTGCTCGGCAGAGACAAAGTTGCCCTGGACGATGTCTATTTTGTAGGGAGAGACTGCGCCCACCACAGTTTTGCTGGCTGAATCCAGACTGCTGCAGGCAACCAGCGCGTATCCAAGCAAAAGCAGGCACAGTTGTCGGAGGCAGCGGGTTGAATCAGGCATGTGCAGAGCATTGACGATATGATGAACCATTGTACTGTTTGCACCCGCAGCGGCAGAGTCGAAACGCACCGCTCGGAAGACCCGCTACCCGGCCCGCCACCTGACCCTCTCAAGGGCCCGACCACAATCCTTCATGACCAATAGCGACGAACTCAAAAATACCGGTTTGAAGGCCACGCTACCGCGGCTGAAAATTCTGGAGGTTTTCCAGACTGGGGCGCAGCGCCACATGTCTGCAGAGGACGTGTTCAGGGTCCTGCTGCAAGACCGCTCCGACGTCGGCCTGGCCACGGTTTATCGGGTCCTGGCGCAGTTTGAGCAGGCCGGCATCCTGAGCCGCAACCATTTTGAGAGCGGAAAATCAGTCTATGAACTCAACGAAGGCCAGCACCATGACCACTTGGTGTGCCTGGATTGCGGACGGGTTGAAGAGTTTTACGATGCCGACATCGAAAGCCGCCAACATGAAGTGGCCAAGGCCAAGGGCTTTGCCATCGCCGACCATGCCCTGAGCCTGTATGCCAACTGCGTGCGCCAGGCCTGCCCAAACCGGCCACAGGCACTGCGCCAGGCGGGCTGATCAGGCGGGCTGATCGGGGGGTGGCTGGTCCGGCTGGCTTTGGGCGCTGCTCATTTCAATTCGGTGGCGCTCGACAAACTCTTGGTAAGTGTCAATGCCGCGCAATTGCAAAATGGTGTTGCGAACGGCCGCCTCTACCAACACAGCGATATTACGCCCTGCCACCACCTGGATCACCACCTTGCGAACCGGCACGCCGAGCACATCCTGCAGCAGTGGCTCGTGGGGGAGGCGTTCGTAGTCTCGCTCCAGAGTTTCGCGACGCACCAGGTGCACAATCAGCTTGAGCCGCATTTTTCGGCGTACCGCGGTTTCGCCAAAAATGCATCGGATGTCGAGCAGGCCAATACCGCGCACCTCCAGCAAGTTGGTCAAGAGCTCCGGGCATCTGCCCTCAATGGTGTTTTGGTTGATGCGAAACAGGTCAACCGCATCATCGGCCACCAGCCCGTTGCCGCGAGAAATCAGCTCGAGTCCCAACTCGCTCTTGCCCAAGCCAGACTCGCCAGTAATCAACACGCCCATGCCCAGGATGTCCATGAAGACCCCGTGCATGGAGGCGCGATCGGCAAAATGCTTGGACAAGTAGGCGCGTAGCACATCAATCACAAACGCCGACGAGCTCGGGGTGGCAAACATCGGGATTTGGGCGCGTTCGCACATCGAGACCAGCGCATCCGGGGCTGCCTGGCCGTCCGCAAGCACCAGCATGGGCGGCTCGAGCGTCACGATGCGGCCGATGCGCCGGTCGCAATCCTGCGGCGTGGCGTTCATGAGGTAGGCGATTTCTCGCTCACCCAAAATCTGCAAGCGGTAGGGATGTATGTAGTTGAGGTAGCCCACCAGATCGGCCCCGGAGCGGGCGGCGCGTACCGCAACTTCGTCAAAACGGCGCTCTGAGGCGCCCAGGCCTGCCACCCATTGCCATTTTAAGAGGCCGCGAAATTCTTCGAACAACACATCAGCACTGACAACCGTGGGCTTCATGCTGGGTCTGCTCAAGCCCTGAGGCAGGCCTTGGTTTGGCGCAGGCTCAAGCGGTCTGCGCCGAACGCCAGTTGGCGATCAAGGCATGCACATCACCGGCCTCTGCCTCGCCCAAGAGTTTTTGGCGCAGTTCTGCATCGCTGAGCATTTCTGCAATTTCCGAGAGGATTTCCAGGTGCTTTTGGGTCGCCGCCTCGGGCACCAGAAGAAAAATCAAGAGGCTCACCGGCTTTTCGTCTGGCGCGTCAAAGCCAATCGGCGCGAGCAACTGAAACACCGCCGCCATGGGCAATTTGAGACCCTTGATGCGCCCGTGTGGAATGGCCACCCCATGACCCAAGCCGGTGGAGCCGAGGCGTTCACGGGAAAAAAGACTGTCGGTAACAAGGGCGCGGCTGAGGCCGTACAGGCCCTCAAACAACAGGCCAACCTCCTCAAAAGCCCTCTTTTTGCTGGTCGCAGCAACACGCACCAAAACTTGCGCGGCCGGTAATATGGAGGCGAGGCGATTCATGAGAAGCGGCATTATGCACCCAAGCACCAGCCCCCAAACCCGTCTGCCCGGGCCCGGACAGACGGCAAATGTCGTCTACATCAGGCGCTTGGCCGCCTGGTGGTGATGGTTTTTGACCCGGCTTTTGTGGCGCACCACTTGCCGGTCAAGTTTGTCGACCAGGTCATCGACTGCGGCATACAGGTCTTCGTGGGAACTCTCGGCAAACATGTCCGAGCCCTTGACATGAATGCTGCATTCAGCCCGCTGCCTTCGCTCCTTTTCTTTCAAATTCTCAACCGTTAACAGTACTTTGACATCAACCACCTGGTCAAAGTGGCGGATGATTCGATCCAGCTTGGTCGTGACATAACTGCGCAAGGCCGGTGTGACCTCGAGGTGATGACCGCTGATCGTCAAGTTCATGGATTGGCTCCTTTGGTTACAGGGTTAAACCGAGATGGCAATTCACTATGCGCCCGGCGGCACATAAAAGCAATGGTTTTCTGGCGATTTTTTTGCGCCAGGGCAACAGCCAGCGGTGCCATAATCTTGGCTTCTTCACGACCGCAAAGCGCCCCTTGGACACCTACCCGAGTTGCTAGCTTTCGGCTCCCTTGATTGCATCGGGGTTGAAAGCCAACACCCCAAAACCGCCTGATGCCATCCATTACAGGGAGTGAGCCATGCTCAATATTTTCTCGCTCGCCAACGGCCGACTTTTTCAAGAAGAGATCGAGTCGCTGGAGGAGCTCTCCAAGTTCCAGCCCATCTGGGTTGACCTCGAATCGCCCACCCCGGAAGAAAAACGCTGGGTCAAGCAGTATTACGGACTGTCCATCCCGGAAGACGCGATGGACGAGGACATCGAGGAGTCGGCTCGTTTTTACAAAGAAGACAACGGCGAGTTGCACATTCGCAGCGACTTTTTGATCGCCGATGATGAGGCGCCGCGCACAGTGCGGGTGGCCTTTATCCTGAACCTGGAGAACGACGAGCTCAAGAGCCGCGGCGTGCTGTTCTCGATCCACGACGAGGACGTGCCGGTATTTAGGCTGCTGCGCATGCGTGCCCGGCGTGCGCCCGGGCTGATTGAAGACGCCAAGGAAGTGCTACTCAAACTCCTTGACGCTGATGCCGAGTACTCAGCCGATACCCTCGAAGGCATTTACGACGAGCTGGAGAAAGTCAGCAGCCAGGTGCTGGCCGGGGATGTGACCGATGCCATGGCTGGCGAGGTGCTGGGGGCGATTGCCCGCCACGAAGACATGAATGGGCGAATCCGCCGCAATGTGATGGACACCCGGCGCGCGGTCAGCTTCATGATGCGCAGCAAAATGCTCAGCGCCGAGCAAACCGAAGAGGCCCGGCTGATCCTGCGCGACATCGACTCGCTGGACTCGCACACCGCCTTTCTGTTCGACAAAATCAACTTCCTGATGGATGCCACGGTGGGTTTCATCAACATCAACCAGAACAAGATCATCAAGATTTTTTCGGTCGCCAGCGTCGCCCTGCTGCCGCCCACGCTGATCGCCAGCCTTTACGGCATGAACTTCAAGTTCATGCCTGAGCTGGACTGGGCGCTGGGCTACCCCTACGCGCTGGCGCTGATGGTGGCAAGCGCACTGGTGCCCATGTGGTATTTCCGCAAGCGGGGTTGGCTGAAATAAACCAATGGCCCGGCTCAGTGCCGTCTGCGGCTTGTGCTACCGGCTTGGCAGCAAGCGCAGGAAGTTAGTCATGATGGCCTGGGCATAGGGACTCGCCACGTCGCGGACAAAGCGCGGGAAATCGACATGGGCTGCATCGTCGGCCCGGTCCGAGATGGTACGCACGGCCGCAAAGGGTAGGCCGTAGTCAAAGCAGACCTGGGCCACCGCCGCGCCTTCCATCTCCACCGCCAGTGCTACATGGCCCCCAGCCAGCAAGCGCTGCTGCAGGCCGTGCAACTCGGCCGCGCCCGAAACAAAGCGGTCGCCACTGGCGATCAGCCCCGCGTGCACGGTTGGGCGCGCCGGCCCGCTTGTTTGTTCAAATTGGCCGGCCAGCCCGGTTGCCGCAGATTCGGATGCTGTCAAAAGCAGAGCAGTCATGGCGCTGTCGCAGGCCAGCCGGCTGCGCCCGTACAGCGGAATCTCAAAACGCGGGAACAAAGGCGAGGCGTCCAGGTCGTGCTGCACAAAGTCGGTCGCGACCACCAGGTCGCCCACCCGCACACCGGGGCCGATGCCGCCAGCCACACCAGTAAACACCACGCGGCTGGCGCCTAGGCCCTCGATCAGGGCGGTGGCGGTGGTGGCGGCCGCCACCTTGCCGATGCGCGACAGGGCCAGCAGCACCTCATGCCCCTGCCACTGGCCGCGCCAGACCTCGCGCCCGGCGCGGCGCAGACAGACCGGCTGCGACAAGCAGGCCAACAGGCCCTGCTGCTCCTCGGCCAGCGCACTCAGGATGGCAAGCGTCGCCACAAGCTCACCCGGCGCCGGTACCGCTTACTCGACCGCCTTGCCCATGTCTTCGACCACCTTCTTGGCGTCACCAAACACCATCATGGTCTTGTCCATGTAAAACAGCTCGTTGTCCAGGCCAGCGTAGCCGGCGGCCATCGAGCGCTTGTTGACAATCACGGTCTTGGCCTTGTAGGCCTCCAGGATCGGCATGCCGTAAATGGCGCTGCCCTTGACGTGGGCCGCGGGGTTGACCACGTCGTTGGCACCCAAAATAATGGCCACATCCACCTGACCGAACTCGCCGTTGATGTCTTCCATCTCGAACACCTGGTCGTAGGGCACCTCGGCCTCGGCCAGCAACACGTTCATGTGGCCCGGCATACGCCCAGCCACTGGGTGAATAGCGTATTTGACGGTGATGCCTTTTTCGGTGAGCTTGAGCGCCAGCTCTTTGACTGCATGCTGGGCCCGCGCTACCGCCAGGCCATAGCCCGGCACGATCACCACCGTTTCGGCGTTGCTGAGCACAAAGGCGGCGTCATCAGCGCTGCCGCTCTTGACTGCGCGCTGTACCGCCGCCCCGGCGGCGGCCGTTCCAGCCTCGCCACCAAAGCCGCCCAGGATCACATTAAAGAAGGAGCGGTTCATGGCCTTGCACATGATGTAACTGAGGATCGCGCCTGAGCTGCCCACCAGGGAGCCGGCCACGATCAGCATGGCGTTGTTCAGGCTGAAACCGATGCCAGCCGCTGCCCAGCCCGAGTAGCTGTTGAGCATGGACACCACCACCGGCATGTCGGCGCCACCGATCGGGATGATGATCAGCACGCCCATCACAAAGGCCAGTGCCAGCATGGCCAGAAAAGCTGGCCAGTTCTCGGTGGCAGCGAACACCAAGCCCAGGCCCAGCATGGCCAGGCCCAGCACCAGATTGAGCTTGTGCTGCCCGGCAAACTGCACCGGCGCACCCTGGAACAGGCGAAACTTGTACTTGCCCGACAGCTTGCCGAAAGCGATGACCGAGCCGCTGAAGGTGATGGCGCCGATGGCCGCGCCCAAAAATAACTCGAGCCGGTTGCCGGCAGGAATGGGCGTGCCCTTGGCCACAATGCCAAAAGCCCAGGGCTCGGTCACAGCGGCCACGGCAATGAATACTGCCGCCAGGCCGATCATGCTGTGCATGAAGGCCACCAGTTCGGGCATTTTGGTCATCTCCACTCGCTGCGCCATCAGGGTGCCAGCAGCGCCGCCAATCACCAAGGCCCCCAGCACCCAGGCCATGCCCAGGGCACCGCCCTGGCCCGTCTGCCCGGCGATCTTGACAATCAGCGCGGCGGTCGTGACTACCGCCACCGCCATGCCGACCATGCCAAACAGGTTGCCGCGGATCGAGGTGGTGGGGTGGCTCAGGCCCTTGAGCGCCTGAATAAAGCAGACGCTGGCAAACAAATACAGCAGGGTGACGAGGTTCATGCTCATTTAGCGTCTCCCTTGGCGGCAGCGGGCCGCTCTTTTTTCTTGAACATCTCCAGCATGCGCCGGGTCACCATGAAGCCGCCGAACACGTTGACTGCCGCCAGCGCCACCGCCAGCACACCCATGGCCTTGCCCAGCGGAGTTTCCGTGAGTGCCGCCGCCAGCATGGCGCCGACGATGACGATGGCCGAGATCGCGTTGGTCACCGCCATCAGCGGCGTGTGCAGCGCCGGCGTCACGGTCCAGACCACGTGGTAGCCCACATAAATGGCCAGCACGAAGATGATCAGGTTGGTGATCGTGGGAGAAAGGATATCCATGGTGAGCAGTCCTGTTGAGCTGTGTTATTTGCGCTTGACCTCGCCGCCCTGGGTCATCAGGCAGGCGGCCACGATGTCATCGGTCAGGTCGACCTGCAGGCCGCCGTCCTTGCCCAGCACCAGCTTGAGGAAATCGAGCACATTACGTGCATACAGGGCCGAGGCGTCAGCCGCCACCAGCGCAGGCAGATTGGTGTCACCCACCAGCGTCACGCCGTGCTTGACCACAGTGCGGTCGGTCTCGGTCAGCGGGCAGTTGCCACCGCCGCCCGGTCCGCGTCCGGCCGCCAGGTCAACGATGACCGAACCCGGCTTCATGGACTTGACCATGTCCTCAGTCACCAGCACCGGGGCCGGACGACCTGGAATCAGCGCCGTGCTGATGACGATGTCGGCCTGCGCCACCCGTTTGGCGACTTCGACCTTCTGCCGGTCCAGCCAGCTTTGCGGCATTGGCCGGGCATAACCGCCCACGCCCACAGCAGCCTCTTTTTCTTCGGGCGTGTCATAGGACACCTCGATGAACTTGCCGCCCAGGGACTCGACCTGCTCCTTCACACTGGGGCGTACATCGGAGGCCTCGATCACGGCGCCTAAGCGTTTGGCAGTCGCAATGGCCTGCAGGCCGGCCACGCCCACCCCCAAAATCACCACCCGCGCGGCCTTGACCGTGCCAGCCGCCGTCATCAGCATCGGGAAAAAGCGCTGGTATTTATCGGCCGCCACGATCACCGCCTTGTAGCCGGCAATATTGGCTTGGCTGGACAACACATCCATGCTTTGTGCCCGGGTAGTGCGGGGCGCGGCTTCAAGGGCAAAACTGGTCAGGCCGGCGGTTGCCAGTTGCTGCAGGCCGGCGCTGTCAAAAGGGTTGAGCATGCCCACCAAGCCCGTACCTGGCTTCATCAGGCCGAGCTCATCGCCAGTTGGGCTTTTGACCTTGAGAACCAGGTCGCAGCCAAAAGCACCCGCGGCGTCGGTAATTTGCACGCCAAGGGCGGCATAGGCCGCATCGCTGGCGCTGGCGGCCACACCAGCGCCAGCTTGCAGGTGAATGCGGTGCCCAAGTGCCAGCAGTTTCTTGGCTGTCTCTGGGCTTAAAGCGACACGGGTCTCGCCTGTCGTGCTTTCTGTGGGTACGCCAATCAGCATGAGCTGACTCCTTGGTTTGGTTGTATTCGAAGCGTTTTTGGCGCGGCGAGCAGTTTACATGGTGATAATTCTGCATGATCAAGCCATGGAAACCGAGTGTCACCGTAGCTGCCATTATCGAGCGCGAAGGGCGTTTTTTAATGGTTGAAGAGCACACGCCAGAGGGCCTGCGGCTCAACAACCCGGCTGGTCACCTTGAGCCCGGCGAGTCTCCGGCCCAGGCCTGCGTGCGGGAAACCCTGGAAGAAACCACCCACCTGTTTCGACCCACCGCGCTGCTAGGCCTGTACCTGTCGCGCTTTCAGAGGCCTGCTGCCGATGGAACAGTCGCCGACATCACCTACCTGCGCTTTGCCTTTTGCGGCGAACTCGGCGAGTGCCAGCCAGGGCGTACGCTTGACACTGGCATCGTGCGGACCCTCTGGATGAGCCCGCAAGAATTGCGTGACAGCCAGGCTCGCCACCGCAGCCCGCTGCTGCTGCAGTGCCTGGAGGATTACCTGCTTGGGCAGCGCTACCCGCTGGAGCTGGTCTACACCCATGGCTCGGTTCACGCGCTGGGTCCGGCATGAGCTTGGGCTGTCCCGGGCCGTTCACCTTTAGCTGGAATCTGGGTCGGGCGTGTTCTCAAACCCGCAGCACAGCTTGCCTCACGTAAAATTTATGTAGCTGGGCGGTGCAGTACGTCAAAACCCGGCACTCCTTTGAGAACAGCAACCATGAACGCCACACACCACGCGCTAAACGACGAAGGCGACGCCAGCCATGCTTACCGACTGCTCTATAACTTGGTCTACTGCAGCCGGGTCGCAGCAGGGGTAGATGATGCCGCGGTGGCTCGCATCATCGAGAGCGCAAGGCGCAACAACCCGGAGCAGGGCATCACCGGACTGCTGGTGTTTGGTAGCGGCATTTTTTTTCAATGGCTCGAAGGACCGCGCGACAACGTGACGCAGCTGATGGCACTGATTGCCGCCGACCCCCGTCACGGCAACGTGGTGACCATCAGCGCCTCTGAGGAGTTACGCGAGAGGCTGTTCCCGGATTGGGACATGGAGCTGGTTGACTCGGCCGACATTCGCGCTGTGCTGCTCGACGCCAAACAAAACGCAAGCGAAACGAGGCATCGTCTGGCCCTGGAGCAATTGCTGCAGGAGCTCGACGCGGGGCAGCTCAGCGACCTCGGTACGGCCTGAGCAGCGGCGAGCTCCCTGGCCGCCACGCAAAAGCACACATGATCAGCAAGCCCCCTGCAACCGGGCGGGTCGTGGTGGGCCTGAGCGGCGGCGTGGACTCGGCGGTCACCGCCTGGCTGCTCAAGCAGCAGGGCCATGAGGTGCTTGGCATCTTCATGAAGAACTGGGAGGACGATGACGACAGCGCCTACTGCGCCTCCAACATCGACTTTGTGGACGCCGCAGCCGTGGCTGATGTGCTGGGCATCGAGATTGAGCATGTCAACTTCGCCGCCGAGTACAAGGACCGGGTGTTTGCCGAATTTCTGCGCGAATACCAGGCCGGACGCACACCCAACCCCGACATCTTGTGCAATGCCGAGATCAAGTTCAAGTCTTTCCTTGACCATGCGCTGCGCCTGGGGGCTGACCACATTGCCACCGGCCATTACGCCCGCGTTCGCCACAATGACGCCACCGCCCGCTTTGAACTGCTCAAGGGACTGGACCCGGCCAAAGACCAAAGCTATTTTCTGCACCGGCTGAATCAGGCGCAGCTGGCCAAAACCTTGTTCCCGGTTGGGGAACTGCACAAGACCGAGGTGCGGCGACTGGCGGCCGAGATTGGGCTGCCCAACGCCCGCAAAAAAGACTCCACCGGCATCTGCTTCATTGGTGAGCGCCCGTTTCGGGAGTTTTTGAACCGCTACATCGCCAAAGAGCCCGGGGCCATCAAGGACGAGCGCGGTCGCACCATTGGCCAGCACGTGGGCTTGAGCTTTTACACCCTGGGTCAGCGCCAGGGCCTGGGCATCGGCGGGCTCAAAGCCAAAGGCGCCCAGCGCGGTGGCGGCGAACACGCGCCCTGGTTTGTGGCGCGCAAAGACATGGGGGCCAACACCCTGTGGGTGGTGCAGGGCCATGAGCACCCCTGGCTGAAGTCGAGCCAGTTGACGGCGCAAGACGCCAGCTGGATCAGCGGGCATGCGCCAGATGCAGGCCCCATGGCGGCCAAGACCCGCTACCGGCAGGCAGATGCGCCCTGCATCCTGCTGGCGCCCACCCCTGGCAGCTTTGATCTGGATTTCAGCACCCCCCAGTGGGCTGTGACACCCGGACAGTCGGCCGTGCTGTATGACGGCGAGGTGTGCTTAGGGGGCGGGGTGATCGGCAGCAACGGCCTGACGGCTTAACCACAGTCGTGGGACACGACCTGACGCGCCCGCTTCGTCTCGCCAATCGCTTCTATGCCAAAACTGAACTCGAACTATCGGCAATGGCGTACGTTTTTCTGGGGTGAGGTCAATCGTTCAAAGACATGCGCGATGACGAAATTTTCCCTGAAGATGCGCGGCGGGCCGCTGGGTATCAACTTCGCAAAGTGCAGCGCGGCGACGATCCGGATGACTGGAAGCCTTTTGATGATGTGGGTGCGGGTACCAAAGAGACCCGCATCAAAGATTTGTCTACCCAACGTTACAAAGACATGATGCTGACAAGGAACAAAAAATGAGCACCAAAAAAAATCATTGCTCATCGAACCCCTGCTGATGGCAATATCTTCGCGGATCTTGGATTTGCGCCTGAAGAGGCCAAGAGGCTGCTGGCTGAAGCTGATCAGGCCATTGATGAAAAGCGGGCGCTCAAACAAACCCTGATGACTGAAATTGTGAGCTGGATCAATGCGCACAACCTCAAGCAGGCACAGGCTGCGGAGATTCTCGGTATCACGCGTCCCCGGGTGTCCGATGTTGTCAATCAGAAAACACCAAAGTTCACAGTCGATTCCTTGGTGGACATGGTTTTACGCACGGGTAAGCACGTTCAGCTGTCTGTTCAATGAAGCTTCACGCGCGATACAGCACGACGGCGAGTGGCACGGCGACGGTGACTTGCCCAAGGATATTGCGCGACTCACCTGCGCGTACCGGATGGTGCCCCGAACTCGTAGGGGCGGGGCTTTTTCAGGGCGCTGGTCGGACCTAGAACGGAATATCGTCATCCATATCGTCAAAGCCGGTCTTGGAGGGGGCTGCCGCGGGCGCTGGGCGCGCAGCGGGCGCTGCCGGCCGGGATGCTGGCGCCGGGCGTGAGTAGCCGCCGCCACCACCTTCTTCCCCACCGGGGCCGCCCATGCCTTCGCGCTTACCGAGCAATTGCATTTCGGTGGCAATGATGTCCACCGTGTTTTTCTCAACACCCGCCTGGTCGGTGTACTTGCCGTATTTGAGGCGGCCCTCCACGTAGATCGGCTGCCCCTTTTTGACATACTCGCCGGCGATCTCGGCCAGACGGTCGTAAAAGGTCACGCGGTGCCACTGGGTGTCCTCTATCGACTCGCCGGAGTTTTTATCTTTGCGCCGCGTGGATGTGGCAACGCTGACATTGGCCACCGCCTGGCCAGAGGGCAGATAGCGAATTTCCGGGTCTCGGCCACAGTTGCCCACGAGAATGACTTTGTTGACGGATGCCATGGTTTTTTTCCTCCAGAGTTTCGAAGATTATCCAGCCTTTGCGGCCTGTTGTGCAGCCCTGGATGGGGGGGCGCGCATTGGCCAGGCAATGAGCAGCCAGCACAGACTGGCCAGGCTACAAACCGCAAAAAGTCCCTGGGTGCCGGTGGTTTTCACCAGGATGCCGCCCACCAGGCCACCGGCAAAAAATCCAAATGATTGCAGCGTGTTGTACACGCCCAGGGCCGCGCCGCGGGCGTGTGCCGGCGCCAGCCGGGTGGCCAAGCTGGGCTGAGCTGCCTCCAGCACATTGAAGCCGCAGAAATAAGCCAGCAGCAAGGCCGCCAAAGCCCCCAGTGTCGGCGCGCTGGCCACGGCCATAAAGCCCAGTTGCACCAGCGCCATGAGCCCAATAGAGAGCAAAAAAACACTGCGCAAATAACCCCGGCGCTCGAGCGGAAAGAGGGTTATGCCCATGACCAAAAAAGAGCCCGAAACAGCGGGCAGATACACCCACCAATGCTGCCCTGTGCCAAGCCCGGACTGCACCAACAGCGCCGGGACTGCCACCCACATCGCAATTTGCACCGCGTACAGCACAAACACACCCGCATCCAGACGCAGCATGGCAGGGTCGCGCAGCACCTCGGCCAGGCTGCCCCGCAGCAGGGCCGAGCTGCTCAGCGGCGGCTCGGGCGGCACCAGCCAGATCACCACCGCCGCACCGGCCAATGCCAGCAAGCCAGTCAGGCCAAACAGCCCGGCCAGGCCAAAGCGGGCGGCAAGCAGCGGCCCAAGAATCAGCGAGACAGCAAAGGTCAGGGCAATGCTGCCCCCCACCAGCGCCAGCGCCTTGGTGCGGACCTCGTCACGGGTCTGGTCGGCCAACAAAGCAGACACCGCCGCCGACACCGCGCCCCCGCCTTGCAAGGCCCGCCCGATGGTCAGCCCCAGCAGGCTGTCGGCCAGGGCGGCAGCAAAGCTGCCCACGGCCATCAGCATCAGCCCAGCCACGATCACCCGCTTGCGCCCCAGTCGGTCCGAAGCCATGCCAAAAGGGATTTGCAACAGGCCTTGGCTGAAGCCATAAATGCCCATGGCCAGCCCCACCAGGGCCGGGTCATCGCCGCCAGGGTACTTGGCAGCTTCCAGCGCAAACACCGGCAGCACCAAAAACAGACCCAGCATGCGCAGGCCGTAGATGGCGGCCAATGACAGGCTGGTACGCCGCTCCAGCGCAGTCATGCGGTAAGCGCTTGCGGGAGAATGGGGGGTCACGCCGGTCACAGCCATGTTCTTTTTTGAGCAGCAGATTGTCGGCCATCCGCATCTCTCTACCCCGCCGGGCTAAAACCTGAATTCAAGCGCCGTGAAACTTCTGCCACCACTCAACGCACTGCGCGCCTTCGAGGCGGCTGCTCGGACCACCAGCTTCACCAAAGCTGGCGATTTGCTGCATGTCACGCAGGGCGCGATCAGCCGCCAAATCAAGCAGCTGGAAGAATGGCTTGGCAAGCCGGTCTTCATTCGCCACCCACAGGGCCTGATTCTGACGCCGGCTGGCAGTGTGCTGGCCAAAAGCATCGAACAGGCCTTTGGCAACCTCACCAATGCGGTGACGCAAATTCAGAACCTGGGCGCGCGCCAGCGCATCTCAGTCAATGTGCCAGAAACCTTTGCCTCGCGTTGGCTGGCGCCACGCCTGCGCGGCTTTCACAGCCGCCACCCCGACATCGACCTGTCGATCACCACCAACGCCGTGGCGAGTCTGCGCGAGGCCCGCCAATATGACTGTCTGGTGATGTATCTGGCAGAGCCCTGGAGCCCCTGCGACTGCCGGCTGTTGCGCCAGGAGCAGCACATTGCGGTGGCCAGCCCCGAATTGTGGTCAGACGGCCGCAGCCCCAACCTGGCCAAGGTCACACTGCTGCACATCCTGGCCGGCGCCAAGCGCTTGCCAGTTTGGGAAAACTGGCTGGCCTCCAAGGGACTGCGCCAGGTGGACGCCCGCCCCGGCATCGCGTTTTCCACCATGGACCAGGCAATCAACGCCGCCGTGTCGGGCGCCGGCGTGGCGGTGGTTGACGCGCCGATGGTGGAGCGCGACCTGCACGAACACCGCCTGCGCCGGCTCGACGAGCACGAACTCACCGGACCGCAGGGCTACTGGTTTGTGGAGCCGCGCGAGCGCGGTGTGCAAGACGCAGCCCACAGCGCCGTGGTGGCGCTGTTCCAAGCTTGGTTGCTGGGGGTTAGTCGGGTCACCCACGCTTGATTGGGCAGCCAGCACCTATGATGCAGGGTTGCCCGCGCCACCCAAACCCATGCCTGTACCTGACCCCGATTCCCCCCGCCTGCCCCAGCCCCTGAACGCCCGCCAGATCAGCATCCGCGGTGCGCGAACCCACAACCTCAAGAACATCGACGTCGACATACCCCGCAACCAGCTGGTGGTGATCACCGGCTTGAGCGGGTCTGGCAAGTCCAGCCTGGCCTTTGACACTTTGTACGCCGAAGGGCAGCGGCGCTATGTGGAGAGCCTGTCCACCTATGCCCGGCAGTTTTTGCAGCTGATGGACAAGCCCGACGTCGATGTGATCGAGGGCCTGAGCCCGGCGATCTCTATCGAGCAAAAAGCTACTTCGCACAACCCGCGCTCCACCGTGGGCACCGTGACCGAGATCCACGATTACCTGCGCCTGCTGTACGCCCGCGCCGGAACCCCGTTTTGCCCGGAGCACCAGCTGCCGCTGCAAGCGCAAACCGTCAGCCAGATGGTGGACGCCGTGCTGGCGCTGCCTCTAGACACGCGACTGATGATTCTGGCGCCCTTGGCTAGGGGGAAAAAAGGCGAGTTCCAGGACCTGATCGCCAGCCTGCAGGCGCAGGGCTATGTGCGCTTTCGGGTCAACGGCCAGGCCTTTGAATTCGACGAACTGCCGGCGCTGAAGAAAACCGAAAAACACGATCTGGACGTGGTGATTGACCGCATCAAGGTGCGGCCCGACCTGAAGCAACGCCTGGCCGAGAGTTTTGAAGCAGCGCTGCGAGTTGGCGGCGGGCGCGCGATTGCTGTCGAAACCGACCGCACCCAAGCCAACAACGACGGGGCTCAGGGCCCAAGTGAGCACCTGTTCAACGCCAAGTTCTCCTGCCCGGTGTGCAGCTACTCGATCGGCGAGCTGGAGCCACGCTTGTTTTCGTTCAACTCGCCGCAGGGCGCCTGCCCGGCCTGTGATGGTTTGGGCATGCAGGAGTTTTTTGACCCGGCGCGGGTGGTGGCCTTTCCCACGCTGAGCCTGGCCAGCGGCGCCATCAAGGGCTGGGACCGGCGCAACGGCTATTACTTTGCGCTGCTGGAAAGCCTGGCCCGGCATTACCGCTTTGACATCGAGGCCCCGTTCGAATCCCTGCCGGCGCCGGTGCAACAGGCGGTGCTGCACGGCTCGGGCGAGGAAGACATCAAGTTCAGCTACGTGATCGACTCTGGCGCAAGCCAAGGCAAGAAACTCAGCAAGAAGCACCCGTTCGAGGGCATCATTCCCAACATGCAGCGGCGCTACCGCGAAACCGACTCAGCCGTGGTGCGCGAAGACCTGGGCCGCCTGCGCAGCACCCAGCCCTGCCCCGACTGCGCGGGCTCCCGGCTGAGGCTAGAAGCGCGGCATGTGAAGATTGGCGAGGGGGCGCAGTCGCGGCCCATTTTTGAAGTGAGCCATATGACGCTGGCCCAGGCCCAGGCCTACTTTGAGCAGCTGCACATGTCAGGTGCCAAAGGCGAGATTGCCGGCAAGGTGGTGCGTGAAATCGGCCTGCGCCTGAAATTTTTGAACGACGTTGGACTGAACTACCTGAGCCTGGACCGCAGCGCCGAAACACTGAGTGGCGGCGAGTCGCAGCGCATCCGGCTGGCCTCGCAAATCGGCTCGGGCTTGACAGGCGTGATGTATGTGCTGGACGAGCCCAGCATCGGGCTGCACCAGCGCGACAACGACCGCCTGATAAGCACCCTGCACCACCTGCGCGACATCGGTAACAGCGTGCTGGTGGTGGAGCATGACGAGGACATGATGCGCGCCGCCGACCATGTGATCGACATGGGGCCGGGCGCTGGCGTGCACGGCGGGCGGGTGGTGGCGCAGGGCAGCTTTGAAGATGTGCGTGCCAACCCCGCTTCGCTGACCGGGCGCTACCTGGCGCAGACGCTGAGCATTGCCATCCCCAAAAAGCGGCACCGGCTGCAAGACCAGGCCGTGCCGCAGTGCCTGCGCATCGTCGGTGCCAGCGGCAACAACCTGCGTGGCGTCAGCATCGACATCCCGGTGGGCCTGTTCACCTGTGTGACCGGCGTATCGGGCTCCGGCAAATCGACTCTGGTGAACAACACGCTGTATGCCGCCGTGGCGCGCCAGCTTTACCGCGCTCACGAGGAGCCCGCGCCACACGAGTCGATCGAGGGCATCGAGCATTTCGACAAAGTGATCAATGTCGACCAGTCGCCAATCGGGCGCACACCGCGCTCCAACCCGGCCACCTACACCGGCCTGTTCACCCCAATCCGCGAGCTGATGGCCGAGGTGCCGATGGCGCGCGAGCGCGGCTATGGCCCGGGCCGCTTCAGCTTCAATGTTGGTGCGGCGGCGGGTGGTGGCCGCTGCGAAGCCTGCCAGGGTGATGGCATGCTCAAGGTAGAGATGCACTTTTTGCCCGATGTCTATGTGCCCTGCGATGTCTGCGCCGGCCAGCGCTACAACCGGGAAACGCTCGAAGTCCAGTACAAAGGCAAGACCATTGCACAAATTCTGGACCTGACCGTGGAGGCAGCGGCCGAGTTCTTCAAGGCGGTGCCCAACATTGCGCGCAAGCTGCACACCCTGCTCGACGTGGGCCTAAGCTATATCCGCCTTGGGCAGGCGGCCACCACGCTGTCGGGCGGCGAGGCGCAGCGGGTCAAGCTGGCGCTGGAGCTGAGCAAGCGCGACACCGGACGCACGCTCTACATCCTGGACGAGCCCACCACCGGCCTGCACTTTGCCGACATCGCCCTGCTGCTGCGGGTGCTGCACCAGCTGCGCGACGCTGGCAACACCATTGTGGTGATTGAGCACAACCTCGATGTGATCAAGACCGCAGACTGGCTGATCGACATGGGCCCGGAGGGCGGCGCCGGCGGCGGCACGCTGGTGGGTGCCGGTAGCCCCGAGGAGATCGCCAACAACCCGAGCAGCCACACCGGGCGCTACCTCAAGCGCCTGCTGTCGGCAGCACGGGCTTAGGCGCCGGCCTCAAGCCCTGGCGGCTTGCAGCAACTCGCGGGTTTTGGCGGCTTCGCGGCGGGCGGCTTGGGCAAAGTCTGCGCCTGAGGATGCATACAAAATAGCCCGCGACGAGTTCACGATGATCGGCGCCACCGTGGCCTGTGCGTTGCCGCGCCAGCCCGCCCTGACCGTGGCCGCGGCATCGCCGCCCTGGGCGCCAACACCGGGGATCAGCAGGGGCAGGGTGGGCGCAATGGCGCGCACCCGCTCAATCTCGGCCGGGTAGGTGGCACCCACCACCAGGCCAAGCTGGCCGTTCAGGTTCCATGGGCCCTGCGCCAAACGGGCAACATGCTCATACAGCAGCGGCTCGCCCGGCACGCTGGACAAGCGCTGTGATTGCAGGTCGTCACCACCGGGGTTGGAGGTGCGGCAGAGCAAAAACGCGCCCTTGCCCTGGTATTTAAGGTAAGGCTCGACCGAATCAAAGCCCATAAAAGGTGACAGGGTGACCGCATCAGCGCCATATCGCTCGAAGGCCTCCACCGCGTACTGGGCCGCCGTGCTGCCAATATCGCCGCGCTTGGCGTCCAGAATCACCGGCACCCCAGGCGCCACCTGGCGCATATGGGCCATCAGCCGCTCCAACTGATCCTCGGCGCGGTGCGCGGCAAAGTAGGCAATCTGCGGTTTGAAGGCGATCACCAAATCGGCTGTAGCCTCCACAATGGCAGCGCAAAAATCAAACATGCGGCTGGCATCGCCGCGCAGCGCGCCAGGGAAGCGGGCCGGCTCTGGGTCCAGCCCCACGCACAACATGGATTGGTTGCTGCGCTCAGCTGCGCTCAGCCTGTCAAGAAAGCTCATAGGGTAATTGTAAGAAGCCGCCCGGTCGCGCGCCGCTCAGTGGCCCGCGCCTTGGCCAGCGATCAAGGCCCGGCAGTTGCCGCAGCGGCCTGAACCAAGGCTGCTGCTCGGCACAGGTCTGCCCAGGCCCGCGCCTTGTCAGCCTGGCTGCGCAGCAGAGAGCCGGGGTGGTAGGTCACCACCACCGGAATACCCAGGTAATAGTAGGTCTGTCCGCGTAATTTGCCCAAGGGAAGCTCGGCCGCCTCTGGCAGACTGTCTTGCAGCAGCGACTGCGCGGCAAAACGGCCCATGGCCAGAATCACCTTAGGCCGCACCAGTGCGATTTCACGGCTCAAGTAGGGCCGGCAAGCCCGTAGTTCTTGCGGCTGCGGTACGCGCAGCACAGCCGGCCGGCATTTGACGACATTGGTCAGGTAGGCCCGCTGCGCCTCTGTCTGCGCAGCCCCGGCCTGGCGGCTCAGGCCAAGGGCACGCAGCATGTTGCCAAGCAATTGGCCAGTTGGCCCGGCAAAGGCGGCGCCCGCCCGCTCTTCCTCATCGTCAGGGGGTTCGCCCAGCACCAGCCAGTCGGCCGGCAGGGGTGGCTGCGGCGGCGCAAACACCGGCGCGCGGCGCCCCCGGCAAAGCTCGCAAGACTGGCAACGCGACACAGCTTCGGCCAATGCCGGCCAGTCCTGCCCATCGGCCGAAGCCAGCAGGGCCTCGCTGGCATCAGCGCTGGCCAACCCGGCGGCGAGCGGCTGCTGGCGCACAGCCGCCTCAGCCAGCGGCCTGAGCGCGGCTGACACCGGCCCAGGCGGCGTCGCCCGCCCGTTCGCCGCAGCAAGCGGCGCCAAAGCCGGTAAAGCCGGTAAAGCCGGGCGCCGCGGCGCGGGCTGCCAGACACGCACACCCATCTCTTGCAGCATGGCTCGCTGTCGCTCATCCAGGTCAAGGCTCATGGCTGCATTCTTACAGAGCCAGACGCATGACCCAGGCGTCCTCGCGCTGGCCGTGCCCGCTCGCGTAGTAACTCTTGCGCCGCCCGATGCGCGCAAAGCCGTGGGCTTCATAGACAAGAATAGCCCGGCTGTTACTCACTCGAACCTCGAGCAAGAGCGATTTCGCACCCTGCCCCCGCGACCACAGGCCCAGCGCCTCGAGCATCAACTTGGCCCAGCCACGCTGGCGGTGCGAGGGCGCCACCGTGATGTTGAGCAAATGCACTTCGTCTACCCCCAGCATGGCGACAAAATAACCCAGCAAAGCGTTGCCGGCCAGCAGGCGCTGCATTTGGTAACCGGCAGCAATGCTGTCCTCAAAAGCGCCGCGTGACCAGGGGTGGCCATAAGACAGTCGTTCGATGCGCATCACATCATCAAGATCGGCCAGACCAAGGCGCTCAAACCGCACCTCAAGCTGCTGCGCTTGGGCGCTCATCAGCGCAAATTGCGCGCGGCGCGCTGCAGCATGGTTTGGGCTACATCGTCGCGGACATAGCTGGGCAGGGCCTGGTCTGCCGGGCGAGCGCCGCCAGCAGCAAGCAGGGCGGGCGCCAGCCGCAACAGGGCTGTCGCACTGGGCCAGGCCAGCAGCCGGGGCCCGGCGGGCAGGCGCTGCCCGTAGGCGGCAAACACATTGCCCGCCATCAGACAGCCGGGCTCAGCGCTGAGCTGCTCAGGCCGTAGCAGAGCAGGCGCTACATGGGCTTGCCACAGCCCCCGGCTGAACTGGTAGCAACCGGCATAGATTTGGTCCATGCGTGCGTCCAGCAGGGCCCACACCCGGCAGGCCGGCGCCTGGCCAATTGGACCGCTAGCCTGCTGGAAGCGAGCATCCTCGGCCACGGCCAGCAGGGTGTCGACTGGCAACACCGGCAAGCCCGCACCCCAGGCCAGGCCCTGGGCGACTGCGCAGGCGCTGCGCAGTCCGGTGAATGAACCCGGCCCACGGCCGAACACAATCGCCTGAAGCTGCCCGAAATCCAAGTCTGCCTGGGCCATCAGAGCCTCGATGCAGGGAATCAGGCTGGCCGAGCTCAAAGCACCACCGGCTCCCTCGTGCTGCCAAACTGTCGCCGGCTGCGCCGCCGCCTGCACGGCAACAGACAGGCGCTCGGTACTGATGTCAAAAGCCAGCAAATTCATCATAGATCGCCAGGCTTGGCGCCATGGTTTGGCAGCTCCGCTTGGCTCTGGCGCACACCAAACACAATGCCCAGCGTGACAAGCATCAGGCCGGCGAGCAGGTTCCAGTGCAAGGGCTCCCTCAGCCAAAGAACCGCCGCCAAGGCCGAAAGGCCAGGCACCAGGGCGGTGATCATGGTTGATCGCACCGGTCCGTAGTGCTGGATCATGCGGGTGAACCCGATGCCCGAGATCACCACTGAGCCCCAGCCCTGAAACAGGGCATGAAACAAAAACTCGGGCACTGGCACGCTCAGAAGATTATTTGGCAAAACGTCTGTCAGCAGCAACAGGCTGTACAGCGGAAGATAAAAAAAGAAGGCAAAGGCAGTAACTGCGATAGTGGCACGCACTGGGTCTAGCGCATATTTGCGCGCCAACACGCTGTAAGTCGACCAACACAGGGCAGCCGACATGAACAACAGATCACCCTGCCAGACCTGGCCCCCGTCAAAAGCTTGCAACAGACTTGTACCACCAACCAGCAGGCCACCGCTCAAAATCAGCGCCAGACCGAGCGCGCGCCCAGCCAGAATGCGCTCTTTGAGCAGCAAGGCCGCCAGCAGTGTGGTCCACAGCGGCATGCTGCCTGGCATGAGCACGCTGGCGTGCGCAGCCGGGGCGAACACAAAGCCGCTGTAGACCACCAGGGCATAGAGAAAGCCGCCAAACATTCCGATGCGGACCGTGATCCGCCAGGGCAGTGGCGAGAGCCCAAACAGGCAGGACTGGCCCGAGCCTGCGCGCCGGTCTTTGCGTACCAGCCACCAGCCCCAAGGTAGCAACAGCAGGCTCGCACCCAGCACCCGAGCCATGGCGATATCTAACGGCGACAGGCCGCCGCCCCGTGCTGGGTCGCCGGTGGCGCGTGCGATCACAATGAAAGAGGTCCAGATGATGACCGTGACGACCGCCGCTGCAAGGCCCAAGGCTTTGGGCGAAAAACGCGCTGCGGGCGCTCTGACGGCATTCGACATGGCTGGATTATCGGTGGCCGGATAATGTGCCGTATGTCTGCTGTTCATTGCCATTTTCGGCTGCTGCTGGCCCTGAGCCTGAGCCTATTTCTGTGCCGTCTGGCGGCCGCGCAAGGCCTGCCACAGGCAGTCGAGGCTGCCCTGCAACGCGCCAACCTGCCAGCCGATGCGCTGACGCTGCTGGTGCTTGATGTCGACCCAAGGCGGCCACCCCGGCTCAGCCACCGCGCCGATGTGCCGATGAACCCGGCTTCGGTGATGAAACTGGTGACCACCTTTGCCGCGCTCGATCTGCTTGGGCCGGCCTACAGCTGGCGCACCCCGGTTTATCTGGACGGTGCGGTGCGCGAGGGCACCCTGCATGGCAACCTTTATTTGCGCGGCTTGGGCGACCCCAAGCTGGTGGTCGAGCGGCTGTGGCTGCTGCTGCGCCGGGTACAGGCCCTGGGCGTGCGCCAAATTGCCGGCGATATCGTGCTCGACCGCAGCGCCTTTGATGTGGGCGAAACTGACCCCGCCAATTTCGATGGTGAGCCGCTACGCCCCTACAACGCCACAGCCGACGCGCTGCTGCTGAACTTTAAATCTGTCAGCATGACTTTCACGCCCGAGCGCAGCAGCAACACGGCGCTGGTGCAATTTGAGCCGCCACTGGCCGGGGTTGAGATGCAGTCGCGCGTGCCACTGATTGCCGGTGAGTGTGGCGACTACCGGGCCAGCCTAAAAGCGGATTTTTCAGACCCGGCAAAGATCCGCTTTGCCGGAGCCTATCCCGGTAATTGCGCAGAAAAAGTATGGTCTGTCGCCTATGCCGACCCGAAAAGTTTTGCGCTGCGGGCGGTCGAGGGCCTTTGGCGCGAGATGGGTGGACGCCTGCTTGGCGCGGTGCGTGAGGGCCGGGTGCCAGCAACCACTGTCAATGGGTCCCCGGTGGCTGGCGAGTCGCCGCTGGAGCCTAGTTTTGAGCTCAACTCCGCACCATTGGCCGAAATCATCCGCGACATCAACAAATACAGCAACAACGTGATGGCACAACAGCTGTTTTTGACGCTCAGCCTGGCCGCCCCAAGTAACGCCGTCAACGCCACCTCCGCCACGTCCGCCACACCGGTAGGCCGGGCCTCTGCAGACGCCTCCCGAGCCGTGTTGCGCCGCTGGTGGCTGGAGCGCTTTGAGGCCAAAGATTTGCCGCTGGTGGACAACGGCTCGGGCCTGTCGCGCCGCAGCCGCATCACGGCCCAGGCACTGGCGCGCCTGCTGCAAGCCGCTTACGGCTCCCCGCTGATGCCAGATTTCGTCGCCTCGCTGCCTTTGAGCGGCGTCGACGGAACCCTCAAAAACCGCCGTGCCATGGTGGGTAGCGCCCACCTCAAAACCGGCAGCCTGCGCGATGTCAGTGCCCTGGCTGGCTATGTGCACGCCGACAGCGGGCGACGCTATGTGATGGTGGCGATTGCCAACCACACAGCGGCCGAGGCAGCGCGCCCAGTCTTCGAAGCCCTGCAGCAATGGACCCTGCAAGACCAAGCCAGCAAAGACCCGGCGCGCTCAGCGACCAAACCCCAAGCAGCCGGGGCCAAGAAAAAGCCTGTGCTAAAGTCTGCGCCGTGATGCAGTCTCTCAAGTTATTAATTTGTTTTCTGCTGATGCTGGCGCTCCCGCTTCAGGGGGCCGCAGCGGCCGCCATGGTGTTTTGCGGCTCACCACTGACAGCCCAACAGCCCGAGCACGAGCACCACCACGAGCAGCAGGTCCACCAAGCTGAGACTGGCACAGCCCACGCAATCCCGTCCCCTGATGACCAAGACAGCGCGCTCAGCGCTGCCGCAGAGCATGGCAAATGCGCGGTCTGTGCCGCCTGTTGCACCGCTGCGCTGGTGGCAAACCTGCCCCTTACAGCACCTGTTGTAACGCCAGAAGCACAGCCACTGCCTTACGGGCAAAGCCGCTTCGCAAACCATATCCCAGAGGGTTTAGACCCTCCCCCAAGAGCCTTCCTCGCCTGAAGCTCGTCCGTGTGCGCGTCCAGCGCCCGGCTTTTTCATTTTGATACCCATGCTGGCTTGCCCTTGGCAAGCGCTTTACCCGGTATCTTGTTTGTTGCGAGGAATTGATGACACCATTGACGCTATTGAATTCACCGAGCCCGGCTTGCCATGGCCTTTGGGCAAGACCCGCAGCGGTCTGCGCCACGCTGCTGCTGGCGGTTTCGGCCACACAGGCCCAGACCCACAGCGGTGGCGCAGCACCAAGACTGAACTACCAATCGGTCTTGAGCGATTACCAGGGCTTCAACGACCAAACACTGGTGCCCTGGCGCGAGAGCAATGCGCTGGTCGAAAAAATAGGCGGGTGGCGGGTCTACGCCAAGGAGGCGAGCGCTGCGCCAGGCGCAACGCCCGATACACCGAAAAGCCCTGGAGTAAAACCATGAGCCGGGGCAAAAAAACGCTGCTCGCCATGGCCGTCCTGCTGGCTGTTGCGGGCTGCGCCAGCGTCGATTTTGAGCAATCCCTGGCGACCACCAACCAGCAGGCTGGGGACTTCACACAGGGCCAGCTGATGTTGTCCCAAACACCCGACCAAAGCGCCAACCGGGCGCGGCTAGCGCAGGGCATTTTGAGTAAACCCCTGGTGCAGGGCGAGGCTGTGCGCCTGGCATTGCTCAACAGTCCGGCCTTGCAAGCCATGCTTGCACAAAGCTGGGCAGACGCTTCACGCGCCGCCCAAACCGGGCGCATGAGCAACCCCATGCTGACCCTAGAACGGACGCAGTTGGTTGATGAATTGGAAATAGGCCGCTTGCTGTCCTTCGGTTTGCTTGACCTTCTGACGCTACCCCAACGCACCCAAGTGGCGCAAAGCTTGATGCACCAGCAGCAGCTGAGGTTGACGACCCAAGTGATTGACCAAATCACCCAGGTGCGCCAGGCCTGGGTGAAGGCTGTGGCGGCGCAGCAAAGCCTGACCTATGCAGCGCAAGTCAATGAGGCAGCGCTGGCGAGCAGTGAGTTGGCTAGGCGGATGCAAGCGGTAGGCAACTTCAGCAAATTGCAGCGTGCGCGTCAACAGGCTTTTTACGCAGACGCTGCCACCCAATGGGCCACTGCACAGCACGCTGCCACCGCCACCCGCGAGGAGTTGGTTCGCTTGCTGGGGTTGTCTGAAACACAGGCAGACGCTTTGGTGCTGCCTGGCCGCTTGCCTGACATGCCTGCAGCACCACGTGTGGCAAGCGAAGTTAGCCAACAGGCCACAGCTGGGCGACTGGACATTCGCATGGCCCAAGCCGAGTTTGAAGCCCAGGCGAAAGCCCAGGGCATGAAGGCGATAAGTAGCTTGACGGATATCGAGTCCAGTATTCGGCTTGACTCGGTTTTTGACAATGCAGAAGGCACCGCCAAAACACGGCGCGGGTACGAAGTCTCTGTGCGCCTGCCGATTTTTGACTGGGGTGCAAACCAACGCGATGGCTTCAATGCGCAAACTTTGGCCGCAGGATTTCGGCTGGAGCACACCCTGCGAACAGCCAGCTCCAATCTGCGCGAGAGCTACTCTGCTTATCGAACCGCGTTCGATGTGTCTAGGCACTACAGGGACGAGGTGGTTCCGCTTCGTCAAACCATCTCTGAAGAAAACCTGCTGCGCTACAACGGCATGCTCATAGGCGTCTTTGAGTTGCTTGCAGATACGCGGGACCAGGTCAACACGGTGCGCGCAGCCATTGCCGCCCAACAGCAGTTTTGGTTGGCTGATGCTGCGCTGCAAGCCTCGATCATGGGCAAGCCTACCGCTACCGAAATCGGCTCAATGGCAGCCAGTGGAGGCGGCGATGCGAAGCACTGAACGCCTTCAATGGATAGCACAAACTCGCGCATCCCATGACGACATGCCCACACCATCATTGAAAGTTTCATCATGAATTTAAGAAGACAATTTTTTAAGGCTGCAGGCATCGCCGGCGGAGCCATAGCCGCAGCCGCGGTGAGCCGTGTTGCCATGGCCGCATTACCCGAGCCGGTTTTTCAGAACCTGCCCGACACCATGCCGCCACTGCTTCCTCAAACTGGCCGCCCTTACAACCCTGTGGTAACCCTGAATGGCTGGACGCTGCCATGGCGCATGAACGAAGGCGTCAAAGAATTTCATTTGGTGGCTGAAGCCGTGGTGCGTGAAATGGCGCCCGGCATGAAAGCCCATCTCTGGGGCTACAACGGACAGAGCCCGGGGCCCACCATTGAAGTCATTGAAGGCGATCGGGTTCGTGTGTTTGTGACCAATAAACTGCCAGAGCACACCAGTGTGCATTGGCATGGCCAACGTTTGCCCAATGGCATGGATGGCGTCACGGGGCTCAACCAGCCCGGCATCAATCCTGGCAAAACATTTGTTTATGAGTTTGTGGCGCGCCGCCCTGGCACCTTCATGTACCACCCGCATGCCGACGAGATGACGCAAATGGCCATGGGCATGATGGGGTTTTGGGTGACGCACCCTAAAGAAAAACACCCGCTCATTGACGAAGTGCAGCGTGATTTTTGCTTCTTGCTCAACGCCTACGACATAGACCCGGGCAGCTACACGCCCAAGATCATGACCATGTTGGACTTCAATTTATGGTCATGGAACAGTCGAATTTTTCCAGGCATTGACAGTTTGAATGTGCGCTTGAACGACAAGGTTCGCATTCGGGTGGGCAACCTCACCATGACCAACCACCCGATCCATTTGCACGGGCATGAGTTTGAGGTCACTGGAACCGATGGCGGCCCCACCCCTGAAGGCGGGCGCTGGCCTGAAGTCACGACCGACATAGCAGTCGGGCAAATGCGGCAAATCGAGTTTGTGGCCAACGAAGAAGGCGATTGGGCATTTCATTGCCACAAGAGCCACCACACCATGAACGCCATGGGCCATGATGTGCCGACCATGATTGGGGTAGACCACCGCGATGTGGTCAAAAAAATCACCAAGCTCATACCTGACTACATGGTGATGGGAGAACGCGGCATGGCCGACATGGCAGAAATGGAGATGCCGCTGCCTGACAACACGGTGCCCATGATGACTGGCCAAGGCCCCTTTGGCGGGGTTGAGATGGGCGGCATGTTCTCGGTGCTGAAGGTGCGCAAGGACCAACCACCGGGCAATTACAACAACCCTGATTGGTACAAGCATCCACCTGGCAGTGTGGCCTTCGAGTGGACAGGTGCCATGCCTGAGCCTGCTCGTTTCAAAGCCGAGAGCGGACAGTCAATGCCGCTTGCAACCGCGCCCAAACTCGATGTAGAGGTGCAAATACGCAAACCCTCCGGCCATTCCGGCCATTGATCGCCGCTAACCTCTAGCAAAGGAAACTCCATGAAATTCAAATTCATCACGACAGCCGCATCGGCCGCTCTGCTCGCATCATCCGTTTTTGCAGCGGGCAATCACGCGGGCAGTCACTCGGACTCAGAGGCCATAGGCAAACCGGGCAAGGCTGCCAATGCCAAGCGCACCGTCAGTGTGGACATGCTCGACACCATGCGCTTCAAACCGGACAGCATCATGGTCAAGACAGGCGAGACCATTAAATTCGTCATCAAAAACTCTGGCAAGGTGAAGCACGAAATGGTGCTGGGTACAGAAAAAGAACTGAAGGAACACTATGAATTGATGAAAAAGAACCCCGAGATGGAGCACGCCGATGAGAACCAGGTGACGGTGCAGCCCGGCAAGACGGGTGAGATCATCTGGCAATTTACAAAAACCGGCAAAGTTAATTTTGCCTGCCTGCAGCTGGGTCACTTTGATGCGGGCATGAAAGGCGTGGTCATGGTGGGTGGCAAGTCCGGGGGCGATAGCTCTAGCAAAGACTCTAGCCACAAGCATTAATTTTTCAAATCATTTGAGGAACATGTTATGAAGCTCTTTAAACATTTTTTCTTGGTGTTGTTGGCAGTCTCAGCGCAATGGGCCGTCACCGGCCATGCGCAAGAAAAATCCCCGACATCTGTGCCTGGTTTTTCGATCGAGCATCTGGCCGATGGCGAAATCAGAAAAGTTGATCGGGAAAATAAGAAGATCACCATTAAACACGGCGAGATCAAACATCTGGACATGCCTGGAATGACGATGGTTTTTCAAATTCGAGATCCTGCGTTATTTGAAAAATTAATAGCAGGCGACAAAGTCAAATTTGTGGCCGAAAAACTGGAAGGGGCATTTGTCGTGACAGTTTTGCAACCGGCAAAGTAGCATGCATGTCATGGTGGCTGCCTTTGCTGTACCGGTAGGCTGATGACCGCGGCCATCAACCGCGATTTGTAAGTAGGCATGCCCCGGCCTGCCAATGCCGGAGATAAAACCCTCGATCAGTCCGTGCGGAACATCCTGATTTACAGAGGGGAGTGGGGTTGCTAACCGTACTTCGGGCTCCCTAGGCCGGCTCCTTAGGTCGGCTCCTTGTTGACATGAAGTCCCAAAATGTTAATATTCGAACAGAGTTCTACTAATAAATAAGTTTTGATGAATCAATCGGGGTTAAAGCGGGCTTTACTTGTCCTGGAGTACCTGACGGGACACCCTGATGGCGCTGGCCTCACGGAGCTCTGTGAAGAACTTGCCCTGCCCAAGAGCATCGGGCACAGGCTGCTTGCCTTGCTGATTGAATCTGGCTATGCGGTGCAACACAGTCAAAGCGGCCGATATGGCCTGACTCTCAAGCTGACCATGCTCGGACTGCGCTACTACGTGCGAACTGGCCTGGATGATCTTGCGCAGCCGATCCTAGATCAGTTGGCTAAAGAGACAGGCGAGTTGGCGCGCTTGGCTGTGGTGGAAGGCGAGCGACTGGTCTGGGTCGCGAAGGCGCAGGGCGCGCGTTCGGGGCTGCGATACGACCCCAACTTGGACCACGATACCGGCCACGATGTTGTGCTGCACGCTACTGCGACGGGTAAAGCTTGGCTTGCAACGCTGCCCGAGGCGCAAGCGTTTCGCATCGTGGCGGTCACCGAACTACACACGCCACCGCACTTCGGGCCAAATGCTGCGAGCACTCTGGCTCAATTCAAGCAGATGTTAAAAGCCACACGTATTGCTGGTTTCGGGGTGGCGCTTGAGGAAGGCGAACCCGGTACTGCGGCGGTCGCCGTCGCGGTGACCGATACCCCCGGCTCGGGCGCGGGCGTCACCGTTGGCACGCTCAGCCTGGCCGGACCGCTGCTACGTTTTGGCGAGGATCGCAGGTCTTTTTTTGCCGCCCGCCTAAGCAAAGCTGCTGACGAACTGGGCGGCATCTGGCCCTTGCGCAATCACCGCGGCATGACCTCGACGCGGTCAGCAGCACCGATCATCACAGTGCAGACTCAACCGGGAAAAGCCCATGCTCCAAGCCCCGCCCCCGCGCTATGAAGGGCCGCTGGAGCTCTCCAGCGCCCATTCTCAATTCAAGTTTTTGCCATTTAGCGAGGCAGATTTCACAAGAGACGGGCCGCGCGCCGATGCCGAATACCGCGACCTGGGGCTCGAAAGTGCAACAAACGGACGCATCGGCGCCAAGCATATCCGCGCCCTCAAGCCTTTTGCTCAAGAGACAGGCTGGCACTGGCACGACATGACCGGGCATTTTGTCTACGTACTCAGGGGTTCGATCAGCTTTAGTTTCCAGGGCATTGCCGATATCGTCACCGTGCGCGCAGGCGGGTGCTTGTCCCAGCCTGCAGGGGTGCCCCACAACGTGATCGCGCGATCGGACGACCTCGAACTGATTGAAATCAACTTGCCCGCGCAGTTCAGCACGTTGGATGTGACGGATCACGCCGGCCATGAGCACGAGGCGGTGCAACCTTGAACGGAGATCTGGCTGAGCAAGGGGCATTGGCCAGCGCCAAAGGCTCGGCCCGACGGTGGCTGGGCGCCGTGATCGTGTTCGTCACGCTCTTCTTGCTTTGGGAATTCGTGGTCAAGCTGCTGGGTATCAAAGAATATTTACTGCCGCCTCCGAGCAAAATTTGGACAGAATTTCTGAAGCGACAAAGTACTGTGATGAGTAGCGCTTGGATTACCACCGTCGAGATCATCGGCGGCTATCTGTTGGCGGTAGCAGTCAGCATCCCGCTGGCGATGGCCATTGCCTATTCGCGGTTCGTTGAAAACACCATTTATCCAGTCATCGTATTCCTGCAGATCATCCCGAAGATTGCGATTGCGCCACTGTTCATCATCTGGCTGGGCTTTGGTCTGCTGCCCAAGTTGCTGATCGTATTTCTCTTGTGCTTTTTCCCGATTGTGGTCTCAAGCGTTGCCGGTTTTAAATCTGTCGACCCAGATGTGATGGATTTCGCGCGATCGACCGGCGCAAGCCCGACTCGGATGTTCTTCAAAATCCGCCTGCCTCAGGCATTGCCCGAGATCTTCACCGGGCTGAAGATCGGCGCAGCACTGTCTGCCACGGCAGCCGTAGTGGCTGAATTTGTGGCTTCGGATCGCGGCCTAGGCTACCTGCTGCAGCAGTACAACGGGCAACTTGAGACGCCCATGGTATTTGCCATCATTGTTCTGCTAAGCCTGATCGGGCTTGCGATCTACTATGCTGTCGAGCTCATTGAGCGCCTTGTCATTCCCTGGCATGTGGCGCAGCGCCCTACAGAAATAGCCGGCATCTAAGGTCTTTTTTTTAACCAACACAAAAGGATAGAACCATGACTATGCGACGCAAACTTGGCAAAGCAATTTTTAGCCTTGCGATCACCCTACCGATCGTATGGGGCGCGCAGGCCCAAGCGCAGGACAATGTTTCATTGCGACTTAACTGGTACATCGGTGGGCTACATGTGCCGTTTTATTTTGGTGTGGACAAAGGCTTTTACAAACAAGAAGGCATCAACCTGACCATTAATGAGGGCCGAGGCTCTGCCAATACGGTTCAGGTTGTCGGTGCCGGCACCGATACCTTCGGCCTTGCGGACAGTTCCAGCATCATCAACCTGATCTCCAAAGGCGGCGAGGTCAAATCGGTGATGAATATCTTGAGTTCGACCGGCTTTTCTGTCGTATCGGCTGCCTCCACCGGTATTCGTACGCCCAAGGATATCGAAGGAAAGACGCTGGCCGTGTCGCCAGGCGACCCCATTCGTGGTCTGCTCGAGGCCCTGGCGGCACACAACAAGGTCGATATCAGCAAGGTGAATTTTGTGCAGGTCGATCCCGCAGCGAAGGTGGTTACGGTGCTTGAAAAACGCGCGGACGGCTTGCTCGGCGGGGCTGATGACCAGTTTTTCTTGCTTAAATATCGGGGCGTTGAGCCCCACGCGCTGCGGTTCGCCGATCACGGCGCCAATATCGTGGGAATGGCGATTTTCACCGGCAACAATACGCTCAAGACCAACCCAGAGCTTGTGCGCCGTTTCGTCAGAGCGACCAAGCGCGCTTGGGAAGAGGCCAAAAAGAATCCCGACGCTGCGGTTGATGTTGCGATGAAAGTCAAACCAGACCTGAACCGCCAATCAACCAAGGACCAGATGGTGGTTGATTTCGACCTGATGGATTCGCCGAATGTGAAGGGGCAGATCGGACTGGGCCACGAGAAGGATTGGACACAAACCATAGATCTGCTTAAAAAATACCGCGGTCTTGAAACCAGTCTGAATTGGACAGCGTTTCATACCAACGAATTCCTACCCAAATAGGTCAGTCGACATGGGGCCTCAGAACCACCCCTCACCGTCTGAGGCAGGTCAGGCCGCGCAGCGCCTTGCAGTAGGCGTTGCAGTCGAGATCTCTGGCATCAGCAAGGTTTTTCAGCGCGGGCAAATCCAGACTCAGGCGCTCGCCCGCGTCGACCTCGGCGTCAAGCCCGGCGAGTTCGTGGCCGTCGTCGGCCCCTCTGGCTGTGGCAAGTCCACCCTGCTCAAGATCATCGCGGGGCTGCTGGGACCGAGCGAGGGCAAGATCGAAATCGCCGGTAAGCTGATCGCCGGCCCACACACCGATCTGGGCATTGTGTTCCAGAGCCCGGTTTTGCTGGACTGGCGCAATGTGCTGGACAACGTCCTGGTTCAGATAGACCTGCGCGGCGGGGATACTGCTGCCTACGGCGATCGGGCGCGAGCATTACTCGCCAAGGTTGGTCTGGCCGGGTTCGAAAATCGCATGCCACGAGAGCTTTCAGGAGGCATGCGACAGCGCGCAGCTATCGTGCGGGCGCTGATCCACGAGCCGCCGCTTTTGATGATGGACGAGCCGTTTGGCGCGCTCGACGCCCTCACGCGCGAACAGATGAGAATCGACCTTGAAAAACTATGGCTCGACCGTGGTCAGACCACGTTTTTTATCACGCACGGCATCTCTGAGGCTGTCGCACTCGCTGACCGGGTGGTTGTCATGACGCCACGACCGGGCCGTATCGAACGCATCATTGAGATCGATCTGCCCCGGCCGCGGCACAAAGCAGTGGTCAGCAGTCAGCGTTTTACGGATTACTGCAACGAGATCACCGAGTGCTTCATGCGCCACGGTGTCATTCAATATTGAGGCCCGCCAGATGCTCAAAAGACCCTGCCATGGCGTAATTGCCGCCCCTTTTTTACCTATGCATGCCGATGGGGAAATCGATTGGGCCGGCCTTGAGCGTTACATGGACTGGCTTGCAAACCAGAATCCAGCAGGTATCGCCATGAATATGGATGCCTCCGAGGTGATTGCGCTGAGCGAAGACGAGCAGGACCAGGTGATTCGCGCCTGCATTGGCGTGATTAGGGGGCGTGTACCCTTTCTTTCGGGTATTGTTGCCGGCTCGACGCGCAGCGCCGCAGCCAAGGCCGAGCGCTTTGCCCGGATGGGGGTTGAAGGCTTTCCGGTGTTTCCACCCTTCCCGACCTTCTCGGGCGCGCCAGTGCCCGGCGAGATGATTTATCGCTATCACAAGGCTATTGCCGATGCCGCGCATTTGCCGATCATCTGCTTTCAGTTCCCCAAAGGTTGGGGGCCTGATTATTCGCCCGACATCGTGCGGCGGGTGGCCGATATACCCGAGGTGATCGCTATCAAAGAGGCCTCCTTCGATGTGGCACAAACACTGTCGACCATTGAAGTTGCTGCGGCACTTCCTCGCAGCATCGGGGTCCTGACCGGCAGCGATACCTTCATATTCGAAGCCATGATGATGGGCTGCAGCGGCGCGCTGATCGGCTTTGCCGGCACCTTCACGCGAGAACTCGTTGAAATGAACGAAGGCGTGCAAGGAGGTGATATCGCCAAGGCTCAGGCAATATGGCGCAAGCTAGGTCCGATAGCCCGTTATTGCTGGCGTTCGCCGATCCGAGACTTTCGGCCACGAATGAAGGAGGTTCTACGCTTGCAAGGCTTGATTGCGTGCGCGGCTGTGCGCGAGCCACAGCTTGGCATTGACGATGCCGAGCGAGCGCATATTCGGCACCTGATGAATGCCCAGGGCCTCCTGGCATGAGCGGTGCAATTGCCATTTGGCATGACATCGCGCCTGAGGGCCTGGCAGAGTTCTATGCATGGCACGGCGAGGAGCACATGCCCGAGCGAGTTTCTATCCCTGGCTTTTGCAGCGGACGGCGCTTTATCGCAAGATCGGCCGACCTGCAGTTTTTCAACCTCTACGAGACGCAATCAGCGGAGGTTGTTCGCGGCGCCGACTACAAGGCGCGGCTTGACAGCCCAAGCCCGCGCACACTGTCGACGGTCAAGCACTTTCGCAATGTTGCACGCTCATTGTGCCAAGTGCTGGTAAAGCGCACAGCGTCCGAATCGGGCATAGGGCAAGGAGGTCTCATGGCGACACTGCGCTATGACATTGAAGAAGCGCAGGCAGCCGCACACCTGGAAGCTTTCCAAAAAATCATCGTGCCCGGTCTGGCCAGTAGCCCAGGAATTGGCTCAGTCAGCTTGTTGGTAGCCGATCGCACCGCGAGTGGTTATGTCAACGCCGAGCAGCGTGCTCGAGGTGCTGCCAACTTGGTGCCCCCCATCGTATTGCTCGTCGAGGGCTGGGCCAATGAGGATGCCTTCGCGACTCTGGTCCATACCGCTCTTGCACCACAAGCGCTGGCACGGCATGCCTTATCGGGGACTTCTAGCCTTGGCATCTATTCGCATCAACTGACTCTGCTGGGAACTGCCATTTCAATGTGAGCAATTCCATCGATTTACGGGCGGCGGTTCAAATCCGTGAATCACTTCTGTTTTTAACTGCGACTCCATTGCCCTTCCCGAGCTTTGTGATTCACTTCATCTTGTATGGCCCGGCACTTTTCCATGATCTCACCAAACGATGGCTGATGAAGCGCCAGTAAACCGTCCTCCGACATGGCGTTGTAATCTCTCTCTAATGCAGCCAATGCTGCACCTACGGGCACCAGTTGTAGTCCAGAGGTCACGGCTTTAAGGTAGTCGACCTTGAATCCATTTGCATCTTCTTCAGCAAAGAAGACCGACTTTTGTTCGGCCACCGCTCTGGCCAAATGGTGATCACCTGCGGCCTGTGCTGAATGACCGGTTTTTGCCATAGCGGCCAAGTCGTACCAATGGCGGGAATATCGTTCGCCGCGCAAGCGACCCTGAAAACAGTAAACGTGTGCGGCCGTTGCCTTTTCCCAGAACGTGCGCTCGGCAGCCATAACCAAGGGAGTTGCAACGGGGAATTCGACGCCCTCGATGACTGGGGCTATGTCGCAATCAACTGTATGCCTGCTGTTGGGCTCCCCCGTGGCGCGGGCGCCGAACTCCAGTTGTATCGATGTCGCAGCGTAGCCAGTGCCTGTTTTCACAGCACGATAGTCAATGATCAGCTTCTGGCGATCCTTGCCATCAACTCGAAAACCAGCTTGCGCCTTGCTGCTGATCAATGAGTCTTCAAGAACCGGCTTGATCGAGCGAGCGATCCACTCCGGCAATCGTGTCCGAATCGCGCTTGTGATTTTCTTTTCCTGACTTGCCGAAACAGGAATTGGATTGCCGCCTTGCAACAGGTCTGGCACCAACTCCCGGATGTCGTAAGTCAGGTCAATGTCTTCAGAAAACCGATCAATGATTTTGTAGACCTTGGAGAGCGATGTGCCGCCTTTAAAGGTCAATTTTTCTGCCAGCCTTGAGCTGTAGATGGCCGACAAGGCCCAGACGACCCAGATATCTTTTTCCAGCAAATGGGCGGGCCGCCCAGTCCGGCTTGCCGCCACTTCAAGTGCTTCGGCCTGATCTGCGCGGCTAAGTGAGAACCACGACTCAGACAAAAACCACCTCACTGAAGGCACGTGCCATCCAGCTTGGCATCGCAGCGCGAGCGGCGCGCATGGCTTCCCATTCGGCGGTAGGTAACTTTGAATGCAGGATTTTGAGCGCCGAAGGAGCATGCTCTGCCCCCAACCAAGCCAACGCACGAATGGCCATGCCCGCTGGACGCTTGCCCATCAGTAGCTGCCAAGGCCTGCCATGTTTGAGCTCTATGTCCTGAAGACCCAGGCGCAACTTGCGAGAAGGACCCGAGGTCAGAAAAACCTCCCGTACCGGTACCTGCGTCGTCAACCCTAAGGCATTCGCTTCAGCAGCGCCGCTGGGCACCACCACCTCACCACTGGCCGCCTCAATCGCTTCCACCACAGTTTGAGTGGACGGGGGACGCGCCCCAAACCGACCCTGCACCGGCAGGGCGTAGACGCCACGTCCTACGCGCAAAAGCTTATCCTCACGCGTCAGACGTGTCAGCGCCTGATCGACTGCGGCTCTTGATGCCAGATGCAAGAACTCCTTCGGCGAAAGCAGACCGCCTTCAGGCAAGGCTTGCGCAGCAGCAACGATGGATTGGACAAGTTTGCTCATGCACGGGCTCCATTTGTCAGAATTTTAAATTTATTTCTGACATTTTGCAAATTGATACCCAATGTTCATACAGGCCCCAGGCGGGCGAAGCCCAGCAGTTTATTCTTGATACGCCGTGCCCCGATAGGGGCAAGGAGCCATATGGAGCCTCCATCCAAGATTGTTCATTGGGGGTCTGGCGTGCAGCAAACGTCCCCGCACCGGCGAGGCTTAGGCGACACGGCCCAAGCGCAAGCATTGACCTGCCTTCGGGTGAGCCGGTAACCCGGGGAAACGCTGTTCAGGCCTGCCACACCCCAAAGCCCCCTTCGCGCAGGTCGATTCCCAACTCCACCTCCAGGCGTTGCGCTTCGTCATAGTGCATGGGGTTGTAGAGTTCGTAGAGTGCGGGCAAGAGTCGTAAACCGTAGTCCCGCACATAGCTGTTTGCCTGAATGCCCGCCTTGTGCTTGTCGAATCGAATGTCGGGATCCAGGCCAGTCAACCCCACATACACGCAGGGCTTGCCTGCCACATAGCCAGGGTTTGACTTGATGAAGCGGGGCCGCCGCAAAACCTCGTGCGACAACTCAATCACATAGACATGGTAATGCTTGCCGCGTGCCATGAATCAGGGTGTGGGCTTGGGCTGGGGCTTGATTAACCAGGGCTAGCAAGCTCAGTTGCCGTCTGGAAATCGGTGGTACATGAAAAACTGCTGGTCTTCGCTCCAGCGCCGGTCTTTGTAGAGGGCTTGGGCGGACAGGTTACTTTTGTCTACATGCAGTGTGAGGCGAGCGGCGCCATGTGCCCATGCGTAGGCCTCCAGAGAAGCCAACAGTTTGGTCGCCATGCCTTGGCGTCGACCGGGCTCGGCAATGAACAGGTCGTTCAGGATAAAAACCCGGGCCAACGAGGTGGACGAATAGCTTGGATACAGCTGGGCAAATCCCAGTGCCTCCGAATTTTTTTGGGCTATGAAGACGACGGAATCGCCATGGTTAAACCTTTCCCGCAGGAATGCACGGGCAGCGAAAACATCGCTGTTCTTGCCTTGAAGCATGCGGTGCTGGTCAAACAGTTCTGCGATGTTGTCGAGGTCTGTAAAGATAGCCTGGCGAATAGTGATGTTGCTCATTTTTTTAGTCAGATTTCAACGCTGTTATTTAAGCGCCCGGCGAGCAGGTCTCGATAGTCCAAGCCTGATCATTTGACCACTGTGCCTAAGAGCCACCGCCTCTGCCATCACGCTGGCCCTTCATCGCCACTGTGCGTGTGTGGTCAGGCCGGCACGGTTTTTAGTGCTCGCGTTCCAACCAACTGCCCCCGTATCGGATGCCTACATTCCACCCTGTCCATATTGTTCAGTCCATATTGTTCTATTGACAGGACAATACGGCTGATGCATCATCATTCTTCACCTCTTGCTCTGGGCCAGCGGGCCGGCTCTTGCTGGCCCTGACGGCCTTTAACCCTTCAGAAAGACCCGGCCATGGAGCAATCCAACCTGACCAGCCGCCAGCTCTACCAGGCGTTCAAAGCCAACCCCACGCGCAAGCGCTTCGGCTTTGGCCGCAAGCCCGCGCTGATCAACATCGACCTGCAAAAAGCCTACACCTGCGTCGGCGAGTTCGCCACCGCCTACGAGACCGACCCCCGCCAGCTTGAGCATGTGAACACGCTGGCGGCCGAGTTTCGCGCCCGCGGCTTTCCGGTAGTCTGGACCTACGTGGCCTACATGGACTCCGGCGAAGACTGTGGCGTCTGGGGCACCCGCACCAACACGCCCGATTCGCTGCAGAACATCAAGGTCGGCAGCCGCCGCTCCGAGTTTGACGACCGGCTGGTGATCGACCACCAGCGCGACATCGTCATCAACAAGCGCATGGCCTCGGCCTTTTTTGAGACCAACCTGGGCTCGGTGTTCAACTTCCATGGGGTCGACACCGTTGTGGTGACCGGCGGCTCCACCTCGGGTTGCGTGCGGGCCACCGTGGTTGACAGCCTGTCGCGCAGCTACCGCACCATCGTGCCCGAGGAGTGCGTGGCCGACAAGCATGAAGGTCCGCATTTTGCCAATCTGTACGACATGGTCGTCAAATACGCTGATGTGCTGTCTATCGACGACACGCTGGCCCAACTGCAGCAGGTGGCCCCGGCGGTAGGGGCTGGCCGGTGAAGCGCGACCCCGGCTTTTACGACTACCTGCCCTACAACAAGCGCCCGCGCATCGAATGGCCGGGTGGCGCCCGGGTGGCGTTCTGGGTGGCGCCCAATGTCGAGTTCTATGAACTCAACCCGCCCAAAAACCCGGCGCGTGCCGCCTGGGCCCGGCCGGCGCCCGATGTGCTGAACTACTCGTACCGCGACTACGGCAACCGGGTCGGCTTCTGGCGCATGTTAGAGGCCATGCAGCGCTGCAATATGCGCGGCAGCGTCTCGCTCAATGTGGCGATGTGCCAGCACCACCCCGAGGTGATCCAGGCCTGCGCCGACAAGGGCTGGGAGTTTTACTCGCACGGCACTTACAACACGCGCTACCTGATGGGCATGACCGAGGCGCAGGAACGCGCCGTGATCCAGGACTCGATCGACACCGTGCGCCAGTACACCGGCCAAAAGCTGGACGGCTGGCTGGCCCCAGCCCTGACCTACACAGAGCGCACGCTGGACCTGGTGGCCGAGATGGGCCTGACCTATGTGTGCGACCTGTTCCATGACGACCAGCCAGGCCCGGTCAAGGTGCGCCAGGGCCGGCTAACCAGCGTGCCCTATTCGCTGGAGATGAACGACACCATCGTCTACAACGTCAACCTGGTGCAGCCGCGGCGCTATGCCGACATCCTCAAACGCCAGTTCGACCGGCTGTATGAAGAGGGTGAGCAATCCGGCACGGTGATGTGCATTCCCCTGCACCCTTACCTGGTGGGTCAGCCCTACCGCATGGCGGCCTTTGAAGAGGCGCTGTCCTACATCACCAGCCACGACAAGGTCTGGCTGGCGACCGGGCGCGAGATTGCCCAGCATTTCAACACCCATTATTTCGACGCCTTTGCTGCTGCCGCGCAGCCGGCAGGAGACAGCCCATGAGCGCCGCCCCCGAGACCGTCAAGGCGGGCCTGCCCGATGCCCACCTGGAGTACCCGCTGCGCCGCTACGGCATGGACCACAGTCACTACGACTGGTCCATGTTGCCCAAGCGCAAACCGGTGCAGTGGCCGGGCGGCGCCCGGGTGGCGCTGTGGGTGGTGCCGGCGCTGGAGTGGTTTCCGCTGAATATGAAGGGCGTGCCCTTCAAGCCACCGGGCGCCATGATGACGGCCTACCCAGACCTGCGCCACTACACCCTGCGCGACTACGGCAACCGGGTGGGTATTTTTCGCATCATGCAGGCGCTGGCCGAGCACCAGATCCGGGCCTCGGTGGCGGTCAATGCAGCGGTGGCGCTGCGCTACCCCAGTCTGCTCGAGGCCTGCACCGGGCAAGGCTGGGAGGTGATCGCCAACGGCCTGGACATGGACCACCTGCACCACGCCGGGCTGGCGCCGGACGACGAAGCCCAGCTCATCAGCAGCACCCTGGCCATTTTGCGCCAGGCCTCGGGACAGCCGGTGCGCGGCTGGCTGTCACCGGCCAAGTCGGAATCGGCCAACACGCTGGCGCTGCTGGGTGAGGCCGGGCTGGACTATGTGTGCGATTGGGTCAATGACGACATGCCCTACCCCATGCACACGCCGGCCAAAACCCTGCACGCCATGCCGCACCCGATCGACATCGACGACCACACCATCCTGGTGCAGAACCACCACACCGAGGATGACTTCCGTGACCAGTTGTGCGACCAGTTTGACCTGCTGTACCGCGAGTCCGCCACCCAGGGTGGCCGGGTAATGGCCATCTCTTTGCACCCCTGGGTGATCGGCCAGCCCTACCGCATCGGCGCGCTAGAGCAGGCGCTCAAACACATCATGGCGCACCGTGGTGTGTGGGCCGCCACCGGCAGCGAGATTCTGGATGCCTGGACCGCAGCCCAGGCCTGAGGCCAGCGCTTCAGGCGGCGGCGGGGCGGGCTTCGGCCAGGTCGTTCCAGACGTCCTGCTGGCGGATCAGCCCGTCGACCAGCACAAAGCGGTCAATGAAGCGAACGCCCGCAAAGGCCGAGCCGTCAGGCCAGATCCCTTCCAGCGTGCCAGCGCAGTACACCACGGCGCCCTGGTCGGTCCAGCACTCGTCAAACTGGTCAAACACTTTGGCCACCCGCTGGTAGCGGGTTTTTGCCCACTGCACCAGTTCTTCGAGGCGGTGCAAGGTGGCGCCACCCGGGAAACGCATCACAAACTCTGGTGCCAGAAACTGCTGCGCCTGGGTCAGCTCACGCGCTTGCATGTGGTCCAAAAACCGGCGCACCAGCGCACTGGCAACTGGTCGCGCGGCACCACCGGCGGTGACCACCCGGCCATCGCGCTGATAGGTGCTGGCGTGGTGCACCATCACGGTGGTGCCGGCGGCCGGCGCGGCAATCACCGAGCGGGCGGCCAGCGCCACCCGCTGCACCAGCCGGGCCTCGGTCTCGGCGCCATAGCCTGGCAACAAGGTAATGGCAATCACTGGCATGTCGGTCTCCCCGTGTCGATATGAAAACACCGATCATGCCTGCAAATCAGCTTGTGCCTGAGCGCATCGCCTACTCGGCCGCACCCGAGCGGCCGCCGCTGCATTGGCCCGGCGGCGCCCGGGTGGCGCTGTGGGTGGCGCCCAACATCGAGCACTACGAGTTTTTGCCCGAACTCATCCGTGTACGCGACCCCTGGCCCCGGCTGCCGCACCCCGACATCCTGGGCTACGGCCTGCGCGATTACGGCAACCGCGTGGGCGTTTGGCGGCTGATGGAGGTGTTTGACCGCTTTCAGGTGCCCTGCACCGTGTCGCTGTCGATGGCGGTGCTGCAGATGTACCCCGAGATTGCCGAGGCCATGCTCAAGCGCCGCTGGGAGTTCATGTCGCACGGCCTGTACAACACGCGTTACCACTGGAACCTGAGCGAAGCCGACGAACGCGCCGCCATTGACGAATGCCAGCACATCCACCGGCAGTTCACCGGGCGCGGCCTGCCGGGCTGGTTTTCACCGGCCGCCTCCAACACCCTGAACACCCCCGACCTGGTGGCCGAAGCCGGCATCGGCTACCTGTGTGACCTGTACCACGACGACCAGCCCACCCCTATCCAAGTGCGACAGGGTGAGTTGTACTCTTTGCCCTACAGCATGGAGATCAATGACAGCATCGCCTGGCGGCGCGGCCAGGAGGGCGCCGCCTTTGCCCAGAAAATCTGCGACGAGTTCGACACCCTGTACGCCGAAGGTGCCGTGAGCGGCCAGGTGATGAACATCGCGGTCCACCCCTTCATCATGGGCCAGCCACACCGCATCGAGTACCTGGCACGGGCGCTGGACTATGTGCTGTCGCACAGCGGCGTCTGGTGCGCCACCGGCTCCGAGATCATTGCCAGCTACCGCCAACAAACCCAGCCCGCCACACAGGCGGGCCAGAAAGAACCGTCATGAATGCCCCTGCCGACTACATCCGCGCCTACATGACCGAGCGCCCCATCGACCTGTCGCGCGCGGCGCTGGTGATGATCGACATGCAGTACGCCACCGGCTCTCGCCAGGGCGCGCTGGCGCGCAAGCTGCAGGCCGAGGGCTCCCGCGTGGCCGACTACCGCTTTGCACGCATCGAACAGCAGGTGCTGCCCAACACGCTGCGGCTGCGCACGCACTTTAGCCAGCTGGGCCGGCCGGTGCTGCACGTGACCATTGGCGCAGCCCATGCCGACGCGCTGGATGCGCCGCTGCACATGCGCCGCCTGTTCACCGAGTTCCGCAACTTTGTAGGCAGCCGCGAGCACGAGATCCTGGACGAGCTCAAGCCCCTGCCCGGCGAACACGTGCTGCGCAAGACCACCATCGGCGCCTTCGCCTCCACCAACATCGACAGCCTGCTGCGCGCCCTGGGCTGCGAGCAGCTGTACCTGACAGGGGTCTCGACCAATATGTGCGTCGAAACCACCGCCCGCGAAGCCGCTGACCGCGGCTACGGCGTGACCCTGGTGGAAGACGCCTGCGGCACCACCCACGAAGACCTGCACCAGGTGACCATGCGCAACTTCCAGCGCCTGTTTGGCCGGGTGCGTTCTTGCGACGAGGCGCTGGCTGAGCTGCAGTCTGCGGTGGCGTAATCAAGGAAAAGTGCTGCTAAGCCACGTCACCATTGAATAGTTTGCTATGAAAAAGATACTGGTCATCGTCCCCTTCGCCATGTCGGCCGACAACCTGCTGCTGCGCCAGCAGCAACTGGCCGGCCTGCAGTTCGGCCCCGGGCTGGTGTTTGACTACCGCTGCGTCAAGGCCGGGCCAGTCAACTACTCCAGCCACCATGATTTTGTGCTGGCCGACGCCTCCATCTTCGAGGCCGGTTGCCGCGCGCAGGACGAGGGCTACGCCGCGGTTTGCATCGACACCATGAGCGACTCGGGCGTGGCGGCTTTGCGCAGCGTGTTGGATATCCCGGTGTTCGGCCCCGGCAAGGTGTCCATGCTGACCGCTTTGATGTTGGGCGACCGGTTTTCCATCCTGACCATGGCCAGCCGCTGGAAGCCGCTGTACAAAAAGGCGCTGGATGAGTTGGGTCTGCACCACAAGTGCGCCTCGGTGCGAGCGATCGAGGTGCCGCCCGACAACCAGGGCCTGCTGTCGGGCAAGGAAGACGCGGTGTTTCCACTGCTCGAAGCAGCGGCCCGGCTGGCGATCGAGGTCGACGGCGCCGAGGTGCTGATCCTGGGCTCCACCACCATGCACCAGGCCCATGCCTACCTGGAAGCGCGCTTGCCGGTGCCGGTCATCAACCCCGGCCCCTTGAGCTACAAGATGGCCGAAGCCGCGCTGGGCCTGGGCCTGCGCCAGAGCCGCCAGGCCTACCCCAAACCCTTGCACCCACGGCTGGACATGCTCGAAGCCATGATGGCGGCCGCCCAACAGCAGGTTGCCGGCAAACCATGAGCCAATGCCTGAGCCCGGCGCAGGTGGCGGCCTATGAGCGCGACGGCTTTGTTTGCCCGGTGCCGGTGCTGTCCACTGCCGAAGCGCAGGCCGCACGGGCCGAGCTTGAGGCCTGGGAAGCGGCCCGGGGCGCGCCGATTGACTTCCCCGAAAAGTCCAAGTCTTACCTGCTGTTTGACTGGGCTGACCGCTTGGTACACCACCCCCGCATCTTGGACGCGGTGGAGGACCTGATTGGGCCGGACATTCTGGTCTACCACAGCACCCTGTTCCTGAAAGAGGCGAACAGTGCCGCCTTTGTGCGTTGGCACCAGGACAGCACCTACTTTTACCTGGCGCCGCACCTGCACGTGACCGCCTGGGTGGCCTTGTCGGACGCATCTGAGGCCGCTGGCTGCATGCGAGCCCTGCCCGGCAGCCACCGCTGGGGCAGCATTGCGCACGATGACAAGCCCGAGCCGATGAACATGATCCGGCGCGGACAGGGCATCAGCGAGCGCTTTGATGCCGAGACCGGTTGCGCCATGCCACTGCGCGCGGGTGAGATGTCGCTGCACCACACCGACCTGGTGCACGCCTCAGGCGCCAATGACACCGGCGACCGCCGCATTGGGCTGGCCATCAGCTACATCCCGGCCCATGTGCGGCCAACGGCTGCTGTGCAGCCCCATGCGCTGTGCGTGCGGGGTCAGGACCTTGGCCACTTCGTGCCGGAGCATCGCCTGCAACAAGCCCTGTCACCAGCCGACCGGCTGCAGCACCAGCAGGCCCTGGCCGCCTTTAGGGCGCTGCAGGATGCGGGTTTTGCACCCAGCACACCCGCCACACCCAGCACACCATGACACCAGCCACTGACGACTTGAGCCCGAGCCAACTGGCCGAGCACTACTTTGCCGCGGTGGACCGTATGGACCTGGCCGCCACCCTGGCCTGCTTCACGCCCGATGCCCGCTTCACCATTGCCACCTACAGCACCCTGTACCAGGGCCGCGACACCGAGATCCGCGCCATGTTTGAGCGGCTCAACGCCCGCTACGCGCAGGTCTGGCATGGCGACTTTGACCACGTGGTGCAGTGGCCAAACCGCATCGCCAGCCGGTTCCGGGTGGAGAACATCACCCATGGCGGCGACAAACTGGTCAAGCACAACTGCAATTTTTTTAGGCTGCGCGGCGCGCTGTTTGAGGAGGTGTTTGTGTATATGAGTGGCGACAACTCGCTGGGTTGACTGGCATCACCGTCTGCCAAACAGCACCGAGGGTGCAGCATTTTTAAGCCTTCAAACCTTCATGCGGGCGTGGCAGAAACAACCGTAGGCCGCTTCGCTTTCTTAACCTTCAGACCACCCTTTTTCTTCGCCTGAAAGAGGTCGTATTGCCCCTGCATACGCAGCCAAATCTCAGGGCCATTACCAACCCACTTACCCACACGCAGAGCCATCTCGGCCGTAATGGCAGAGCGCCCATTGATCACACGTGAAAGAGTGACGCGCGACACGCCCAACTGCGCTGCTGCTTCGTTCACGCTCAGTTGCAGTTCAGGCAAAACGTCATCACGAATGATCAGGCCAGGGTGAGTAGGGTTGTGCATAGTCATCATCAACTTTCAAATAATCTAGTGGTAGTCCTGGTAGTTAACCAACACGGCATCTTGACCAACGAACATAAAGGTCAACCGCCAGTTGCCGTTGATCCAAACTGACCAGTGACCATTTAAACCACCGGATAAAGAGTGAAGCCGCCAACCAGGAATATCCATCTGCTCCGGCATTGCGGCTTGGTTCAAGGCTGCCAGTTGGCGATTGAGCTTGTCAGCGTGGTGGGGTTGGATGCCCGCCTTGCTGCCTTTTTCAAAAAACGCCTGTAGCCCCTTATGGCGAAATGATTTGATCACTCTTTTAGTGTATCAACTAGCGATACAAGAGGCAACTTTTAAGTAAAGATTTGTCGGGAGTAAGTAGGTTGTCCGGTTTTTAGCAAGTAATCTGTCCGGTTTGTGGAGGAGCCATGCAATATGCCCCCATAAGCCGGGCCCGCTACGTGCAGGAGAACCGGAAGATGAGATTTTTAGATGTTTATGACGGC
>BJGT01000010.1 GCA_014190675.1 Comamonadaceae bacterium | reverse complement strand
TCCACCGTCTGGCCGCGCTGCATCACCATCAGGCGCTCGCACAGGTGGGTCACCACCGCCAGATCATGGCTGACCATGACAAAGGTCAGGCCACGCCGGCGGCGCAGGTCTTCGAGCAGGTTGAGCACCTCGGCCTGCACCGAGGCGTCCAGCGCCGAGGTGGGTTCATCGAGCAGCAAAATCTGTGGCTCCAGAATCAGGGCCCGTGCAATCGCAATGCGCTGGCGCTGGCCGCCCGACAGTTGGTGTGGGTAGCGAAAGCGATAACCGGTGCCCAGGCCCACCTCATCAAGGGCGCGTTCAATGCGGACTTCGGCGTCGTCCATCTGGTGAATGGCCAGCGGCTCGGCCAGGATGCGGTCCACCGTCTGACGCGGGTGCAGCGAACCATAGGGGTCCTGGAACACCATCTGCACCAAGCGGCGAAACGGCTTGCTGCCGGGCCGGGGCAGCGCCGTGTCGGCACCTGAGGCTTCACCCAGTAATTTCACGCTGCCAGCAGCCAGCGGCGCCAAGCCACAGATGGCGCGCAGCACGGTTGATTTACCCGAGCCCGACTCACCCACCAGCCCAAAGCTGCCACCGGGCTCAACCTGGAACGAGGTGTCGGCCAACGCAACAAAGCCGTCGTAGCTGACGCGCAGGCCCTGCACGGCCAGACCAACCGGGCGGCTCACAGCGCCCACTCCGGCTGTCGGTCCAGCGTGGGCAGCGGGTGGCGCGCATCGCCCAGCCTGGGCAGGCAATTGAGCAGACCCAGCGTGTAGGGATGGCGGGCTTCGGCGAGGGCGCCGGCGGCGATTTCTTCGACCACCCGGCCGGCGTACATCACCAGAATGCGGTCGCAAAAGGTCGAGACCAGACGCAGGTCGTGCGAAATAAAGATCAGGCCCATGCCGCGCTGGCGCACCAGCCCATCCAAAATGTCCAGCACCTGCAGCTGCACCGTGACATCCAGCGCCGAGGTGGGCTCATCGGCAATCAGCAACTCGGGGTTGGCGATCAGCATCATGGCGATCATGGCGCGCTGGCCCATGCCGCCCGACACCTCATGCGGGTAGAGCCGGTAGACCCGTACCGGATCGTCAATTTGCACCGCCTCCAGCGCCGCCAAGGCGGCCCGGCGCGCCTCGGCACCGCTGACCCGGCTGTGGGCACGCAGTGTCTCGACAATCTGCTCGCCGATGGTCATGACCGGGTTGAGCGAAAACTTGGGGTCCTGCAGCACCATGGCAATACGACCGCCACGCAGCGCGCGCCTTTGCTGCGCCGAGCAATGCATCAGATCTGTGCCTTGAAAAGCCAAGCGCTTGGCCGTCACCCGCCCTTCCGGCGCAGTCAAACCAAGGATAGCCCGCCCGGTCTGGGACTTGCCCGAACCCGACTCGCCCACAATGCCCAGGCGCTCGCGCCCCAGCTTGAAACTAACGCCGCGCACCGCTTCGGTATAGCCGCCGTCCCGATTGGGAAAGGCCACGCAAAGATCATCGACCACCAGCACTGGCTCGGTGCTGCTTGCAGGCGCAGCGCCCTGATAGCCACTCATTTGGCTGCCTTGGGGTCAAGCGCATCGCGCAGGCCGTCACCCAGCAAATTGAAGGCCAGGCTCACCAGAAAAATAGCCGCCCCAGGCGCTGCCGCCACCCACCACTGGTCTAGCACATAGAGCCGACCGTTGGCAATCAGGGCGCCCCACTCCGGCATGGGCGGCTGCGCGCCCAGGCCCAGAAAACCCAGGCCGGCGGCGGTGAGGATGATGCCGGCCATGTCCAGCGTCACCCGCACGATGACCGAAGACACACACAAAGGCATGATGTGGCGCAGCACAATGCGCCAGGGCGAGGCGCCGATCAGCTGCACCGCGGCAATGTAATCGGCCTGCCGGATGGTGAGCGTTTCGGCGCGGGCAATGCGGGCATAGGGTGGCCAGGAGGTGATGGCGATCGCGATCACCGCGTTTTCGATGCCGGGCCCCAGGGCCGCGACAAAAGCCAGGGCCAAAATCAGCCTTGGAAAGGCCAGAAAAATATCGGTGATGCGCATCAGCACCGCATCAACCCAGCCGCCGAGGTAGCCGGCCACGGTGCCCACCACCAGGCCGATGGGCGCGGCCAGCACCGCCACCAGCACCACCACGTAGAGCGTGATGCGCGAGCCATGGATCACGCGCGACAGGATGTCGCGCCCCTGGTCGTCGGTGCCAAACCAGTGCGCTGCGGAGGGCGGCAGCAGACGGGTGGTGCGCAGGTCGCCGATATACGGGGAATAGGGGGCCAGCAGGTCGGCAAACACCGCCACCAGCACCAACATCAGCACGATGCCCAGGCCGACCATGGCCAGGCGGTTGCGGGCAAAGGTGCGCCAGGCCGCGTAGGCCCGTCCCAGCGAGGCCTGCTGACGGGACTGCGGCCGATCAGCCATCAGCCACCGGTGCAGGCTCGGCCCATGAGGCCGGGATTGGGTTTGCTTGAGCTTGTTCATCGGGTGCGGGTGCGCGGGTCCAGCATCCGGTAGAGCAGGTCCGACAGCAGGTTCAAACCGACAAAAACAGACCCGACCACGATGGTGCCGCCCAGCACGGCGTTCATGTCGGCATTTTGCAGGGAGTTGGTGATGTACAGCCCCAAGCCCGGCCAGGCAAACACGGTTTCGGTCAACACCGAGCCTTCGAGCAGACCGGCGTAGGACAGGGCAATCACCGTCACCAGCGGCACCATGGCGTTGCGCAGCGCGTGGCGCCAGATGATGCGGGTCTCAGACAGGCCTTTGGCGCGCGCCGCCACCACGTACTCCTGGCTCAGCTCATGCAGCATGAACGAGCGGGTCATGCGGCTGATGTAAGCCAGCGAAAAATAGCCCAGCAGCGAGCCCGGCAGAATCAGGTGCGACAACACGTTGCCAAAGGCTTCCCACTGAGCGCCAAGCAAGGCATCTATTGACAAGAATCCCGTCACCCGGGTCACCGAGTAGAGGTAGCTCACGTCGATCCGCCCGGGGCCCGCCACCCAACCCAATTTCGCGTAAAACAGCACCAGGCCCATCAAGCCGAGCCAAAAGATGGGCACGGAATAGCCCACCAAGCCCATCACCCGAACGACCTGGTCCACCAGAGCGCCACGCCTGACTGCGGCCCACACCCCCAGCGGGACGCCCAGGCCAGCACCTATCAAAATGCCCAGCGTAGCGAGCTCAATCGTGGCCGGGAAGGTCCGCACGATATCCTGCAGCACCGGGTTGGAGGTGAGCACTGAGTTACCAAACTCGCCCTGTACAACACGGCTGATGTAGATGTAGAACTGTTCCCACAGGGGCTTGTTGAGTCCGAGTTCTTCACGCACCCGTTGGACCACGTGTTCGGGCGCGCGGTCGCCAACGATCGCCAGTACCGGATCAATCGGGATGACCCGCCCGATAAAAAAGGTGACCGCCAGCAGCCCGAGGTAGGTCAACAGGATGACCGACAAAAAGCTGCCGAAACTCCGACCGACGCGCCAAAACTTGCGCCCGGCACCGCTCACCGGACGCTGCTGCGACTGCATAGCCAAATCGACCGGCCCGGCAGACGCGCTTACTTGATCACCTTGAACATATAAGTCGAGTCGGAGGTGGAGCCGATTTGCAGGCCTTGCAAATTACTGCGGTAGGCCGCTGTTTCAATCTGCTGACCCAACATCACGAATGGGCTGTCTTTGCGGAAATCGGCCTGCATTTTGTCGTACATGGTGCGCCGTTTGGTGCCGTCACGCTCGAGCACGGCAGCATCAGCCTGCTTAGTCAACTCAGGGATGTCCCAGGCATTGCGCCACGCCAGCGGTTTCGACTTGGCCGCATCGGTGTTATCCGGGTTTCGCGAAAAAGTATCGGCATTGGTGTGCGGATCCCAGTAGTCTGCGCCCCACGCGCCAATGTAAATGTCATGCGTGCGTGCGCGGTACTTGGTGAGCGTCTGCTTACCATCACCAGGCAGGATTTCGATGTCAATGCCAGCGCGCTTGGCGGTTTGCTGAAAAGCCTCGGTGATTCCCTGAATCGGCTGCGTGGTGCGCATGTCCATCGTCACCTTGAAGCCATTAGGAAGACCGGCCTTGGCCAGCAGAGCCTTGGCCTTGTTCACGTCGAGCTTGTACGGATTCTCAGTGCTGGCACCGAGTAGACCGACCGGCAGAAAATTCTGGTGCACGATGCCAACGTTCTTGATCATCGTGTCGCCAATGGCGGCGTAATCCACCAGCCATTTGAAGGCCTCGCGCACTTCAGGCTTAGCCAGGTTGGGGTTTTTTTGGTTCAGGCTGAAATACCACACCGTGCCCTTGGGCGTGGAGGTGGTCTTGATGTCCTTGTTGCTGGCGATTGCTGCCAAGTCTTGCGGCTGCAAGTTGCGGGCAATGTCGGCGTCACCTTTTTCAAGCAGCAGTCGCTGTGTGGCGGCCTCCTTGATATGCTGGTAGATCACCCGCACTGGCTTGGACTTGTCGCCATAGTAGTTGTCGTTACGCTCCAGCACCACGATTTCATTGGCCCGCCATTCGCGCAGTTTGAGCGGCCCCGAACCGGCGTAATTGGTTTTCAGCCAGCCATAGGCCATGTCGCCGCCTGACTCCTTGGTCAGCAACAACTTCTTATCGACGATGGACGCCACGTTGGCCGTCAGGCAGTTGTAGACAAAGGTCGGGGCATAGGCCTTGTCTGTCTCAATGGTGAGCGTCAACGGGCCGGTCTGCTTGATCTTGTCCTTGACGTTGTCCTTGGAGAAGCCAAACTGGGTCAGGATGAAGGCTGGCGTCTTGTCAAGCAGCACCGCACGCTGCAAAGAATAGACCACGTCTTCGGCCGTCAGCGCATTGCCGGAAGCGAATTTCACACCGGGGCGCAATTCGAAGGAGTAGGTCTTGCCATCAGCCGATACCGACCATTTGGTGGCGACGTCAGCGACCAGTTTGGACGGATCGTTGACGTCATAACGCACCAGTCGGTCATACGCGTTACCCATGATTTCACCCGCCGATATTTCGAAGGCTTCGCCAGGGTCCATGGTGATGATGTCATCCATCTGGGTAACCACGACCAAAGTGTCTTTGGGGGTTGCAGCCAGTGAGGGGCTCGAGCCGTAGCCCACAGCCAGGGCACAAGCGGCCGCAACGCCCAGGAGACGACGATTCAAAACAGGAAGCGCAGATTTCATGGAGTAGTCCTTGAGAAATAAAGAATGCAAATCCGAGGCACGGGTGGAAAGACTCGAAACAAGAAAATTCAGTTTAAACCCATTTCAATTGACTAGGGGAAACCCTGCTGTGTCATCCCCGGCTCGGTCGGGGATCCGTGGCTTTGTGTATTCCGGTTTCGACGGCAATGAGGGGCAGAGCCAGCCACGACGGGCAGGGGCGAGGGCAGCGCTCAGTGGGCGCTGCACATGGGATTCAGTGGCCCCAAAGCTTCGCTCGACAGCAGGGGGTAGCGTTGCGGATGGGGCAGTGCGTAATGCCACCACTCGTGTGCAATGTGGACAAAACCTGCCCCTTCCATGATGCTCAGCAGCAATTGCCGGTTGGCCTGCGCCTGGGCCGACACGGCGGTGTTGAAGTGGTGGGACAACTGGCTCATTTCGTCAAAACCGCTGCCCATGTCCAGCTCTGCGCCGGTGCTGTCCACCAGAGTCAAGTCGAGCGCTGTGCCACGGGTGTGGTTGGAGCCGAGCTGCGGGTCTGCGACATAGGCCCGATCGGGCGCGGTCTGCCACAAAATGAGCTGCGCCTCTTGGGGTCGAAATGCATCAAAAATCTTTAGCCGACAGCCAGATTGAGCGGCCAAGGCCACGGCCCGGCGCAGGCACACCTCGGCATCACGGTGCAGCAAACACAGGGCGCGCGCATAAATGATCTGCCCCGCCACATTGTTGGCAGTGGCATAGGCCAGCTCAAGCAGCACGCCGTGCGTGGCCGCACTGATGCTTACCAGGGGGTGGGTTGGTGTGGTCATTGACGGGGGGTGTTGTTGCCTGCGCCGCATCCGCAGATGCGACGAGTTTCTAATTTGGCGCCGGTGGCATCACGTCCTGGTTAGCCCATTGATACCCTGCTTGCCCAGGATGGTCGCCTGGGCACCGGCCAGTGCAATGTAGGCAGGCCGCATGACGGTCTGACGACATCGGCGGCGCGCCTTTGCAAGGCCTGGCCAACCGCGCCGGTTCCGCGTCAAGCGGGGTGGCTTGGTCATGCGAAATTTAACCAAGGTTCTGCGTGGGGGTTTGGCGTGCAGGTGGATGCAGTGACAAGGCAGTTGTGTTGTGACTGAGGCGCCTAATGGACAAGCTCGGTTCAACCCAACGCAGGCAGGGCTCGCCGCCCCCGCACTGATGGTGGTCATCAGGCCGCTGCCGGCGCACTGATCACACTGAGCCCGCCCAGGTAGGGGTGCAGTGCTGCGGGCAGGCTGATGCTGCCATCGGCATTTTGGTAATTTTCTAGCACCGCCACCAGGGTGCGACCCACCGCCAGGCCAGAGCCGTTGAGGGTGTGCACCAGCTCGTTCTTGCCCTGGGCGTTTTTGAAGCGGGCCTGCAGTCGGCGTGCCTGAAAGGCCTCGCAGTTGGAGACCGAGCTGATCTCGCGAAAGGTGTTTTGCCCGGGCAGCCACACTTCGATGTCATAGGTCTTGCTGGCGCCAAAACCCATGTCACCGGTGCACAGGCTCATCACCCGGTAGGGCAGGCCCAGCTTTTGCAGAATAGCCTCGGCGTGGCCGGTCATGGCTTCCAGCGCGGCATAGCTGGTGTCGGGATGCACGATTTGCACCATCTCCACCTTGTCAAACTGGTGCTGGCGGATCAGGCCGCGCGTGTCGCGCCCGGCGCTGCCAGCTTCCGAGCGGAAGCAGGGCGTGTGGGCCGTGAGGCGGACCGGCAGGGCTGATTCGGCCAGCAGCTCGTCGCGCACAAAATTGGTCAGCGTGACCTCGCTGGTGGGAATCAGGTACAACGCCGTGTTGTCGCTGGCCTCGCCGTCTTGCCCGCCCTTCTTGGCAGCAAACAGATCGCCTCCAAACTTGGGCAGCTGGCCGGTGCCGCGCAGGGTGTCGGCATTGACGATGTAAGGCGTGTAGCACTCGGTGTAGCCGTGCTGCTGGGTTTGCACATCGAGCATGAACTGCGCCAGCGCCCGGTGCAGCCGGGCGATCGGGCCTTTCATCACGGTGAAACGGGCGCCACTGAGCTTGACGCCCAGGCCAAAGTCCAGCCCCAGCGGCTCGCCCAGGTCCACATGGTCTTTGATGGGAAAGTCAAAGGCCTTGGGCGTGCCCCAGCTGCGCACCAGCACATTGCCCTGCTCGTCCTCACCCACCGGCACGCTCTCGTGCGGCAGATTCGGCAGGGCCATCAACATGGTTTGCAGCTCGGCTTGCAGCGCCTCCAGCCGCTTGGCAGAGGACTCGAGTTCGTCCTTGATGCTGGCCACGGATGCCATGGCCACATCAGCCTCGGCCTGGCCGGCGGCACCGCGGGCCTTGAGCTGGCCAATTTGTTTGCTCAGGCTGTTGCGCTGGTTTTGCAACTCCTCGGTGCGCATCTGGATGGTCTTGCGCTCGGCTTCGAGCCGGCTGAAGGCTTCCACATCGAGAAAGGCTTGCGGCTTTTTGCGTGTTTCCAGCCGGGCCACGGCGCCGGCGAGGTCTTTGCGGAGCAGGGTGATATCGAGCATGGGTTAATTGTAAATTTTCAGGCTGTAGCGGAGCTCAGCGAGGCTGGGTCCAGGTTGGCGCCGCACAGAATCAGGCACACCGTCTCGTCCGGGCGCGGCACATAGGCCCCGGTGTGCAACGCGGCCAGGCCCAGCGCAGCGGCCGGCTCAACAGCCAGTTTGAGTTCTTGCCACAGCCACAACTGGGCGGCACGAATGGCAGCATCTGGCAGCAGCAGCGCGTCTTTGACGTGGCGCTGGGTCACGGCCCAAGAGATGTCGCCAATGCGCTTGGCGCCCAGCGAATCAGCCGCCACGCCACTCACCGCCACATCCACCGGGGTGCCGGCGGCGCGCGCGCGGTGCAGCGTGGGCGCCAGCTCGGGCTCCAGCGCCACCACCCTGGCACGCTGTTCAAACCAGGACGCCAAGCCACCAATCAAACCGCCGCCGCCCACACTGACCAGCACACTGTCGGGCAGGCCGCCCTGGGCCTCGATCTCGGCGCCCATCGTGGCGGCACCCGCCACCACCTCGACCTGGTCATAAGCATGCATCAACAGGGCGCCGCTGAGCTGCTGGCGCGCCAGGCAGGCTTCAAAAGCCTGGGCATAACCTTCACCTGCCACGGTCACCGCCGCGCCAAGCTGGCGCAGCCGATCACGCTTGGCCTGGCTGGAGACGGCCGACACAAAGACCTCGCAGGGCACGCCCAGCGCCTGCGCCGCCGATGCAGCCGCAATGCCGGCATTGCCGCCAGAGGCAATGACCACGCCGGCAGCCGGAATCGGCTGGGCCAACATGCGGTTGAGCATGCCACGCGCCTTGAAGCTGCCGCCCACCTGCTGGTGCTCGAGCTTGAGCCAGACCTGGGCGCAGTCCACGCCCATCGCCCGGCCGCTCAGCTGCCACAGTGGCGTTTCACGCAAAAAGTGCCTCCAGCCCTTGTCCAGCCTGCTTATTGCGCTATCAATATCAGAGCGCGTGATATCAGTTTGGGGCATGGTGCTGGCCTGTGGGTGAGTTAGCTGGAAGCGTCACCGCCGCCATCGGCTTTGAGGCCTTTGGGCAGGGGAAACTTGATGGTTTCCTGGATGCCGTCCATCTTACGCACCGACACCGCGCCCAGCGCCTTGATACGGTCGATCACCTGGCGCACCAGAATCTCGGGCGCTGAGGCACCGGCAGTCAGGCCCACGCGTTGGCGGCCGTTAAACCATTCGGCCTGCAGTTCCTCAGCGTTGTCGACCATGTAGCTTTCGGTGCCGAGCTTGCGCGCCACCTCGCGCAGCCGGTTGCTGTTGGAGCTGGTGGGGCTGCCCACCACGATCACCACATCCACCTGGGGGCTCATCAGTTTGACCGCATCCTGCCGGTTCTGGGTGGCATAGCAAATATCCTGCTGCTTGGGCTCTCGCACCTGGGGAAAACGAGCCTTGACGGCCGCGGCAATGGCGGCGGCGTCGTCCATGCTGAGGGTGGTTTGCGTCACCAGCGCCAGCCGCGTGGTTTGTGCCGGCTGCACCCGAGCCACATCGGCTACGTCTTCCACCAGGTGGATGCCGCTGTCGAGCTGGCCCATGGTGCCTTCCACCTCGGGGTGGCCCTTGTGGCCGATCATGATGAACTCAAAGCCCTCTTTATGCAGCTTGGCCACCTCCACATGCACCTTGGTCACCAGCGGGCAAGTGGCATCAAAGATGCGAAAGCCGCGCGCCGCCGCCTCGTCCTGCACAGCCCGGCTCACGCCGTGGGCAGAAAACACCAGCGTGGCGCCCGGTGGCACGTCGTTCAGGTCTTCAATAAAAATGGCACCCTTAGTTTTGAGGTCGTTCACCACATAGGTGTTGTGTACGATTTCATGACGCACGTAGATCGGCGACCCAAATTTCTGCAAGGCTCGCTCGACGATCTCGATGGCGCGGTCCACGCCGGCGCAAAAACCCCGCGGTTCGGCCAGCAGGATCTCCTGCGGCAGGATGGGCCCGTTGGCGGCGCTCACAAGATACCGATCACGTGTACTTCAAAGGTTACCGGCTGGCCGGCCAGCGGGTGGTTGAAGTCAAACAACACCGCCTCGCCGCGCTGGTCCTGGCGCAAGTCGCGCACCGCACCGGCGAACTGACCCTGCGCGTCAGGGGTCGGGAACTGCACCACATCGCCCACCTGGTACGGGGTTCCAGCATCACCCAACTCGGCGAGCTCCTGACGCGCCAGCCACTGCAGCATGGCCGGGTTGCGTTCGCCAAAGGCGATGCCCGGCCCTAAATTAAAACTTGCCCGGCTGCCCTCGCGCAGGCCGAGCAGGCAGGCCTCGACGGCCGGTGCCAAAGCGCCGCTGCCCAAAGTCAGGGTGGCAGGCGACCCGCCAAAGGTGTTGATGACATCGCCCGCAGCACCGGCAAGTCGGTAATGCAGGGTAAGAAAGGAGCCGGGTTCAATACACAAAGGGGTCGAGAGCATAAAAGTCTCACAGAAAAGTCAGGGGCCATATCGCCTGACCGTGGTTTGCCGAATAAACTGAAGTGATTGTAAAAGCCGACACGATGCCGCTCCAAGACCTGCCCCCCGATGCCCGCCCGCGCGAAAAGCTCTTGGCGCGCGGCCCTGGCGCGCTGAGCGATGTGGAGTTGCTGGCGCTGCTGCTGCGCACCGGCATCAAAGGTAAGGGCGTGCTGCAGATGGCGCACGAGCTGCTGCAGATCAAAAGCGCCGACAACCCGAATGGCTTTGACGGCTTTGCCGGTCTGCTGCACGCCAGCGCCAACGATCTAAAAGGCGTCAAGGGGCTGGGGCCGGCCAAGCGCGCCGAGCTGCTGGGCGTGCTGGAGCTGGCGCGCCGCGCCATGGGGCAGCAGCTGCGCGAACGCGCGGTGTTTGCCACCCCCGAGGCGGTCAAGCACTACCTGCAGCTGCACCTGGCGGCCAAGGCGCATGAGGTGTTTGCCGTGATGTTTCTCGATGTGCAAAACCGCCTGCTCGCGATGGAGGAGCTGTTTCGCGGCACCCTGACCCAAACCAGCGTCTACCCGCGCGAGGTGGTGCTGCGCGCCCTGCACCACCAGGCCAGCGCCGTAGTGCTGGCGCACAACCACCCCAGCGGCACCGTGCAACCCTCGCGTGCCGACGAGCACCTGACGCAAACCCTCAAAAGCACGCTGGCGCTGATCGATGTGCGAGTGCTTGACCACGTGATCGTGGCGCCAGGCCTGGCGCTGTCCATGGCTGAACAGGGGCTGCTGTGAGCACACCGGTCATCAAGGTCAAAGGCCCAGTCAAAGTCAACAGCCTGGCCGGGCTCAAGACGGTGCAGCGCGAAATCGCGGCGCGCATCGCGCAGGAGACCAAGCGGGCCGCCGAGCAGGCAGCCGAGCAGTTGCGCGCCCGGCGCCAGTCCGTGAGCGAAAGAGATCTCTTCATCAGGGCCGCTGGCACGGTCCAGCCCCTGCCAGACAAGCGTCGAGCGCTATTGAAAAAGGAGCGGCCGGCGCCGGTGGTAATGCGCTACCAACACGACGAACAAGCGGTCTTGCACGAGGCCATCAGCGACGAGTTTGACGTGAGCACCCTGCTCGATACCGACGAACTGCTGAGCTTTCGCCGCCCCGGCATCGGCACCGACGTGACGCGCAAGCTGCGCCGCGGCGATTGGAGCATCCAGCGCCAGCTCGACCTGCACGGCCTGCGGCGCGACGACGCCCGCGAGGCGCTGAGCAGTTTCATCCGCGAGGCGCACAAACACGGCATTCGCTGCGTGCGCGTGGTGCACGGCAAGGGGCTGGGCTCACCGGGCAAGGCACCGATCCTGAAAAGCCGGGTGCACAGCTGGCTAGTGCAAAAAAAAGAGGTGCTGGCCTTCGTGCAGGCCAAACCGGCCGACGGTGGCGCCGGCGCCCTGGTGGTGCTGCTGATGGCGGCGCAGTAGCCGACCAGCCAACACATCACACGGGGCAACACCATGAAACGTCGACTCCTTTTGGGCGCGGGCAGCAGCCTGCTGGCCGGCGCCGGCCTGTTGCGGGCCCAGACCGTCTACCCGAACAAGGCCATTCGCTACATCGTGCCGGTGGCGGCGGGCGGCGGCAGTGACATGGTGGGCCGCACCGTGACCGAGCGCTGGGGCAAGCAGCTGAACCAAACCTTTGTGGTGGACAACCAGGCCGGTGGCGGCGGTGTGATTGCCTGCCAGCTCACGGCCAAGGCACCGCCTGACGGCTACACCCTGCTGCAGGGCTATGTGGCCACCCATGGCACCAGCCCGGCCACCCGCAAGCTGCCCTACGATCCGATCCGAGACTTCACCCCGATAGGCATGATTGGCGGCACGCCCAATGTGCTGGTGGTGAACAGCAGCCTGCCGGTGAACACGCTGAAAGAGTTCGCCGACTACCTGCGCAAGAACCCGGGCCGGCTCAGCTACGGTTCGGCCGGGGCCGGCTCGCTCACGCACCTGACCATGGAGCTGTTCAAGCAGCAGGTCAACAGCTTCATGGTGCACATCCCCTACCGGGGCGTGGCACCGGCCTTCACCGACCTGATCGGCGGCCAGACCCAGGCCATGTTCCCGGGGCTGGCAGCAGCCATGCCGCACATCCGCTCGGGCCGGGTGCGTCCACTTGCGGTGACCGGCGCCAGCCGCCATCCGCTGCTCAAGGACACCCCGACCCTGGTGGAATCCGGCTACGCCGGCTTTGATGCGCAGCAGTGGTACGGCGTGGTCGGCCCGGCCAACATGCCGGCGGCCATCGTGAAGCTGCTCAACGAGTCCTTGGAGATCGTCTTGAAAGCACCCGACCTGCGCGACAAGCTCTCGTCTGAGGCCTTGGAGCCCAGCCCGATGTCGCCCGAAAAGTTTGCCCAGTTCATGCGCGCCGACATCGCGCGCTGGACCAAGTTGGCGCAAGACCGCAAGATCGACCTAGACGCCTGAGGCGTTCAGGCCTCAGGCGCGTTGCGCATCCAGTCGGCGGTCTGGAAAAAGGCCTGGCCCAGGCGCAGCCGCAAATCTTCTGGCACGCCGGTCTCCTGCATCGCCTGGTTCATGCAGGCCAGCCATTGGTCGCGCTCGGTGTTGCCAATGACAAACGGCATGTGCCGCGCACGCAAGCGAGGGTGGCCAAAACGCTCGGTGTAATGCTGCGGGCCTCCAAGCCAGCCGCACAAGAACCAAAACAATTTTTGGCGGGCCTGCGCCAAAGTGCTGCCGTGCGCCGCACGCAGCGCAGCGTAAGCCGGCTCCAGGTCCATCAGGTCGTAAAAACGATCAGCCAGCGCCAGCACCCGGGCCTCGCCGCCGATCAGGTCAAAAGATGTCGCGGGGGTGCTGGTGTCATCGGACATCGGTTGGGGATCATAAGCGCGCGCAGCATCAGCCCGGAACATCAGCCCAGAGCCTGCCCGGCGACCCAGGTGTACAGCGGGATGCCCAACAGGATATTCAAGGGGAAGGTCACGCCCAGCGACAGACCAAGGTAGAGCGAAGGCTTGGCCTCGGGAATGGCGTAGCGCAGCACCGCCGGCACCACGATGTAAGAGGCGCTGGCAGACAGCACCATCAGCAGGGCGGCATCGGCTGCGGGCAGCTGCAACACCACAGCCAGCGCCAGCGCCATGGCGGCGTGAACCAGTGGGCCGATGCTGGCATAGGCCAGCAGGACCACCGACTGGCCGCGCACCGAACCAAAGCTGCGGGCCACCATCAGGCCCATGTCCAGCAGGAAAAAGGCCAGCATGCCCTTGAACAGGTCGCTGGAGAACGGGGCCATCACGGCCTTGCCAGCTTCGCCACTCAGGAAGCCGACGGCCATGGCGCCCAGCAACAACAACTGCGCGCCGTCTGTGAACGACTCATGCAGGATCTTGCCCAGCGGCGTACCGGGGCCGGGCCCGCCGCTGCCGGCCAGGGCCGCAGCCCCAGACGGCGCGACGCTGACCGCGCTCACGGGCGCGCGCCGCAGGGTATTGGCCAGCAGCACCGCCATGATGATGGCGGGCGACTCCATCACCACCAAAGCGGCCGCCATATGGCCGCCGGGGGGCATGCCATTGGCTTCCAGGTACTGCATGGCCGTGACAAAGGTCACAGCACTGACCGAGCCGTAGGACGCGGCAATGGCGGCCGCATCAAAGCGCGAGACCCGGTTTTTCAGCAGCTGGTAGCCCAGCGCCGGCACGATGAAGGCCATCAGCATCGCAGCACCCAGGCTGAGCAGCACGGTGGGGCTCAAACCCGACTTGGCCAGCGCGAAGCCGCCCTTGAGGCCCAGCGCCATCAACAGGTAGAGCGACAAGAACTTGGCGATGGCCGGCGGAATCTCCAGGTTGGACCTGAGTGCGCCCGCCAACACACCAAAAACAAAAAACAAAATGGCCGGATCGAGCAGGTTTTGCAGGGAAGTTCTCCTTGGAATCCCGATCCTAGGGCGGCAGGTACATCTTGTAAAATCGATTATTGAATAACTTTACATAGATAAATATCTATGAATATCACCTTTCGGCAACTCCGGCTCTTCCTGGCGCTGGCGGACACCGGCAGCGTCAGCGCTGCAGCGCGGGCCTGCCATGTGACCCAACCCACGGCGTCCATGCAGCTTAAAGAGGTGTCTGACTCGGTCGGTGTGGCGCTGTATGAGGTGATTGCCAAACGGGTGCACCTGACCGACGCCGGCCGCGAGCTGGCCCAGACCGCACGCGCCATGACCGACCACTGGGCGGCCTTCGAGCAGGGCATCGATGCCGCCAAGGGCCTGACGCGCGGCAAGCTCCGGGTGGCGGTCGTCAGCACGGCCAAGTACTTTGTGCCACGCCTGCTGGGCAGCTTTTGCGCCAAACACCCCGAGATCGACATTTCGCTGGAGGTGCTGAACCGGGACGGCGTGGTGCAGCGGTTGCGCGAGAACCTGGATGACCTCTACATCATGTCGATGCCACCGGCCGACATCGAGCTGGCCGATCAGGTCTTGATGCCCAACCCGCTGGTGCTGATCGCAGCGAATACCCACCCGCTGGCAGCAGGCGGCCAGATTGAGTTGGCGGCGCTGGCCACACAGCGCTTCATCCTGCGCGAGCGCGGCTCCGGCACCCGGATGGCGGTTGACGCCCACTTCAAGCACCTCGGGTTCAAGCCCAATCTACGGCTGGAGCTCGGCAGCAACGAGGCCATCAAGGAGGCGGTGGCCGGTGGGCTGGGCGTATCGGTCATCTCCAGCCACGCCCTGCACGGCCAGGCAGCCGAGCACGGTGTGGCGGTGCTGGAGGTGGGCGGTTTTCCGATCGCGTCCCACTGGCATGTGGTGCGGCAAAAGGGCAAGCAACTGTCACCGATTGCCAAGGTGTTCCTAGCGCACCTGCTGGCTCAGTCGGGCCAGTGGCGCAGCCGCAGTGAGCCGTCGGGCGCCGCTTCAAGTTGAAGCCCGCCGCAGGGTCTCCACCACCGGCCGGCGCAGCACCTCGCGCAGGCTCCACCAGCCGGCGACCAGCGCCAGCAAAGCGCCGCTGAGCGAGCCCCACAGCGGCACCCACAGCGACACCACCCATTCAAACTGGAACACATAGTGGGCCAGCGCCCATCCCACCACCGAGGCCACGACAGAGGCCAGCAGGCCGGCCAGCAGGCCCACGCCCAGCAGCTCGGCGCGCTGCACCTGGCGCAACAGGCTGCTGCGCGCCCCCATGGCCCGCAGAATGGCAAACTCGCGCGCGCGCTCCTCGCGCGTGGCAGTCACCGCCGCAAACAGCACCACCAGCCCGGCCGCCAGAGTGAAGGCAAACAAAAACTCGATGGCACGGATGACCTGGTCCAGCACCCGCTGCACCTGGGCGAAGGTGCTGCTCATGTCCACATTGGTGATGTTGGGAAAGCGCCGCACCAGCGCGTTGTCAAAGCCCGGGCTGGCCGGCGCCTTGAAGGCGCCCAGGTAAGTGCTGGGCACGTCGGCCATGCGGCTGACCGGGTACATGGCAAAGAAGTTGGCACGCAGCGAGCCCCAGTCCACCTTGCGCAGCGAGGTGATCCGGGCCTCGTTCTGCACGCCGCCGATGTCAAACAACAGCGCATCGCCTAGCTTCAGGCCAAGGGTCTTGGCCAGCCCGTCTTCGACGCTGATGGCAGCCGCCTCTTCCTCTACCCAGCGGCCATCCACCACCAGGTTTTGCACCGGCTGGACCGCGCTGTGCGACAGGTTGAACTCGCGGTCCACCAGCCGGCGGGCGCGCTCATCGGTGTAGTCCTCGGGTGTCACCGGGCGGCCGTTCACCGCCACCAGCCGGCCACGGATCATCGGGTACCAGTCAAAGCGCGTCACGCCGGCTTCGGTCAGTGCCTGGCGAAACGCGTCGCCCTGCTCCGGCATCACATTGATGACAAAGCGGTTGGGCGCATCGGCCGGGGTGGCCTTGCGCCAGCTGTTGATCAGGTCGGTGCGCAAGAGCACCAGCAAGACCAGCGCCAGCAGGCCAACCGACAGGGCACTGACCTGCACCACCGTGTAGGCCGGCCGGGCCGAAATCTGGCGCGTGGCGAGCACCAGCCAGCGCGGCGCCGTGCTCTCGTTGACCTGCCAGCGCAGCAGTTTGACCGCCAGCCAGCTCAGCAGGGCAAACACGCCGGTGGCACCGGCAAAGCCGCCCACGGCGATCAGGCCCAGTGTGAGGTCGCTGCTGGCGGCCAGCAACAGGGCGGCAAAACCGGCCACCCCCACCGCCAGCACGCCCACCGAAGCGGGCTTGAGCCGGCCCACATCACGCCGGATCACCCGCAGCGGCGGCACCTGCGCGAGTTGCAGCACCGGCGGCAGGCCAAAAGCCAGCAGCAGGGTCAGGCCCATGCCCATGCCAAACAACACCGGCCAAATGCCGGGCGCCGGCAGGGCGGCATCCACCAGACCGGCCAGCAGCAGCACAAACACATGGTGCACGGCGTAGCCGCAGAGCACGCCCAAGGCACTGGCCATGAGGCCGACCGCCGCAAACTCAAAGGTATAGGCCGAGGCAATGGTGCGCTGGCTCAGGCCCAGCACCCGCAGCATGGCGCAATCGTCCAGGTGGTTGGCTGCAAAACCGCGGGCTGACAAAGCCACCGCTACCGCACTGAGCAGCGCCGCCAGCAGGGCAATCAGGTTCAGAAACTTCTCGGCCCGCTCCAGGGTCTGCCCCAGCTCCGGGCGGCCGCCCTGCAGCGACTCAACCCGCACGCCGCGCACGGTACGATTTTTGACCTCGCCCTGCGCCCAGGCCACGAAGGCGTTGACGCCAGCGTCCTCCCCCGCCACGGCTTGGCGGTAGGTCAGCCGGCTGGCCGGCTGCACCAGGCCGGTGGCGGCCAGGTCGGCACGGTGAACCATCACGCGCGGCGAAAAATTCATGAAGCCAGCGCCCCGGTCGGGCTCATTCACGATCAGCCTTGTCACCCGCAGACTGGCGTCCCCCAGCAGCAACTCATCGCCCAGCGCCAAGCCCAGGGCTTCGAGCAGTGGGGCCTCCACCCAGGCCTGACCGGGCGCCGGGATGTCGCGCGTCAGATCACCCTGGCCATCAGTCTGTGCAGCCACCCGAAGCGCACCGCGCAACGGGTAGCCGGGCGCCACCACCTTTAGGGCCACCAGCTTGCTGTTGCCACCCCGGGCCTCGGTGGCGCGCGCCATGGTCGGGAAACCCAGGGTCTCCACCACCTGCAGCCCCAGGCCGCGGGCTTTGGCCTCAAAGGCCGGGGGCGGCGGGTTGTCACTGACGATCACCGCGTCACCGCCCAAAAGCTGCCGCGCGTCGCGCTGCATGCCGCCCTGCAAGCGATCAGCAAAAAACCCCACCGCCGTCAGGGCCGCCACCGCCAGCGTCACCGCCAGCACCAGCAAACGCAACTCGCCCGAACGCAAATCACGCCAAAGGGTGCGGCTGCCCAGTTGCCAAAAAGAAATTTTCATGGGGCTAGGTTAGCACTGAAGGCAAAACCAAGTCACCCCACAGGCAGACACCAAGGTATTGACGATTTACGGATGCTCTGATTTACAATAAGTAACCTTCTACCCTATTTAATATTAGGGATTTAGATTACTTATGAAGAAAATTGAGCTGATCCGAAGGTTGGCAGAGCTCGATCGACGCGGGGTGCATGTGCTGGCCCGTCGCGACATCGAGAAGCTCTTTCCCGACGAAGGCGAGAAGGCCTTAGAAAAATCGTTACAGCGTATGGTTGCCGACGGTCTGCTTCAGCGGGTGGCCAGGGGGCTCTACGTCAACCCGGCGGCGACAAGCAAGAACCGTTGGATCGCCGAGGAAGTCGCCAAAGCCCTTCGCCCGGGTTGTCTCTCCTATGTCAGCCTGGAGTCGATGCTGTCCGAGTACGGCGCGATCTCACAAATCCCCATCAACCGAATGACGGTCATGACAACAGGCAAGAGCGGCTTGGTCGAAACCCCTTACGGCGTCATCGAATTCACGCACACCAAGCGAGGCCTCGCAGACATCCTCAATCGCACAGCGCATAGCAAGGGCCGCCCGCTTAGGGTCGCCACCCAGGAGGCGGCCATCCGAGACCTGCTGCGGGTAGGCCGCAACGCCAACATGATCGATCAAGGTGAGCCAGACGACCGGCAAGGGGGAGAAACTTCGTGAGCGACAACCGGGAGGATTTCAACGCACTGGTGGACATGGCCATGGCCAACCCGGGGCTGTCGGCGATGCGGCCGGTGGTGGAAAAAGAGCTGTTGCACTGCGAAATCTTCCAGGCGCTGGACGCCGAGGGGCTGCTCAAAGGGCTGGTGTTCCAAGGCGGCACCTCGCTGCGGCTTTGCCGGGGGTCAGATCGGTTCAGCGAGGATCTTGATTTTGCTGGCGGCAAAGACTTCTCAGCCGACAGCATGCAAAAAATCACAACGTGCATGGAAAAACGCATCGGGCAGCGCTTCGGCCTGAAAGTCGCGGTTAACCACAAGCCAAGTGGCGTGGGCGAGGACGGGATCAAGAACATCCGCGTCAGCAAGTGGTGGATATCGATCGAGACAAGCCCTGAAAACCCTGCCATGCCGCAGCAGAGAATCAAGTTGGAAGTGGCGAATATCCCGGCCCACACCCGCGAGCTGGTGCCGCTTCGCGCCAACTACGAACTCCTGAGTGCCATGCCCACCGTGCTGGTCAACACCGAGACACTTGACGAGATCATGGCGGACAAGGTGTTGGCCTTCCCGACCTCGCTTTTGGACAATCAAGGCCAAGCGGTGGGACTCGACTCAAGCAAGATCCGCCACCGCGACATCTGGGACCTGGCTTGGATGTCGACACGCGGCGCCCAACTGGTGCCGGAGTTGGTCATCGCCAAAATCCAGGACTACGACGTGATGAACTATCCGCACTTACTGGCGGCGGCAATTGAGCAAATACCGCAGATCGTCAAAAGCCGCGCGTTCAAGGCGCAGATGACCCGCTTCATAGATTCAGCCACCGTGACCAAGACACTCGCCACCGATGGCTACGCCGGCTACTTGGCATCGTCAGTGGCAGGCCTTTTTATGCAGATGCAGAAGGCGCTGAGCGCCAAACCCTGAATGTCCCACGCCGCCAACCCCTACCGCTCGTTCATTGCCCCGGCAAACGCCTTGAACACCGGCTTGGCCAGGTACTTCAGCACCGAGCGCCGGCCGGTGCGGATGTCTACCGTGGCGGTCATGCCGGGCTTGAGGGCCACCTCGTCCAGTTTCGGGTTCGGCTGGGCCTGGGCCTGCTCAGGGTCCAGCCGCACCTGCGCCCGGTAGTAGGCGCTGACCTGGTCGCTGGTCCCCTGCTCGGCCAGGGTATCCGAGCTCCGGTAGGTGAGCTTGCCCGCCAGGCTTGACGCAGGCCGTGCTGCAGTGCTTACTTGAGTCGCGGGCCTGGCGTCCATGCTGAGTTGCGCTGCGGTAGACTTGCCACGCGCAAGGGACGAACCATGAAGTCGCCCCGAGTCATTTCAGACCCCGATATCCTCGGTGGAACACCCGTGTTCATTGGCACCCGGGTGCCGGTGCGCATGATCTTCGAACACCTTGAAGCAGGTGACTCTCTGGAAGTTTTCCTGGAGGACTTTCCATCTGTGAGTCGGGTACTTGCGATTCAAGTGCTCGATGCGCACACTGCTTGACGAATCAGTACCCGGCCGCCTCGGCGCGCTACTGGTTGGCCAATCAGTCGTCACAGTTCAGGGCAGAGGCTGGGCCAGCATCCAGAACGGGAAGCTCCTCGCGCTCGCAGCCGGTGAATTCGACGTGCTGCTGACCGCCGACAAAGGCATGGCGCACCAGCAAAATCCCGCTACCTTGCCAGTCTCAATTCTCATCGTGCTGCCTCGCAGCAATCGTATTGAGACTTGGCGGTGGCCGTGCCAGCCATCTTGTCAGCCCTCGCAGAATTGCCACCGCGAACTTTGCGCAAAGTTGCTGCCTAATCCCGCGCGCGCCATAGCTTGGTACAGCAGCGCACATCGGGGTGGCTCGGGTTATAGAGTTTTGGTTTTGCTTACACAAATACTGTTGAATTACACGGTAATTTGTAGCGATTGGTCCGGCAAGCAAAGCGAAAAGCTTGGTCTGTTGCCACGTCGGGCTTTGTTGGGGTGCTCGGTTTAAGGTATGGTTCAGCCCTCAAGGAGATCGCCCCATGCTTGTCGAACGAATCTGGACCGGTAACGCCTACCGCAATTACAACTACCTGATCGCCTGCCCCGAGACTGGCGAGGCGCTGGCGATTGACCCGCTGGACCACGAGAAATGCCTGGCCACGGCGCGGGTCAAGGGCTGGCAGATCACGCAGCTGCTCAACACCCACGAGCATGCCGACCACACCGGCGGCAACGCGGCAGTGGTGGCCACCACCGGCGCCAAGGTGATTGCGCACCACAAGGCGGGCGGGCGTATCAGCGGGGTAGACCGGGGCGTGCAGGCCGGTGATGTGATCAAGGTCGGCAAGACCGTGGAACTGGAGTGCCTCGACACGCCCGGCCACACCCTGTGCCACATCTGCCTATTCGCCCACACCGAGCAGCCGGCGCTGTTCTCCGGCGACACGCTGTTTAATGCCGGCGCCGGCAACACCCACAACGGCGGCGACACCGGCGCGCTGTACCGCACGTTTGCCGAGCAGCTGGCGCGGCTACCTGGCAACACCCGGCTCTACCCGGGACACGATTACATCGAGACCAACCTGAAGTTCACCCTCTCGCGCGAGCCCGACAACGCTGCCGCGCAGGCGCTGCTGCCCAGCGTGACTGGCCACGACCCGGCCAGCTCGGTGGTGACCACGCTGGCCCAGGAGCATGCGCACAACACGTTTTTTCGGCTGGACAGTGCCAGCGTGATTGCTGGCCTGCTCGAGGCCGTGCCCGAGCTGCCAGCCAAACCTGATGCCCAGACCGTGTTCCGCACTTTGAGAGAGCTGCGAAACAAGTGGTAGCGCAGGGCTGAAGCGCACAGCCTGCGGCCCTGCGCTGCAACTGACAGCCCCAGCGCTAGACCGGGCTTATTTCAAACCAGCCTTTTTCACATAGGCATCGGTCACGAAAGCTGCGTAGTCTGGTTTGACTTCCTGAATGCGGCCCTGCTCCTTCAGAAAAGCTGCGGTGCCGGTCATGGCTTTGGCCGCACCGCCACCGAGCCAAGTAGCGCTGAGTTGCTCGGCCGGCGTGGGGAACTTGTACAAACTCATGGCAGCCGGCACCTCTGCAGCGTCGGCCTTGGTCATCTTGGCGATGGCCTTGACCTGCGGTGTATTGGCGGTCCACTTTGCGCCGTCTTTGCGGTACTCGGCATCAGCCTTGGCCAGGGCCTGAACCAGCGCCACCATGAAGGCCTCATGCTCGGTCGCCCACTTGGCGTTCACAGCAAAGCCGTCGAACGTGGGATAACCCTTGGCGCCAATGCTGCCCGAGCTGGCAATCGACTTGCCCTTGCCCTTGATCTTGCTGAGCACCGGGTCCCAAATGAAGGCCGCATCAATATCGCCACGCTCCCAGGCCGCCGCAATTTCGGGCGGACGCATGTTCATCACATTAACCGAGTTGGCGTCCAGGCCTTCCATTTTCATGACTGCCATCAGCTGGTAATGGGCGGTCGAGACAAACGGGGTGGCGACCTTCTTGCCTTTGAGGTCCTTCACGGTGTTGACGCCCGAGCCGCTGCGCGCGATCAGGGCCTCGGCATCAGCAATGTCGTCCAGAATCCAAAACAGCTTGATATCCTGGCCCTGGCTGGCAGCCGCGGTCAGCGGGCTGGAGCCGACCTGGCCGAGCTGCACATCGCCCGAGGCCATGGCCTTGATGACATCACCACCGCCGCCAAACAGACGCCAGCTGATTTTGTAGCCGGTGGCCTTTTCAAGCTCGCCGCTATCCATCAGCGCCTGGAAAGGCACCAACATATCCTGGTGCGCAATCGTGACTTCTTTCTTCGCCTGGGCGAACAGACTGCCACTAACCAGCAAAGCTACCAAGCCAACACCCAACATCTGACGTTTATGCATCTTCATAGATTTCTCCTTTAAAAAAATTTAAACACCCTACAAAAACTGGTCTCCGCAGCTGTGAAGCCACCCTGCCACGTCTTGGCACCATAGCCCTAGACCCATCATAAAGTCAGCCCGGGCGGCCTGGGCCGCGTGAAAACCCTTGCCCAGCCGCAGCCTGGTTTGGCCCGCCGCTGGGTAGCAGCAGGGCCAGGCTCTCATGCACCACCGCCGCTATCGCCTGGCAATCCGACTCGCTTAAGGTCAGCGGCAGGCGCATGTCGCACAGGCCGGCCATGACCCGCTCGGCGTTGGGCAGCACCTGCGGCTCGCCAAAAAAACGCCAGTGCTGCCAAACGCTGGTAAAGCCCTTGGGCTCGTCGGCACCAAACCACTTGATGTGCAGGCCACGCGCTGCACACAGGGCCAGAAAGCGCTGGATCGCCTCTCGCCCCAGACCAGGCAGCGAAAACTGGAGCGAGCTGGCCACGAATTGCTCTTTGGCCGGTCGCTCTGGCAGTTGCAAGCCTGGCGCGCCGGCCAGGGCCTGGCTGAGCCAGTGGTAGCGCTGGTTCCAGCGGCGGCCCCGGTCGGCCAGCACCGGGCCAAGTTGCGGCAGCGCCAGCGCGGCGGGCAAATTGCCCATGCGCAGGCTGAAATTGGGCGTGCTGTACTTCCAGCGCTCAAACACTGCCTCGTCGGGCCGGGCACCGTGCGCGGCGTAAAACATGTAGCTGCCGGAGTACAGGATGGCCCGCGCTGCCAGGTCGGGGTCGCTCGTGACCAGCAGGCCGCCTTCGCCGCTGTTGGCATGCTTGTAGCTTTGCAGGCTAAAGCAAGCAGCCAAGCCCCAGGTGCCCGTGGCCCGGCCATCCCAGCCCGCACCCATGGTGTGGGCACAGTCCTCGATCAAGGCAAGCCCGTGCTCAGCGCAGACCGCGCTCAGCCGGGTCATGTCACAGATGTGGCCGCGCATGTGCGACAGCAGCAGGGTTTTGGCGCCACTGCTGCGCGCCTTGCGCGCCAGGTCGTCCAGGTCAATGGTGTAGTCGTCGCACACGTCCACCAGCACCGGGCGGGCCCCGGCATGGGCCAGCGCACCCGGCACCGGCGCCAGGGTGAAGCAGTTGGACAGCACCGCGTCGCCCGGCATCACGCCAGCACTTTTGAGCGCCACAAACATGCCCGAGCCACAGGAGTTGAGCGCCACGCAATAAGGCAGCCCCAGCTCGGCCGCAAAAGCGGCTTCCAGCGCCGCCACCGGGCTGAGCTTGCCGTCGGTCTCGCCGTAACGGTGCAGCTTGCCGCTCTGCATCAGAGCAAGCGCAGCAGCAACGCCGGCGGGTGGGATCGGCTCCTGCTGGCTCAGGTCTATGTGAAGTTCGGGAATTGGTGCAGCCATGGTGTCAGCGCCCATACCGCCCGAGCGCACCCAGGTCAAAGGTCTGCTCGGGAAAGTATTTGGCAAGCCGCAGGTCGCCGGTTCGGGCATGGCCCTCCATGCCTTCCAGCCGGGAGATGCGCGCTGCCACCTGGCCCACGGTGCGCGAGGCCTCGCGGTTCAGGCGCTGCCAGGTCACGGTCTTGATGAACTTGCCCACCGACAGCCCGCCCGAGTAACGCGCGGCACCCCGGGTCGGCAAGATGTGGTTGGGCCCGCTGCATTTGTCGCCATAGGCCACCGTGGTTTCTTCGCCCAAGAACAACGATCCATAGTTGCTCAAGTTGGCCAGCCACCAGTCGAGGTCCCGCGCCATCACCTGCACGTGTTCACAGGCGTAGTTGTCGCTAACCTGCACCGCCTCATCCCGACTGTGCACCAGCACCACCTCGGCGTGGTCACGCCAGGCCGCTTCGGCCGCCTGACGAGCCAGCTCGGGCAGCGCCGCAATGAACGACGGTGCCAGGGCCAGCACCTGCTCGCCCAGGGCGCGCGAGCTGGTGATCAGCCAGACGGGTGAGTCCGGGCCGTGCTCGGCCTGGCCGACCAGGTCAGCGGTGACGATGGCCGGGTCGGCGCTGTCGTCGGCAATCACCGCCGACTCAGTGGGGCCGGCGATCACATCAATGCCAACCCGGCCAAACAGCAGGCGCTTGGCTTCGGCCACAAACCGGTTGCCGGGCCCCACGATGATGTCGGCCGGTCGTCCCGTGAACAGGCCATGGGCCAGCGCCGCCACACCCTGAACCCCACCCAGCGCCAGCACGGTGCTAACGCCGCAGAGTTGCATGGCATACAGGATGGCGGGGTGAATGCCATCCTGTGCATGCGCCGGCGTGGTGGCCACGATGTGCTGCACACCAGCTACAGAGGCGGTGCCGACGCTCATGATGGCGCTGGCGGCGTGGGCATAGCGGCCACCCGGCACATAGCAGCCAGCCGTCTGGCAAGGGATCAGCCGCTGGCCGACAGTCAAGCCCGGTATCAGTTCGGCTGAAAATTCCTGCATTGAATCGCGCTGGCGCCGCGCAAAGTCCTGCACACGGTCGCGCGCAAAGCGGATGTCCTGCTTGACGCCCTCGCTCAGCGCGGCCTCTGCCCGGGCAAAGGCCTCAGGGCCCACGACTACCGGCCCGTGCCAGCCATCAAGCTCAGCGGCATAGGCCTGGGCCACCGGCTCGCCACCGGCTGCAATGGCGTCCAGCATGGCGCGCACCGTGTCAGCCGTGGCGGCGTCGTGGCTTGGCGGGAGCGCTGGGGCCCGCTTGAGGTATTCGATCGGCATGCCACTGATGGTAGGCAAGACAACACTGTGCGCATAATGCCAGTCAGGAACTTTATATAAGACCAGAACTATGCCCCGCATTGGCCGTACCGGTGAGCTCATGTGGTTGCGCCTGTTTCAGCGCTTCGCCCAGCCGCCCGGAACATTACAGCGGCAGTTGTGCGACATGCTGGTGCAAGCGGTGGCGCAGGGCTTTTTGGCGCCAGGCGCTGCGCTGCCAGCCAGCCGGACGCTGGCGGCCGAATTGGGGCTGTCGCGCACGACGGTGACTCTGGCACTGCAGGCGCTGACCGACCGGGGCATCTTGATCGGGCGGCAGCGCAGCGGATATTTTGTGGCGCCGCCCTTACCCGCGGCCAGCATCGCCGCACAGCCCGACCACCAGGCCCTGGCAGGCGGCGCAGCAGACTGGCGCGCACGGCTGCAGATGCAACCGTCGGCCCAGCGAAACATCGTCAAGCCGACCGATTGGCAAGGCCAGCCCTATCCTTTCATTTACGGTCAATTCGATGGTGCGCTGTTCCCGTTTCGAGACTGGCGCGCCTGTGCGCTGGAGTCCCTGCAGCCGCAGGCGGTCCGGCGCTGGGCGCCCGACCACCTTGACCGCGACGATACCGCCCTGGTCGACCAAATCCACCGCCGCTTGCTACCCGCACGCGGTATCTGGGTCGAACGCGACGAAATTTTGATCACCTGTGGCGTGCAGCAGGCCAGTTTTTTACTCGCGATGTTGCTGATCGGCCCTGACACCCGGGTCGGGATAGAAGACCCGGGCTACCCTGACGCGCGCAACAATTTTAGTTTGCGCAGCGCGCACGTCACCGCCTTGCCTGTGGATGGCGATGGCTTGGTTTTAGGGCCCAAGCTCGCAGGCTGCGAGTATGTCTATGTGACGCCTAGCCACCAATGCCCGACGACTGTGACGATGCCCTTGGCGCGCCGACAGGCGCTGCTGGCCATGGCACAGCGTGATGATTTTGTGGTGATCGAGGACGACCATGAGAGCGAACTCAATTTTGACAGCCAGCCCACACCAGCGCTCAAAAGTCTGGACAAGTCGCAACGGGTCTTGTACCTGGGCAGCCTGTCCAAGACACTGGCGCATGGGCTGCGACTGGGCTATTTGGTGGCCCCGGCCGCTTTGGTGCGCGAACTGCGGGCGCTGCGCCGCCTGATGATGCGACATGTGCCAACCAACAACCAGCAATCGGCGGCCAGCTTTATTGCCCACGGTTACCACGAGGCCTATCTGCGCAAACTCAACCGTGTTTACCGCGAACGCGCAGCAGCGCTGCACACCGCTTTGGCCCGTCACGCGCCCACCCTGCATGCGGTAGTCGCGCAGGGGGGCTCGGCGGTGTGGGTCACCGGCCAGGCGGGCCTGGATTGCCAAGCCCTGGCCGAGCGGCTCTACCCGCAGGGTGTGGTGGTGGAGCGCGGCGACATTTTTTACCAAACTGGCGCCCATGGCCAGCAGCAGCTGCGCATCGGCTACTCGTCGATCCCCTTGGAGCGCATCGAGGCCGGAGTGAAGATCATCGGCCAAGCCTTGCTGGGTTCCGACACCCGCTTGTAGCCGGCGCTTAGGGCTTGGCTAGCGCAGCCGCGCCCACCTTGGCCGGTTTGGCGGCCTCACCCGCCAGAGCTGGCTTGGCAGGTTTGGCCGGCTTCGCGGCCTTGCTCTTCTTGCTCTTCTTGATTTTCTTGCCTGCCTTGTCCCGCTTTTCCGCCTTGCCCGGCTCGGCCAACTTGACCGGCGCCGCCAATGTCGGCGCGGCGATGGTGGGCGCTGCGGGCGGGCTGGGCTCGCTGGCGCTGGCAAAGGCCGCGGGCTGGGTTGGTGGCGCAGGCGGGCTGGCGGCAAGCGGGGGTGCAGGGGCTGGCGCAGGCACAGGCGCAGGGGCCGGCAAATCAAGCGGCGGGTCGGCCAGCAGCACATAGCGGCGGCTTGTTTTGTGGACGCAACCGGCGCGCACATGCAGGGTCACCATGGGTTCGTCCACCAAGGCGGCCGAAGCAATGCGCAGCATCTCGGGCTGGCCCGGCAGGCCGGCCTTGAAGCTCAGGCTTACGCCCCGTGGGTCTTGCCGGGTGTCGGCATAAAAAACGTCAGCCTCCAGGCACAGGGCAGCTACATCCTCACCGGCCTCGGCATACAGGGCAAGCGCCACATCCATCGAGCGCCCGATCCAGACCGGCCCCTGCAGGCTGCCCAGAGTCAGGGCCAGCGCCGGGGCCAAACCGCCGAGCAGCATGCAACAAAAAATAGCAGCTTTGACAGCCATTCTTAATCCCTGTGTCATTTAACATTGTCTTGTCGGCAATTTTTTTGCCCCGTCCCTAAGCACAGGATCATTATGCCCACGTACCACATTGAAATGATGGAAGGCCGCACCATCGAACAAAAGCGCCGGCTGGTGCAAGAAATCACCCGCATCACGGTGGAGGTGCTGGGCGGCTCACCCGAGTCGGTCGATATTCTGATCACCGATGTCAAACGCGAGAACTGGGCGACCGGCGGCAAGCTCTGGACCGAGCCCCGAAGTTGAACTCGGCATGCCACAACTGAGCTTGTAGACTCGCCCCATGTGCCAACTGCTGGGGATGAACAGCCACCTGCCGGCCAGCTTGACGCTGAGCTTCACCGGCTTTTCCCAGCGCGGCGGCTGCACTGACCACCACGCCGACGGTTGGGGCATCGCGTTCTTCGAGAGCGATGGCAATGATCCCGGGCGCGGGGTGCGCTACTTTGTTGACAAAGAGGGCGCCGCCACCTCCCCCATTGCACAGATGCTGCGCAGCTACCCCATCAAGAGCCATAACGTGGTTGCCCATGTACGCAAGGCCACTGTGGGCGCGGTCAACCTCGAAAACTGCCACCCCTTTGTGCGCGAGCTGTGGGGCCGCTACTGGGTGTTTGCCCATAACGGTGACCTGGCAGATTACGCGCCGGCGCTGCACGGCAATTTCCGCCCGGTTGGCAGCACTGACAGCGAGCTGGCTTTTTGCTGGTTGTTGCAAGAGCTGGCCAAGTCTCACGCCGGGGTGCCCAGCCCCAACGAGCTGCATCTGACCCTGGCCGAGTTGGTGCCGCAGATCGCCCGACACGGCACTTTTAATTTTTTACTCAGCAACGGGCAGGCCTTGTGGGCGCATGCCAGCACCCGGCTTCACTATGTGTTGCGCCAGCACCCTTTTTCGCAGGTGCACCTCAAGGACGATGATGTCAGCGTCGACCTCTCCGAACTCAATGGCCCGCAAGACCGTCTGGCCATTGTGGTCACAGAACCGCTGACCACCAACGAAGACTGGACAGCGATGGCGCCCGGTGAGCTGCGCATGTTTGCCGGCGGCAGGGTCTGCGAGCCGCACACGGCAGGGGCCAATTCGGCAGCGCTGCTGGCCGCCTGATCAGGCCGGCGCCTCGGGGCTTGGCTGCGACAGGGCTTGGGTCAAGGCCTGGATGAACATTTGGGCCACATCAAAGCCGGTCTGATCAAAGATTTCCTGAAAACAAGTGGGGCTTGTGACATTGATTTCGGTCAGGCTGTCTCCGATGATGTCCAGCCCCACCAGCAGCAACCCCCGCCCATGAAGCACCGGGCCCAGCGCTTCGGCAATGACCCGGTCCCGTGCGCTCAGCGGCTGCGCCACGCCCTTGCCGCCCACCGCCAAGTTGCCGCGCACCTCGCCGCCCTGGGGAATGCGGGCCAGGCAAAACGGCACGGCCTGCCCGCCAATCAACAGCACCCGCTTGTCGCCCAGCGTGATCTCGGGCAGGAACTTTTGCACCATCACGGTCTGCTGGCCCTCGCGGTTCAGGGTTTCGGTGATGCTGCCCAGGTTCAGGCCGTCATCCTTGACCCGAAAGATGCCAGCACCACCCATGCCGTCGAGCGGCTTGAGGATGATGTCGCGGTGCTCGGCATGAAAGCGACGAATATCGGCCGCATCACGCGTCACCAGCGTCGGGCCGATGAACTGCGCAAACTCGAGAATTGACAATTTTTCGGGGTGATCGCGCACGGCCCGCGGCTTGTTGAAAACCCGTGCGCCCTCACGCTCGGCCTGCTCGAGCAGGTGGGTGGCATAGAAGTACTCGCTGTCAAATGGCGGGTCCTTGCGCATCACCACGCAGTCAAAGTCTTTGAGCGCTTGCGGCCGCTCATCTGGCGCCTGCTGCGCCGCGGTATACCAATGGACAGGGTCACCGGTGAGGCGGATGTCGCGCACAAAGGCCGTGACCGGGCCGCCACGCTGCCACATCAGGTCGCGCACCTCGCACACGCTGATGGCGTGGCCACATCGCTGAGCCTCACGCATCATGGCAAAAGTGGTGTCCTTGTAGATCTTGAAGGACGACAGCGGGTCAGCTACAAATAAGAAGTTCATCAGGGTCTCGGCCGGGCAAGCCCGTACTGTTGCACAAAAAGCGCTGCTGCGCCGGCCAGCACCCCCCAAAAGGCGGCGCCCACCCCGCCAATCACCACGCCGCTGAGGGTGACCAAAAAGGTGATCAGCGCTGCCTCGCGGTGCGCCTCATCGCGCAGGGCCACATGCAGCGCATTGGCAATGGTGCCCAGCAGGGCCAAACCGGCAATGGCGGCAATCAGCTCCTGGGGAAAGGCGGTCAGCGCCGCCACAATGGCGGCGCCAAACAGGCCAATGAGCACATAAATGGCGCCACACACAACCGCCGCGGTGTAACGCCGTTGCCGGTCTGGGTGCGACTCAGGGCCCATGCAAATGGCAGCGGTGATGGCGCTCAGGTTCAGGGCAAAGCCGCCGAAAGGTGCCAGCACCAGAGTGGCCACGCCGGTCAGGGTGATGATTTTCGAGATCGGTATGCTGGCCTCGGCGGCAGCGCCGGGCGGGTTGCCAAAGCCGGCGGCCTGTATGGCAGCCACACCGGGCAGATTTTGCGAGGCCATGGTCACCACAAACAAGGGCAGGGCCAGGCTCACAGCCGCCGCCAGCGTGAACACCGGCGCCACAAACACCGGCACAGTCAATGCAAACTCAAGGGTCGGCCCCTGGAAACCCTGGGTCACAGCCACAAAGCCAATCGCCAACACGAGGGTCAGCGGCACGACAAAACGCGGCGTGATGCGCCGACCCAGCAAATAGGCAGCGAGCATCAGCAGCACCAGCGGCAGGTCAGTTTGCGCCGCCACAAAAGCCTGCATGCCAAAGCGTGCCAGCACACCGGCGAGCAAACCCGAGGCAATGGCCAGGGGCAGCCGCTGCATGACCCGCTCAAACCAGCCGGTCGCGCCAAACAGGGTGATCAGGGCGGCGCAAACCATGAAGGCACCGACCGCCTCGGCCATGGAAAAACCGCCCGCCAGGCCCGCGGTCGCAAGCACCGCAGCGCCCGGCGTGCTCCAGGCCACCATCACCGGTTTGCGCAAGTAAAGCGAGGGCAGCAGGGTGCACAGCCCCATACCCAGGCCAAGGGCCCAAAGCCAAGAGCCGGTCTGCGCTGGCGTCGCCGCAAAGGCTTGCGCCGCCTGAAAAACAATGGCCACCGAACTGGTAAAACCCACCAGCACCGCCACAAAACCGGCAGTGGCAGTGGACAGGCTGAGGTCGCGGAAAAAGTACATCTCGGGGCGCCTAGATTTCGATCTTGGAGCCGAGTTCCACCACCGAGTTGTTTGGCAGCTTCAGAAAGTCGGCGGCGGCACTGGCGTTGCGGTGCATCTGGGCGAACAGCTTTTCGCGCCACTGCGCCATGCCACCGCCAATGGTCGGGATGACGGTATCGCGCGACAGGAAATAGCTGGTGCTCATGTCGTCGAGCTCGCAGCCCCGGCCCTTGATTTGCTGCAGGGCCTTGGGTATATCCGGGTCGTTTTTGAAGCCGTAGTGGATCACCACCTGCCAGCAATCATGCCCCAGCGGCTCGATCTCGATCCGTTTTTCCATGCCAATCCACGGCACCTCATGGTTGCGCACGGTCACAAATAAATTGTTTTGATGCAGCACCTTGTTGTGCTTGAGGTTGTGCAGCATGGCGTTGGGCACTGTGCCCGGCTCGGCCGTCAAAAACACAGCCGTGCCCTCAACCCGCACCGGTGGGCTGACAAACACGGACTCCAGAAAACCGGGCAGGTCGATCGCGTCATCGCGCAGACTGGCATTGAGCAGGCGCCGCCCATCGTGCCAGGTCATCATCAAGGTAAAGACTGCGCCGCCAATCAGCAGCGGGAACCAGCCGCCATCAAACAACTTGAACATGTTGGAGGCCCAGAAAGCAAAGTCGACCACAAAGAAAAAACCGGTCGCGGCAATGCACAGGGCCAGCGGGTATCCCCAGCCGTAGCGGATCACAAAGAAGGTCAGCACCGTGGTGATCAGCATGTCGGTGCAAACCGCAATGCCATACGCCGCTGCTAGGTTGCTGGACGACTTGAACAGCACCACCGCCAGCACAATCGCCACAAACAGGCCCCAGTTCACGAAGGGCAGGTAAATCTGGCCGGTTTCCTTGACGCTGGTGTGCTGCACTTGCAACCGCGGCAGGTAGCCCAACTGGATCACCTGCTTGGTGACCGAAAACGCACCCGAGATCAGCGCCTGCGAGGCAATCACCGTGGCCATGGTGGCGAGCACCACCAGCGGCACCAGGGCCCAGTCAGGCGCCATCAGGAAAAACGGGTTCTTGACCGCCTCAGGGTTCTTGAGCAGCAGCGCACCCTGGCCAAAATAGTTCAGTGTCAGCGCCGGCATAACCACCGCAAACCAAGCAACCCGGATCGGCTTCTTGCCAAAATGACCCATGTCGGCGTACAGCGCCTCGCCCCCGGTGACACACAGCACCACGGCGCCCAGGATGATGAAGGTGATACCGGGTTGGTGCCACATGAAGCCCAGCGCGTAATGCGGGCTGATGGCCCACAAAATGGCCGGGTTGGACTGGATATGGATCAGTCCGAGCAGGGCGATGCAGGCAAACCAGACCAGCGTGATCGGGCCGAAGAACTTGCCCAGACCAGCAGTGCCACGTTTTTGCACCGCAAACAGGCCAAACAGGATGATCAGGGTCAGCGGAATCACATAGCGCTTGAAGGCCGGCGACACCACCTCAAGACCCTCCACTGCAGAGAGCACCGAAATGGCGGGGGTAATGACGCCATCGCCGTAAAACAGGCAGGTGCCAAAGATGCCAACCGCCAGCAACACCCGACGCAGCTGGGGTTTGTCTTTGACCGACTGTGAGGCCAGCGCCAGCATGGCGACCAAGCCGCCCTCGCCATTGTTGTCAGCACGCAGCACCAGCACCACGTACTTGAGCGACACGATGACGGTCAGCGTCCAGAAGAAAATTGACAGAATGCCGTAGACGTTGTCAGGGGTGAAGGGCACGTGGCCGGAGCCGAACACTTCTTTGACTGCGTACAGCACACTGGTGCCGATATCGCCATAAACCACGCCGATAGCGCCCAGCGTGAGCGCGGTGAGAGACGATTTGGATGCTGACACACATTGCCCCCAGCCCGCTGCTGGGCCAAGGATCCGTTCCTGGAAAGACCGCCATTGTGCGCCCAGCGCCTGGCGATTCAGGCCGGCCCAGCAGCAATCAGGCCCGGCAGCGCCAGAAAATGTTGCAGTGCAGCAACTGGTTTTGGCGCTCAGGAGAAAGCTTCGGCCTCCGGGTCAGTCAACTCGAGCTCGTAACTCGCTGCCAGCATGGCCGCGCGGGCCACCACGCCATACATATAAAACCGGTTTGGGGCACTGGCGCCGGGTTTCACGCCGGGCTGCGGCAGGTGGGTGCTTTGCTCAAAGGCCAGGGGCACAAAGCTCGAGCCCGGAGCGCACAGGTCCTCGTCATCACCGCGCTCGGCATGGATGCGATAGAAGCCGCCCACCACATAACGGTCCATCATGTAGACCACCGGCTCAGCCACCGCCTCATTAATGCGCTCACGGGTCAGCACGCCTTCTTGGACCAAGATATCCTGCGCCCCGGGGGCTGGTTGACGCGCGCCTAACATGGCGCCGAGTTCGGCCACGCTGCGCGCATCGCGCATCGTGGAAATGCCCATGCCACGGCTGCCATCGTCCGCCTTGACCACCACAAAAGGCTTCTCCTTGATGCCGTATTCCTTGTACTTTCGGCGCACCTTGGCCAGCAAGGCTTCCACCTGCGTGCCCAGGTGGTCCAGGCCGCTCGGGGTGCTCAGGTCGACCGAGCCGCAGCGCTCAAACATGGGGTGTATCAGCCAGGGGTCAGCGCCGAGCAGCTTGCCCAGGCGCTTGGCCACCTCTTCATAGCACTTGAAATGCGCGCTCTTGCGCCGGGTCGCCCAAGCCGCATGCAAGGGCGGCAGCAGGTACTGCTCGTGCAGGTCCTCGAGAATGCCCGGCACGCCAGCGTTGAGGTCGGTGTTGAGCAAAATCGTGCAGGGATCAAAGTCTTTCACGCCAATGCGCCGTTTGCCACGAACCACGGGCTCCAGTGTCACGCTGTCGCCATCGGGCAGGGCCACGGTGATGGGTTTTTTGATGGCGGGGTCAATGGAGCCGATACGCACATTGAGCCCGGCCATGTGGAAAATGCGTTGCAGCTGCACGATGTTGGCCAGGTAGAAGGTGCTTTGCTGATGGTTTTCCGGTATCACCAACAGATTGCGCGCCTCGGGGCAGATTTTTTCGATGGCCGCCATGGCGGCCTGCACCGCCAGTGGCAGCATCTCAGGCGTCAGGTTGTTCCAGCCCCCGGGGAACAAATTGGTGTCTACCGGCGCCAACTTGAAGCCGCCATTGCGCAGATCCACCGCGCAGTAAAAGGGTGGCGTGTGCTCCATCCACTCAAGCCGGAACCAGCGCTCTATGGCGGGCATCGAATCCAGCACCCGCTGCTCGAGTTCATTGATGGGGCCGGTCAGGGCGGTGACTAAGTGGGGAACCATGGCAATCTTTCAAAATTGGGGCATTGCCCCTGAACAAGCGCTTACGCGCCCACCGACCGAACTACCACCAACACGCAACTGCTGATCAGCCAGTTCGCCTCGGGCTGACGCTGCAGGGTGTAGACAGCCAGCCAGGATTTACCGCTGCTGTCGCGCATTTGCACCGCCTGCAGCAGGCCTGTCTCGAGCGCCTGAGGTGCCAGAAACACCAGTGCGGCTGGCCGATAGACCACGGGATAAGCCTGCCGCACCATCGCCATGAAGTTGTCTGCAGTGCCGAACATGTCGCGGATATTTGGTGCGGCAAAAGCAAACGCACCCTGGGCATCATCGGCGGCAAAGGCATCGAGCTGCGCTTGCACCACAGCCTGCACCGATTGCCGGTCTGCAGCGCTGACCTCGGCCTGGGCATTGGGCCCCAGCAGGGCGGCCCAGGCCAGCAGGCTGAGTGCCAAGATGCGCCAGAGCCGGCCAACCGAGTAGCCCGGCCGACACAGGGTTTGCTGCAGGGCTGTCACACGCGCACCTCGCCCTGTCCCAGCACCACATACTTGAGCGAGGTCAGGCCTTGCATGCCAACCGGTCCGCGGGCATGAAGTTTGTCGGTAGAGATGCCAACCTCGGCCCCCAGTCCATACTCAAAGCCATCGGCAAAACGGGTGCTCGCATTGACCATCACACTGGCCGAATCAACCTCGCGCAAAAAGGCCTCGGCGTGTTGGTGGTCGCGGGTGATGATGGCATCGGTATGGTGGCTGGAGTAGCGGTTGATGTGGGCAATGGCCTCATCCAGCCCGGCCACCACTTTGATGCTGATGATGGGCGCCAAATACTCCTCGAACCAGTCAGCCTCTTGGGCCGCCAGCACCAGGTCTGCAGCTTGGCCGTCTCCGGACGCATGCCCGCTTGACGCGCGGCCAAGTCCTGACTGCAACAGGGGCAGGCTCTCGGGGCAGCCGCGCATCTGCACCCCTTTGCTGGCAAAAATAGCGGCCATGCCCGGCAAAAATTCTGGCGCCACACCGCGCGCCACCAGCAGGCTCTCGGCAGCATTGCAAGGGCTGTATTTTTGGGTTTTGGCGTTGTCGGTCACTTTGAACGCCATCTCCAGGTCGCAGGGGTCATCCACATACACATGGCAGTTGCCGTCCAGGTGTTTGATGACAGGCACTTTGGCATCGCGGCTGATGCGCTCGATCAGGCCCTTGCCGCCGCGCGGGATGATGACATCGACAAACTGCGGCATGGTGATCAGCTGGCCCACCACGGCGCGGTCAGTGGTTTGCACCAGCTGCACGGCATCGGCCGGCAAGCCGCTGTCGGTCAAGGCTTGTTGCACCAACCGGGCCAAGGCCTTGTTGGACTCGATCGCCTCTGAGCCCCCGCGCAGAATGCAGGCGTTGCCACTCTTGATCGACAGGCTGGCAGCCTCGATGGTCACATTGGGCCGGCTCTCGAAGATCATGCCGAAGACCCCAATCGGCACCCGCATCTGGCCCACCCGTATGCCGCTGGGCTGCTGGCGCAAGCCGGTGATTTCGCCAATGATTTCTGGCATAGCGGCGAGTTGTTCGCAGCCGCGGGCGCAGGTCTCCAACACCTCGGGGCCGAGCTTGAGCCGGTCCACCAGCGGTGCCGCCAGGCCAGCGGCGGCGGCGCGCTGCAGGTCTGTGGCGTTGTCGGCCTGCATCGCCCGCGTGTTCTCGCGCAGCAAAACCGCCAAACGCAGCAAGGCCTTGTTTTTGGTCGCAGTTCCGGCTTTGGCCATCAGGGCCGAGGCTGCTTTGGCCTGGGCCCCCAGGCGCAGGCTGTACTGCGTGATGTCGAGCGCGTCCATGCCAATGCCCTGCCCTACCAGGCGGCGATCGCCCCGTCGGTGCGCGGCTCGGTGCCGCCGCACAGCACACCCTGTGCGTTGCGCCAGATGATCTGCCCGCGTCCAAAGCCGATTCGGTTGCCCGACCAGGCCACCTCATGCCCCAGGGCCGCCAAGCCATGAAACAAATGCTCGGGCGTGGCGCGCTCAATGTTGACCCGCCGCCCGCTCTCCCACTCCCAGCGCGGGGCGTCGAGCGAGGCCTGCGGGTTCAGGCCGAAGTCCACCGTGTTCATGACCACCTGCACATGGCCCTGCGGCTGCATGAAGCCGCCCATGACGCCAAATGGCCCCACGGCCGCGCCGTTCTTAGTCAAGAAGCCCGGGATGATGGTGTGGTAGGGCCGTTTGCCGGGGGCCAAGCAGTTCGGGTGGGCCGAATCGAGCGAGAAATTGTTGCCGCGGTTTTGCAACGCAATGCCGGTGCCGGGCACCACCAGGCCAGAGCCAAAGCCCATGTAATTGCTTTGGATAAAGGACACCATATTGCCGTCGCCGTCCGCCGTGCTGAGGTAAACCGTGCCGCCGCGCGGCGGCTCACCCGGCGTCGGCAAAGCCGCCTGCGCGCCGATCAGGGCCCGGCGCTGGTCGGCGTAGGCGTCTGACAGCAGATCAGCCACCGAGACCCGCATGTGCGCTGGTTCCGCAATATGGGCCAGGCCATCGGCAAAGGCCAGCTTGATGGCCTCGATCTGGCGGTGGTGGGTCAACAGCGTGTCGCGCTCCTGAAAATCAAAACCCTTGAGAATGTTGAGCGCCAGCAGCGCCACCAGTCCATGCCCGTTGGGCGGGATTTCCCACACATCAAAGCCGCGGTAGTTGACGCTGATCGGCTGGCACCAGTCGACCTGGTAATCGGCCAGGTCATACCCCTGCAAATAGCCACCGGCGCCCTGCACACAGGCGACAATTTTTTCAGCCAGCGCGCCACGGTAAAAACTGCTGGCGCCAGTCTGCGCAATATCTTGCAGGGTGTCGGCATGGCTCGGCGAGCGCCAAAGCTCGCCAGCCTGGGGCGCGCGCTCAGGCGCAAAGGTGTCAAACCAGGGCTTGAAATACGGTGCCTTGAGCTCGCTTTGAAACAGCCGGGTGGCCTGCTGCCAGGCAAAGGCCACGATGGGCGAGACCGGAAAGCCGTCACGCGCCAGCTCAACCGCCCGCGCCATCGAGGTGGTGAGGGGCAGGCGCCCGAAGCGGCTGGCCAGCGCCGCCCAGGCGGCCGGGGCACCAGGCACGGTGACCGGCAACGGCCCGTACTTGGGCATGCTGGCCAGACCCATGGCGCTGGTATCAGTCAGGCTCAGGCTTCGCGGCGACGGGCCGCTGGCGTTGAGGCCATGCAGCTTGCCGCCATGCCAGACCAGCGCAAAAGCGTCGCTGCCGATGCCGTTGGCTGTGGGCTCCACCACAGTGAGGGCCGCTGCTGTGGCAATGGCCGCATCAATAGCGTTGCCGCCGGCCTGCAGAACCGCCAAGCCGGCTTGCGCGGCCAGCGGCTGCGAGGTAGCCACCATGCCGCGGTTGGCATAAACGGCGCTGCGGCGGGAGGGGTATGGGTAATGTGCTGCGTCGAGCTTGAGCATAGTCACACGATGGTAGCATTCAGAAGAAGTCGTATAGCCCATGCCAACCCAAGCCACTGTCAGCCCAAACAGGCGCCAGACCATGGCGATTCAACCACCCTCCCCATGACCTGGTCGATCTTGGTCCGCGAACCCGATGGCCGTTTTGGTGTGGCCATTGCCAGCCGGTTTTTCTCAGTTGGTTCCCTTTGCATCCACACCCGGGCTAGATTTGGGGCGATCGCAACTCAAGCCTTGATGAACCCGCTGTATGGCCCGCAGGGCTTGGCGCTGCTGGCCCAGGGCCTGTCGGCCCAGGCGGTAGTGAGTGCCTTGACCGGCGTCGACGCCGGCCAGGCCCAACGCCAGTTGCATGTGCTGCCAGCCCGGGGCCCAGGTGCTGCCCACACCGGCAGCGCATGTGTCGACTGGTGCGGCCACTTGCTACAAAACGATGTCAGTGTGGCTGGCAACATGCTGGCCGGGCCTCGCGTGATCGAAGCCACTGCCGAGGCCTTTGCCGCCAGCGCCGGGCAGCCGCTGGCGCTGCGCCTGATCAGCGCCATGCAAGCGGGTGAGGCGGCGGGTGGCGACAAGCGCGGCAAGCAGTCAGCGGCGCTGCGCATCCAGGGCCACCAGGATTACCCTGAGCTGGACCTGCGTGTAGACGATCACGCCGAGCCCTTGGACGAGTTGCAGCGCCTGCATGACAAAAGCCTGGAGCGTTTTCAGCCCTTCATTGCCTGCCTGGCCACCCGCGAGCTGCCGGCCGGCGAGCTGGAGCGCAGCCGCATTGAGGCCCGCATCGACGCATTTCATGCCGCCTGGCGCGCCAGGAGCTGAGCATGGCCTTGCTCGAGGTCAGAGGACTGAGCACCCACTTTGCCACCGAGGCGGGCGAGTTTGCCGCCGTCGACGGCATCAGCTTTTCAATCGAGGCCGGTAAGACCCTGGCCATTGTGGGCGAGTCGGGTTGCGGCAAGAGCGTCACCTCGCTGTCCATCATGGGTCTGGTCGGGCCGGCCGGCCGGGTGGCTGCGGGCTCGATCCGGTTTGACGGGCGCGAGCTGGCAGGGCTGGCCCCGGCCGAGATGCAGGCCCTGCGCGGCAAGGCCATGGCCATGATTTTTCAGGAACCGATGAGTTCGCTCAACCCGGCCTTCACGGTGGGGGAGCAAATCGTCGAGGTGCTGCTGCGGCACCGCCCGATCGGCCGCCAAGAGGCCCAGGCCCTGGCGCTGGCCATGCTGGAGCGGGTGCGCATTCCGGCGCCGGCGCAGCGCTTTCACGAACACCCGCACAAATTGTCGGGCGGCATGCGCCAGCGCGTCATGATCGCCATGGCGCTGGCCAACTCGCCCCGGCTGCTGATTGCCGACGAGCCCACCACGGCGCTGGACGTGACCATCCAGGCCCAGATTCTGGAACTGATGAAGAGCCTGCAGCAAGACAGTGGCACGGCGGTGCTGCTGATCACGCACGACCTTGGCGTGGTGGCCGAAGTGGCCGACGAGGTGGCCGTGATGTACGCCGGGCGCATCGTGGAGCAGGCGCCAGTGGCAGCACTGTTTAGCCAGCCCCAGCACCCCTACACCGTGGGGCTGCTCGGCTCCATGCCGCGGCTGGCCGGGCCGCAGACCCGGCTGGCGGCCATCCAGGGCCAGGTGCCGGGCTTGTTCGAGCGCCCGACAGGCTGCAGTTTTGCGGCCCGCTGCCCGTTTGCGGTGGCCCGCTGCGCACTGGAGAAACCGCCGCTGCGCGCGCTCGGCGGCCGGCACCTAGCGGCCTGCTGGCTGGCACCGCTGGATGTTGACGCGCTGCTGCCGCTGGTGGCTGAAAGTGCCCGCGCATGAGCACCTTGAACAGCGCGGGCACCATGACCAGCGCGCCACTGTTGCAGCTCAGCGGCCTGGTCAAGCACTACCCGGTGCGCCGGGGCCTGTTCGGCCGCAGCACCGGTTCGGTGCGGGCGGTGGACGGCGTGGACCTGAGCCTCGATGCCGGCCAGACGCTGGGCGTGGTGGGCGAATCGGGCTGCGGCAAATCCACCCTGGGCCGGCTAGTGCTGCGCCTGATCGAGCCAACCCAGGGCCGGGTGCTGTTTGCCGGTACCGATCTGGGCAGCCTGGCACCGGCCGAGCTGCGCGCGCAGCGCCGACAGATGCAAATCATCTTCTGCCCCTTCGCTGTGGCCCGCTGTCTGCTGGAAAAACCGCCCCTCATGGAGATGGGTGGCCAGCACCGGGCGGCCTGCTGGCTTGCGCCACTCGATGCGGACGCCTTGGTGCCGCAGGCAAGCGAACGGGCGCTGGCATGAACGCACCCCTGCTGGAGCTCAGCGGCCTGACCAAGCACTACCCGGTGCGCAAGGGCCTGTTCAGCCGCATCAGCGGCAGTGTGCGCGCGGTTGACGGGGTCGACCTGAGCCTTCAGTCCGGGCAAACCCTGGGCATTGTGGGTGAGTCGGGCTGCGGCAAATCCACACTGGGCCGGCTGGCGCTGCGCCTGATTGAGCCCACGCAGGGCCGGGTGCTGTTTGCCGGTACCGACCTAGGGCACTTGGGCCCGGCCGACTTGCGCGCACAGCGGCGCCAGATGCAAATCATCTTCCAGGATCCCTATTCCTCGCTCAACCCGCGCATGACGGTGGGCCAGATCCTGAGCGAGCCGCTGCGCCTGCACCGCTTGCACCTTGGCAGGCAAACCCAGCGGGTGGCCGAGTTGCTGCACACGGTGGGCCTGGCGGCGGAACATGCCGGGCGCTACCCGCATGAATTTTCTGGCGGCCAGCGCCAGCGCATCGGCATTGCTCGCGCGCTGGCGGTCGAGCCCAAACTGATCGTGTGTGACGAGGCGGTGTCGGCGCTGGATGTATCGGTACAGGCGCAGGTGGTCAACCTGCTGCAGGACCTGCAGCAGCAACTGGGGCTGGCCTATATCTTCATTGCCCATGACCTGGCGGTGGTCAAGCACATCGCCAGCCACATTGCGGTGATGTACCTGGGACGGGTGGTGGAGTACGCCACCAAGGACGCGCTGTTTGCCGCGCCGCGCCACCCCTACACCCAGGCCCTGCTGTCTGCGATCCCGGTGCCCGAGCCCGGCAGCCAGCGCCAGCGCATTCTGCTGGCGGGTGATGTGCCCAGCCCGGCCAACCCGCCGCCGGGCTGCCGGTTTCACACCCGCTGCGAGCATGCCCGACCGACCTGCTCGCAACAGTCGCCAACCCTCACCCAGCAGGACGGCCATGCGGTCGCCTGCCATTTTTGGCGCGACATCAAAGCGCCAATTCGCGGGCCAAACGCAGCCATCAACACCCGGCTGCAACGGCTTCAATCTGCATTTGTGACCTAACTTTAAAAGGAGCTCGACATGATGAAAAAATCCCTGGCTGCTGCCCTGCTCGTAGCCGGCCTGGCCCAAGCCCAGAGCCTGCCCAATCTGCGTGTTGGCCTGGCCGAAGACCCCGATGTGCTCGACCCGACCCTGGCCCGCAGCTTTGTCGGCCGCCTGGTGTTCTCGGCGCTGTGCGACAAATTGGTCGATGTGGACGAGAAGCTCGCCATCGTGCCGCAGCTGGCGCAAAGCTATGAGTGGTCAGCTGACAGCAAGGCGCTGACGATGAAAATTCGTCCTGGCGTTACCTTTCATGATGGTGAAAAGCTCGACGCTGCTGCTGTCAAGTTCAACATCGAGCGCCACAAAACCATGCCCGGCTCCAACCGCCGTGGCGAGCTCGGACCGGTCAGCAGCGTCGATGTGGTCGACCCGATGACCGTGCGCCTGAACCTGAGCGCACCATTTACCCCTTTGCTGGCCATACTGTCTGACCGCGCGGGCATGATGGTCTCGCCCAAGGCCGCGCAGGCCGCCGGCGACAAGTTCGGCCTCAAGCCGGTCTGTTCGGGCGCCTTCAAGTTTGTGGATCGGGTGGCGCAAGACCGCATCACATTGGAGCGTTACGACGGCTACTGGAACAAGGCGGCCGTCAATTTCGCCAAGGTCACCTACACGCCGATTCCCGACGCCACCGTGCGCCTGGCCAACCTGAAATCGGGCCAGCTTGATTTCATCGAGCGGGTCGCTTCTTCAGACGTGGAAAAACTGGAAATCGAGAAGAAGTTCAAGGTGTCCCGCATCACCGAGATCGGTTACCAGGGCATCACCATCAACATCGGCAAGAGCGACAAAGCGCAGCAAAACCCGCTCGGGCGCGACCCGCGGGTGCGCGAAGCCTTTGAGCTGGCGCTGGACCGCCAGGGCCTGGCCCAGGTGGTGATGGACAACGAGGCCAAGATTGGCAACCAGTGGGTGGCCCCGACCAACCCCTATTACGCCAAGAACGTGCCCCTGCCTAAGCGCGATGTCGAGAAAGCACGGGCCCTGCTGAAGGCGGCTGGCATACCCAACCCGAGCTTCACACTGGTCACACCCACCACCTCGGACGCGCAGCGCATTGCACTGGTGGTCCAGGCCATGACCCGCGATGCCGGCTTTGATGTAAAGATCCAGTCGGCCGAATTTGCCACCTCGCTCAACATGGCCGACAAGGGCGACTTTGACGCCTATGTACTGGCCTGGAGCGGCCGCCCTGACCCGGATGGCAACCTGTACAGCTTTCATGGCTGCAAGCAGCCGCTGAACTACGCCGGCTACTGCAACGCTGATACCGACAAGCTGCTGGACCAGTCGCGCGCCGAGCGCGAGCCGGCCAAGCGCAAGAAACTGTTTGAGCAGATTGCAGCGCAGATCACCAAGGAGCGGCCGGTGATTTACCTCTACCACCGCAACTGGCTGTGGGCTTACAGCCCCAAGCTCAGCGGCGTGCGCGAGATCCCGGACGGCCTGCTGCGTATCAGCGGCCTGAAGCTGGCGCCCTGACCGCGCTCCACCCATGTTCGAGTTCCTGCTCAAACGAATCGCCAGCATCATCCCGACGCTGGTCGTGGTGTCTATGCTGATCTTCGGGCTGCAGCAGTTGCTGCCCGGCGATCCGGCCAAGATTCTCGCGGGCGAGGAGCAGGACCCAACTGTGGTGGCCTACCTGCGCGCCAAGATGCACCTGGATGAGCCGCTGCCGGTGCGCTATGGCTACTGGATGGGTGGCGTGCTGCAGGGTGACCTGGGCGAATCGGTGCGCACCCAGCAGCCGGTGCTCAGCCTGGTGCTGCAAAAGCTGCCGGTCACAGTCGAGCTGGCGTTGCTGGCCATGACCATCGCCCTGCTGATCGGCATCCCGGCCGGCATTGTGTCGGCAGTCGGGCGCGGCACGGCCTGGGACACGGCGGCCAATGTGCTGGCGCTGTGGGGTATTTCCACGCCCAATTTCTGGCTGGGCATCCTGATGATCATGCTGTTTTCGGTGCAGCTGGGCTGGCTGCCGTCATCGGGCTATGTGAGCCCGTTCGACGATTTGGGCGCCAACCTAGCGGCCATGATCATGCCGGCCTTTGTGCTGGGCAACGCGATTGCCGCAGTGCTGATGCGCCACACCCGCAGCGCCATGCTGCAGGTGATGTCTACCGACTATGTGCGCACCGCCCGCGCCAAGGGCCTGAGTGAGCGGGTGGTGGTGCTCAAACACGCGCTGCGCAATGCGCTCACCCCCATCATCACGCTGGGCGCGCTCGAGCTCGGCACCCTGCTCTCCGGCGCGGTGCTGACCGAGCAGGTGTTCACCATACCCGGCTTTGGCAAGCTGATCGTCGATGCTGTGTTCAACCGTGACTACGCGGTGGTGCAGGGCGTGGTGCTGGTCACCGCCACCACCTACATTGTTTTGAACCTGCTGGCCGACCTGGCCTATTTTGCGGCCAACCCGCGGCTGCGGAGTTGAGCCGGTGACCCGTGTGACAGCGAGTCCGAGCCAGCTGGCCTGGCACCGCTTTGCGCGCCGGCGGGCGGCCCTGCTTGGGGTGGCCATCGTGCTCAGCTTTATTGTGCTGGCATTGGGCGCGGCCTGGATTGCGCCGCTCGACCCGATTGCCACCAGCTGGGGCGCCATCCGCAAGGCGCCCAGCGCCGCGCACTGGTTTGGCACCGACGAGATTGGCCGCGATGTGTTGTCACGCGTGATCTGGGGCACCCGTGCCTCGCTGCTGGCCGGCGTGGTGTCGGTCTCGATCTCGCTGCTGCTGGGCGTGCCGATTGGCCTGGCGGCCGGCTTCATGGGTGGGGCGGTGGACACGGTGATCTCGCGCATCACCGACGCTTTTTTAGCCTGCCCCTTCCTGATTCTGGCGATCGCACTGGCCGCGTTTCTGGGGCCCAGCCTGAGTAACGCCATGATCGCCATTGGCGTGTCGGCCACTCCGATTTTTGTGCGCCTCACGCGCGCCCAGGTCATCAACGTCAAGGTCGAAGACTACATCGAGGCTGCCCGCGCCGTGGGCAACCCGCCGTGGCGTATCGCGCTGCGCCATGTGCTGCCCAACATCACTGCGCCGCTGATCGTGCAAGCCACGCTGGCGATTGCCGCTGCGGTGATCGCCGAGGCCAGCCTGTCCTTCCTTGGCCTGGGCCAGCAGCCACCCGCGCCGAGCTGGGGCAGCATGCTCAACACCGCCAAAAACTATGTCGACAACGCGCCCTGGATGGCCATCTGGCCGGGGCTGTCGATCTTTCTGCTGGTGCTGGCCTTCAACCTGGTGGGCGACGGCCTGCGCGACGCGCTCGACCCACGCCAGCGTTAACCCCGGCGAACCGGTCACCGATGCCCTTCGCCACCAGCCCCGACGGCACCCGCCTGTACTTTGAATGCCATGGCACTGGCACGCCCTTGCTGCTGCTGGCGGGCCAGGCCAGCGACCATCGCGAGTGGGATGGCGTACGCGCCGACTTTACTGCGCATCACCGCGTGATCATGCTGGACTACCGTGGCACGGGCCAAAGCGACAAACCCGGCGCGCCGGCCTACAGCACGCGCGGCTTCGCGCAGGATGCCGTGGCCGTGCTGGACCAGCTCGGGCTGGATCGGGCCCATGCCTACGGCATTTCCATGGGTGGCCGAGTGGCGCAATGGCTGGCCATTGAGCACCCGCAGCGCCTGGGCGCGCTGGTGCTGGGCGCCACCACCCCGGGCAATACCCACGGCGTGGCGCGCGACCCCGCCATCACCCAAGCGATGCAGCGCGGCGACTGGGCCAGCCTCCGCCACACGCTGGTCTCGCCGGCCTGGATGGCTGCCCACCCGGATTTTGAAGCGCGCATGGCCGCGATGGACGCCACGCCGGCGCCAGGCTTCGCACGCCGCCTGCACTACCAGGCCAGTGAGGGTCATGACAGCTGGCTCATGCTGGACCGGGTCAAAGCGCCAACGCTGGTGCTGCACGGCAGCGACGACGAGATCAACGTTAGCGCCAACGGCGTGCTGCTGGCGGAGCGGATTCCGGGCGCCGAGCTACAGCTGATCGACGGCGCGCGGCACAGCTATTTTGAGGAGTACCGTACGCTGGCAAGCCAGCGGGTGCTCGACTTTCTGCGGCGCCATCCGCTGCAAGCTTGACCAAGCCAGGGGGCTACTGATTCGCAAGAAAGAGATGGGGTGACACTTCGGAGGCTGCGGCAACACCACCGACTCAACCAGAAATCTCGTCCGGCTTGCCACTCGTAGCGACCAGGTTGGCGGCGTCTTCAGCCCACCCTTCAATCGCTGGGTAATAGCGCGTCGAGCGCCCGGCACCGTATTTTTTCAGCAGCCCAAGCCGCTCCAGTTCGATGAGATCCCGCGCCGCCGTGGGCGTTGAGGTTTGCGAAATTTGCTCGTGCTTGCGCGTCGTCATACCGCCTGGGTAGCCCTTGGGGCCAGCATCCAGAAGCTTCTTCATGGTTTTATGCTGCCGCTCATTGAGGGAGACGGTGGACATTACAGCCTGAAATCGAATTCTTTGGATGGCGGAATCAATGGTGCGACTGGCAAATTCACTGGCCAAGGACATTTGTTCAAGCATCCACTCGACCCACGCCGTCACATCCATGCTTTTTGAGCGCTGTGCCCGCTCCAGCTCGCCGTAGTAGCGATCTTTACAGGACTCGATTTGGCGGGACAGCGTCACGATCCGCCCTGGGATTGACCACTGTCGCCGCTCTACAGACTCCGGTCGGGCAGTTGGTAAGCTTCGAATAAGCTGAAACAGCGTCAGACTACGTGATCGCCGTCAATCTGCACGCCCCTCTGCATGCCCATCTGAATTGGCTGAGTGCTCAAGCTGCTTTAGCATAGGCGCTATGAACGATCTTTCGATGAACGCCCTCTTGCTCAACGCAGATTTGTCTCAGCGCTGTGTCGTCAATGGCAACACCTTGCCCTGGCAGCCATCGCCGTCACCTTGGGTTCACCGCAGGCTTTTGGAGCGAAATGGCGGTGAGGTGGCGCGCGCGACCTCCATCGTTCGATACGGTGCAGGTGCGAAATTCGACTTGCATGAGCACGGGCTTGGGGAAGAAATTCTGGTGCTCAGTGGCACTCTGGGCGACGAGTTTGGAGACTACGGGCCCGGCACCTACCTGAAAAATCCGCCGGGCTCCAGCCATGCACCGTTTTCTGAAGATGGGTGCACCTTGTTTGTGAAGCTTCGTCACCTCGCACCCGATGACAGCGAGAGGGTGGTGGTGAACACCCATCAGTCGCAGTGGTTCCGCGGCATGGTGGATGGCCTGACGGTCATGCCCCTGTCTGAATTCGGAACCACACACACAGCCATGGTGCGGTGGGCACCAGGAACTTATTTCAATCCTCACCGCCATGTTGGTGGAGAGGAGATTTATGTCGTTGAAGGCGTATTCTCGGATGAGCATGGAAGCTACCCTCAGGGCAGCTGGATTCGCAGTCCCCACCTGAGCCAGCATCAGCCGCTCAGTGTCGAGGGGTGTTTAATCCTTGTCAAAACAGGTCACTTGCTGGATTGACGGTCTGCCCTCAGCGGGCCACGCGCAAACCGCTGAAAGCCCAATCCTGCCCCGAGAGGCTCACAGCGCAAATACAAAGTGGTGCGGGCCCAGCACTCTGGCGCCCTGCACCAGGCGCCGCTGGTCGTGTCCCTGGAGATGGTGTAAATCCACAGCCCGAATAGGCTCTTCAAGTCTTGGCGCCCAAGTGGCCTCGGACTGCCCAGTCAGGCGGAGCCTAGCATCCCGAGTATCCGCGCCGATTTGCCCAAGCGGGTGTCGAAGCAGGCAAATTGAATTTCCTCCCCCGCCATGTCCTGCAAAGTCCGCGCGGCCGCGAGTTGCACGCTGTCGTAAGCGCGCAGGGCAAAAGTATCGGCATACTCACTGGCCAGTTCCAAGAGCGCTTGAGTTACCTCAACGACGACATACCTCGGCCAGTCAGTTCGCTACCTGTTGGCGCCCCCGCACCTTGACAGCATTCAATATATAATTCATTTAATTATTCACAACACAATTCACGCCATGCCTGCGCACCTTGATCGAATCAGGCTCTTGCTTGCAGCAGGGCCGCTGTCCGCTCAGCAGATCATGGCCAAGGTCGGAATCAGCCAGCCAACGCTGTCCCGTGCCATTGCAGCGCTGGGGCCTGAGCTTGTTCGTATTCGCCTGGCCAGAGCTATTCACTACGCTTTGCGAGATGCTGTGAGAGGGTTGCCCGAGATTCCTGTGTACTGCGTCGGCGTGGACGGCAAGATCAAACGCCTGGGGCTGTTGATACCGGTGCGAGACCAGGGCTTTGTCATGCTGGATGATGAGGGCACCGCCGTGCACAGCGAGGGGCTCCCGTGGTGGCTTTTGGACATGCGACCCCAGGGGTTCATGGGGCGAGCTTACGCAGGCAGGCACTCTCAAGAATTGGGTTTGCCTGCCAATATTGCGCAGTGGTCCGACACGCATGCGCTGCGGGCCCTGCTCGCTCACGGCCATGATGCTGTGGGCAACGTTCTGTTGGGCGATTTGGCCAGGGATCGCTTTGTCAATGCGCCAGACCCTGTGGCCATACCCATGGCGCGCAAAGGTGAAGACTATGTTCGCTTGGCCCAGGAGCTTGCCAGCACCGGCCAAACGTGGTCATCGGCCGCCGGTGAGCAGCCAAAATTCGCGGTTTATGCGCAAACGACTCTTGGCAGCGCGCATCAAATCGTCAAGTTCAGCTTGCCTGATGAAAACCCGATCACCGAGCGCTGGCGGGATCTGCTGCTGGCCGAACACCACGCCCTACAGACCTTGGGCGACGCCGGCGTTGCGGCTGCTCGCTCCAACATCATCGACCACCGCGGCCAGCGATTCTTGGAAGCGGAGCGGTTTGACCGTGTGGGACCAAGGGGGCGCTGCGGCCTGTTGTCTCTGAGCGCTGTGGACGCAGAGTTCACCGGTATGGCGCGCGATCCCTGGCCTGTGGTCACAGCGGCCTTGTCTACCGCAGGGCACATCGACCCGTCGGCGCATGAGGGAGCGTGCTTGCTCTACGCTTTCGGCACCTTAATCGGCAATACTGACATGCACCATGGGAACCTTTCTTTTGTGAGCCCGCATGGGCGCCCCTACGCCATCGCACCGGCCTACGACATGCTGCCCATGGGATTCCAGCCTAGCTCGGGTGGTGCATTGAATGATTCGTTGATGTCAGCAAACCTGCACGCAATGGTGACGCCGACAGTGTGGCGCAAGGCTTACGCTCTGGCGACCACCTTGATTGAACGCATTCGAGCTGACCCGCGGTTTTCGGGGCGCTTTTCGCCGTGCCTGGCCCATCTGCAAACCCATCTGGCAGAAGCCAACACCAAGATGAATCGGCTCGCGGGCGACTGAGTGCTCAAATATCAAACTTCTGGCGGCCCACAGCCTGACTTCACGTAGATACCATGTCCACCCCCAAGCCTAGCCCCAACCCCCTCGTGCTTCAACAGCTCGCGCCGAAGGGCGTGCTGCGCGCTGGCATCAACATGAGCAACTTCCTGTTGGTCAACGGAAAGACCGATAGCGGCGACCCGGTGGGCGTGGCGCCTAGCATGGCTACCGAAGTCGCCAGGCTGCTCGGTGTATCCCTTCAATTTGTGCCGTTTGCCAACCCGGGTCTGTTGGCCGATGCGGCGGGCACAGACACCTGGGACATTGGCTTGTTCGGTGCCGACCCTCTGAGGTCAAAGACAACCGCTTTTACCCCTGCCTATTGCGAGATCGAAGCCAGTTATTTGGTGCCGCCTGGCTCCCGCTTGAAGTGCGTGGCTGACGTGGACCAGCCCGGTGTCACGATCGCCGTGTTCGCCCGCAGCGCCTATGGCCTCTGGCTAGAGCGCAATAACCAGCACGCGACGCTGCTACCCTGCGATGCAGGCGGCGCGGCACTCGATCGCTACCTCACCGACAAGGTCGACGCACTGGCCGGGCTGCGGCCTGGGTTGATCGGTGACTTGGCTAAGGCACCCGGGCATGTGATCCTGCCAGGCGGGTTCATGGCCGTACAACAGGCGATTGGCTGTGGCAAGGGCCAGCCGGAAGCCGAGGCCTTTCTCCGCAACTTTGTCGAGAGCGCCAAGGCATCGGGCCTGGTGGCAAGCCTGATCGCCCAACATAAGGTTCAGGGCCTGTCGGTCGCGCCAGCGGCTTAAGACACACCCTGATCGGCCCGTGCCATGTTCGCCACCAGGTAGTCAATGAACACCCGCACCTTGGCGGGCAGCAGCCGGGTAGCCGTCAAGGCGTAGGCGGAGACCACCGGCGGCGCCCAGTCGGGCAGCACCCGGACCAGGCGCTGTGCGGCCAAGTCAGCCTGGACCCAGCTGTCAGCCGACTGCACGATGCCCTGGCCGCTCAAGGCCAGCTGCTGCAACAAGCCTCGGTTGTTGGCCACGAACTGGCCGGTCACATCAACGCTCTGGCTGCCGCCATCGCGGTGGATCAGGGTCCAGGGGGCGTCTTTCATGCGCAGGCAATCGTGGCCGAGCAAATCCTGCGGCTCGCCGGGCATGCCGCGCTTCTGCAGGTAGTCGGGCGAGGCCACCAGCACCGTGCCCAGCCTGGCAATCGGGCGGGCGATCAGACTCTGGTCTTTCGGCGGCCCCATGCGGATGGCCACATCGACCGGGTCACCCACCAGGTCGGCATGGTTCGGGGTCAGATCCAGACTGAAACGGATGCCCGGATAACGGCGCGAAAAATCGGCCAGCAGCGGGCTCAGGTAAATGACGCTGAAATCCACCGGCATTGAGGCCCGTATCACGCCGCTGGGCTGAGCTTGCAGGTGGGTGAGTTCCTGGTGCGCCAGCGTCGCCTCCTGAATGATCCGCTGGCAGTTGTCGAAGTACAGGCGGCCGCCCTCGGTCAGCTCGACCCGGCGGGTGCTGCGGTTGAACAGGCGCAGGCCCACATCACGCTCTAGCTCGGCAATTCGACGCGACACCGTAGAGTTGGGCAGACCCAGCACCTCAGCGGCGCGGCGAAAGCTGCTGGCCTTAGCCACCTCGACAAAGAGGTTCATGTTTCTGAAGATATCCATGGCCAGATTGTGCCGCCAATGCAGCAATACATTCCATTTGATGGGCTTTATCCCGCTGGCATTGCTTCTGACAATGACGACTTGATCAACTCAGCACAGGACCCTGCCATGAACCCTTCAACCCCGACGCCCGTCGCCGGCACCGCCGCCAAAATTGGCGGCTGGATCTTCGCGCTCTGGAGCGTGCTGCACATCTGGGTCGGCGCCGAGGGTGTGCACCAGTACCTGAAGGGCGGGACGTCCGGGCTGTGGAATATGCTGATCGGTGGCCGCGCCGTGCCGCGGGCGACCTTTGTCCACGCCACCGACCCTGCGACACTTTTCGCGCAGGGGCAACTGATCCTGAACTTTTGCCTCGATGTCGGCGGCTACGGTGTGCTCGGCTTGTTTGTCGCCTGGTTGATCATCAAACGGGCGTCTTGGACGGGCTACCTCATCGGCCTGCTGGCCATTGGCATCGCCGACTTGGCTTTCCTGTTCGCCATGGTATTGGCCGGCGTCATCGAATTCAACGCCGGTACCGTGGGTGGGCCGGTGTTGTGGTTCCTGGCCGTACTGATCACGCCGTTCGGCCTGCCGGCCTGGCGCCGGGCCTGAATCGCACTCCCCACAAAGGTGCTCTCATGTCCACTGAAAAAATTCTCGTACTCAATTCCACCGGCAAGGTAGGGCGCAATGTTTGCCGGGCGCTCCGGGAAGCCGGCTTTGAGGTGTATGGCACCACCCGGTCCAGCAACAACACACTGGCCGCCCAAGGCGTGAAGCCGGTGGTTTGCAACTACACGCTGCGCGCTGACCTAGACCGAGCTTTGGTCCAAAGCGGCGCCAAAAAAGTATTTGTCATCACTGACTATTTTGGCGCTGCCAAGAAAAGCGCTGATCTCGAGTTTCAGCAAGGCCGCGCCGCCATCGATGCCGCCAAGGCGGCCGGGGTTGAGCACCTGGTGTTCATGAGTGTGGCCGACGCCGAGTTGTTTGACGAGCATGTCAAACACCTGCACGCCAAGCTGGCCCTGGAAAAATACCTGCGTGGATCAGGCGTGCCGTTTTCGATTCTGCGACCCTGCGCCTTCTTTGAGAACCTTGACGACGCTGCCAACTGGAACCCCTTGAAAAAGGGTGTTGTGAAATTTCTGTCGCTGCAGGACTGTAAATACTGCGCCACCTATGACATTGGCCGCGCCGCTGCGATTCAGCTGAAGAACCCACAACAATGGCTGGGCAAGACGCTCGATGTGATCGGCTGGCAGGGCGACTTGTCGCAGGTGGCGGCAGCCATGTCCAAGGTCAGCGGCCTGCCCGTCAAAGCACGACTTGCGATGCCACTGTTTTTGCGCCGCTTGTTGCTCAAGGATTTGCACCACATGTTCCTTTACTATGAAGTGCAAAAAGGCCCACGCGGAACGCCACGAGAGTTCAAGAAAATACTGCCGGATGCGTTATCCGCCGAAGACTGGTTCCATTTCCACGGCCAATACTCGAACGGCGACAAGATCGTCCAAGGTGCCTAGCCGCACTGGCCCGGCTCGTCCCCAGCATCAACACATGAATGAAAGTACACCATGACAACACCCCGGCCGGACAATTCGCATGACGCAGCACTTAAAGGCTACTGGATCGTCTTCGCCACCATCAACGAGCCCTCGCGCTTCGGCAACTACACCAGCGTGGCCGGGCCACTGATCGCCGCACAAGGCGGTCGCGTATTGGCGCGTGGTGACGTGGCTACGGTGGTTGAGGGCGCGGTGCCAGGGCGGCCCTATCTCATCGAATTCCCGAGCTACGCGGCAGCACAAGCCTGCTTCAACTCTGCGGATTACCAAGAGGCGATCGCTCTGCGCGACGGCGTGGCGCAGTTCCAGATCGTCATCGTCGAAGGGTTTGTACCGCCTGCAGCTTCACCGCGTTAATGCCCACACGGGCCATCTCTGATTCAATTACCGGATATGCCTAGCTCAAGAACCATCGCCGCCCGCACCCCAGGTCGGCGCCACGGCCCGATCACCCGCCTGATGAACCCGGGTGATATCGGGCACGAAACCTCCTCGGGGCAGGCGGATCTGGTGCGGCAACGCAGCACGCTGAATGTGGTCGGCACGCGCCTGGTGCCCGAACTGGCGGCGTTTGAAGATGGGCCGCTGCCATGAAGGCCCAGACCGTGTTGGACTTCTGGTTCAAGGAAATCGACGCCAAGCAGTGGTGGGCCAAATCGGCCGAGTTTGACCAGCTGATCGAATCGCGCTTTGGCAGTCTGCACGCCGCTGCCGCACGCTGCGAGCTTTACGCCTGGCGCGAGACGCCGCCGGGACGGCTGGCCGAAATCATTGTGCTGGACCAGTTTTCGCGCAACATGTACCGAGACCAACCACAGGCCTTTGCCTGCGATGCCCTGGCACTTGCGCTGGCGCAAACCGCTGTGGCCACGCAGGCGGATGCCGTCCTTGAGATCCAGCAACGGGCGTTCGTGTACATGCCCTACATGCACAGTGAATCGCCGCTCATCCACAGCACCGCGCAGGCCCTGTTCAGTCAAGCTGGGCTGGAGAGCAGTCTGGCCTCTGAGCAACACCACAAGGCCATCCTTGACCGCTTTGGCCGCTACCCGCACCGCAACGCCATCCTCGGGCGGGCTTCCACCGCGCAAGAGCTTGAATTCCTGGCCACACCAGGCTCGTCGTTCTGAGATTTTTCGGGCACCCAACTGCTTGGCAGTTGTGGGACTTGAACCCGGTTTTTACCTTGGTGCTCAGGGTCTTGGTTCGTCGACTCACGCACGCTGCACGCCTGCGCGGTGCGCCTCGATTTATTGGGTGTACAATTAATCGTGGTGTAGTTAGAGTTTGACAGTTTCAAACGGGACTAGACCTTGGCCGAGCGTGGTCTAGACTTTTCCCGAACTGGCGAATTGTTTGCAGGAAGGCACTTCACGGCACAGGATGACCGACAAGAGTATGCCGAAGATCGGTTCATCACCGTTGGCGTGCTGGATGCACGCCTGGTTGTAGTGGTCTGGACGCCGCGCGGCGAGGTGCGCCGCATCATCAGCATGAGGAAAGCCAATGACCGCGAAAAAAGCTTCTACGCTCAGTACCTGGACTGATCCTGATGACGCACCCGCGTTGACAGAGGAGTTCTTCCGAAAAGCCGATCTGTTGAATGGCGAGACACTGGTGCGCCGGGGGCGGCCTAGGGCCGCTGTAACCAAAACGCCCATCAAAATCCGCCTTGACGCCGATGTGCTGGCCGCCCTGCGTGCCAGCGGCGATGGCTGGCAAACCCGCATCAACGACACCTTGCGCGCGTCTTTGCAACTGGCTGGGCGGCTGCAGACCAAGGTGGAGCGGCGGTAGTGAGGCGGCGCGTTTGTTATATTAAAATAAAACAAACGCACAGAGGGTTTCTCATGTTGAATGCATCACTGCGCCGGTCTGGTGGCTCTTACATCATGACCATTCCGCTCAGCTACGTGGAGCAAAACCACCTGGTTGCCGGCTCGCGGCTGGCAATAGAAATCTTGGGTGATGAGCTCAAGATCAAACCACAGCGCGCCCGAAAATCCCTGGCCGACCTGCTGATTGCCACCCCCGCCGGCCTGTGTCGGGCTGACGGTTGGGAGAAAATCCCTGGCCGACCTGCTGATTGCCACCCCCGCCGGCCTGTGTCGGGCTGACGGTTGGGACGAACTGGCGCCGGTCGGGGCCGAGCTATGACCCCGGATCGCGGCGACATCCTGCATTTGGCATTTGACCCGGCCAGTGGCCGCGAGATGAAGGGCGATCACTTTTGCCTGGTGGTGTCACCCCGTGAGTTCAATGCAAGGTTTCGCTTGGCCATGGTCTGCCCCGTCTCAGGTGGCGCGGCCGATGTGGCCAGAAGCGCCGGCTTCCTCGTCACCCTGATGGGTCAGGGTTTGCGCACCGATGGGCAAGTGCACGCCCATCAGGTCAAATCACTGGACTGGACCGCCAGGCAAGCCAGTTTTATAGAAACCGCTCCCGAGACCGTTGTGCAGGAAGTTTTGGACTGCCTGCAAAGTGTTTTTGAGTATTGAGCCGGCTTCGATCATCATGGCCTTTGCGGCCCGAAACGCCATCAAAATGATGGCCCAGGATATCTTCGCCAGGGTCGACGGGCCGGTGGAGGGCCGCTAACAGGGCGTTTGCCAAATCATCGGGCAAAGTCGAGACCTGCTTGCCAGCCGCAATGTCTTTTTCAAGCAGTGCCAAGAAGCTCGCGATGGCGGGGTCTTCGTGGCCCTCGTTGTCGACACGGCTGACCACGACCTGTGTGCCCCGAAAATCGAACGCCACCTTGCCGCCAAAATCCACGCCAAGTGCTTGGCGAATCGGCTTGGGCAGGGTGATCTGCCCTTTCGATGTGAGCGTGGCAACTTCGTGAACGGCTGACATGGTGATGTTCCTTTCCGATGAGGTTCGAATGGTAAGGAATGATCCTTACCCGTTCAAGTAGGCGGACGCTGGCACCAGGTAAAAGCAGCCACCCCAAAAAACCCCGCTATCATGCCCGCCACCCAATCCACACCCCGCCCAGACCCCACCCCCATGCTGCGCCAAGCGTCCACCATCGCCTACTACACCCTGCTCGAAGCCCTGCGCAACCGTCTGATGTGGTTGCTTGGGTTGGTGGCGGTCGTTGGCATGGGCCTGAGCGGCTTTTTGGGCGATCTGGCGGTGACCGAGCAAAAAGAGACCCAGGTGGCGCTGCTGGCCGCCTTTTTGCGCTTTGCAGCGGCCTTTTTGATGGTGATTTTTGTGGTGACCAGTCTGGTGCGTGAGGCCAATGACAAAGGCTTGGAGCTGGTGCTTGCATTGCCGCTGCCGCGTGCCGGCTATGTGCTGGGCAAGCTGGCTGGGTTTGCGCTGCTGGCCGTGTTACCGGCGCTGCTATTTGGCGGGCTGCTGGGCCTGCTGGTGCAGACCTGGGACGCGGCGTTTTGGACAGCCTCTTTGTTGGCCGAGCTGTGGATTGTGGCGGCCTTCAGCCTGCTGTGCGTGATGACCTTTCAGCAGGTCATGACGGCGCTGAGCGCGGCCATGGGCTTTTACCTGCTGGCCCGCTCGGTCACGGCGCTGCAGCAGTATGGTCAAAGCCGCTACGCGCCAGACGGCCCGTCGCAGCAGGTCATCAACGCCGTGATGCAGGGCGTGGGCTATGTGCTGCCCCGGCTGGACGACTTCACCCGTACCGACTGGCTGGTGTACCACAGCGGCAGC
>BJGT01000009.1 GCA_014190675.1 Comamonadaceae bacterium | reverse complement strand
GCCCGCCTGGCGCCTGGTCAATTGGCTAAATGGGACAAAACCTGGTACAGGTGGCGGCATAGCGCAGGTATGACGCTGAAAAAGCCCCAAAGAGAAAGGGCCTGCTACTAATTCCATAGTAGAAGACTCTTGATTTGATTGGTGCCGGAGAGATGAATCGAACACCCGACCTTCTCATTACGAATGAGCTGCTCTACCGACTGAGCTACACCGGCAACTGCCAAAAATTATAGCCGCCGGGTCAGGGTTGGCCTGCTGCCTCGGCGTGGTAGCGGGTGACGCGCTCCACCTCGTTTTTTGAGCCCAGGATGACGCTGACGCGTTCGTGCAGCTTGCCCGGATCGATGTCCAAGATGCGCTGCTGTCCGTTGCTGGCGGCCCCACCGGCCTGCTCGATCAGCCAGCTCATGGGGTTGGCCTCGTACATAAGGCGTAGCTTGCCGGGCTTGTTGGGCTCGCGCTGGTCCCATGGGTATAGAAAAACGCCGCCTCGGGTGAGGATACGGTGCACATCGGCCACCATGCTGGCAATCCAGCGCATGTTGAAATCTTTGCCACGCGGACCCTCGGTGCCCGCCAGGCATTCGTCGATGTAGCGGCGTACCGGTGGCGCCCAGTGGCGCATATTGCTCATGTTGATGGCGAATTCTTGGGTCTCTTCGGGGATGCGCACCTGCTCCTGCGTGAGCATGAACGAGCCCTGCTCGCGGTCCAGCGTGAACATGGCCACACCGGCGCCCACGGTCAGCACCAGGGTGGTTTGCGGGCCGTAGACGCAGTAGCCGGCGGCCACTTGGCGCGAGCCAGCCTGAAGAAAATCTTGTTCGGTAACCGCGTGTCCTTCGGGCTTGACCAGCACGCTAAAGATGGTGCCTATGCTGACATTGACATCAATGTTGCTGGAGCCGTCCAGCGGGTCGAATAGCAGCAGGTATTCGCCCTGGGGATAGCGGTTCGGCACAACATAGATGCTGCCCATCTCTTCGCTGGCCATAGCCGCCAAATGGCCGCCCCATTCATTGGCCTCAATCAGAACGTCGTTGGCAATGATGTCGAGTTTTTTTTGGATCTCGCCTTGCACGTTCTCGATGTCGGCGCTGCCCAGCACGCCACCCAAGGCCCCCTTGTTGACGGCTTGGCTGATGCCTTTGCAGGCCCGCGCTACGACCTCGAGCAGCAAACGCAGCTGGGACGGGATCAGCCCGCCTACACGTTGCTGCTCAACCAGATAGCGGGTGAGGGAGATTTTGCTTGTCATGGTTCAGTCTTCCAGGGCCCGGCTGACTACCTCACGCACGTCGTTGCTGAGGTCGGTCTTGCTGGCAACCCGGGCGATGGCCTCGCGCGCCGCACTGCGGTAGGGCTCGGCGAGCTTTCTCCAGCGGTCCAGGCCACGCGCAAGCCGCGCGGCCACCTGGGGGTTGAAGCTGTCGAGTTCGAGCACGCGTTCGCTCCAAAAAACATAGCCGGCGGCGTCGCTGCGGTGAAAAGCGCCAGGGTTGGCGCTGCAGTAGCTGAAGATCAGGCTGCGCGCCCGGTTGGGGTTGTGCAGGTTGAAGTCTGGGTGGCTGAGCAGTTGGCGTACCGCGGGCAGCACCTGGCCGCCGCGGTCGCAGGTGCTGCCCTGTATTGCAAACCATTTGTCGAGCACCAGTTCCTCTCGCAGAAAGAGCGCATGAAAACGCGCCAGTGCCGGGGCGGCAAGCTCATGGCCGCTGTTGACCAGCGCAGCCAGTGCGCCAAGGCGGTCGGTCATGTTGTCGGCATCTTTGAAGCGCTGGTAGGCTTTGCCTGGCCACAGGCTGTCGCCAGTTTCACGCGCGGCCAGGCAAAGCTGGCTGAGCGCCAGACCTGCCAGGGCGCGGCGGCCGGCCGAAGCTGAGTCTGGGCTGTAGCCGCCGTTGTTTTGGTGGGCCTCAAAGGCCCAGTGCCAATCAGCTTGCAAGCCGATGGCGAGCTGCAGGCGCATCGCCTCGCGCACGGCATGGATGCGTTGCGGGTCTACGCTGTCGAGCTGCTCGGCGATATAGGTTTCAGATGGAAGGGTCAGCGCGAGCTCTTTGAAGGCGGCGTCTAGGTGCTCAGTGCGCAGCAGTGCGCGCAGGGCGGCCAAATAGGCCTGGGGCAGTGGGCTTGGTGCACTGCTTGCCGGCTTTTGTGTGATGGATTCGATGGCGATTCTCAGTGCCAAGCGCTGGCCCGCCTCCCAGCGGTTGAAGGGGTCAGGGTCTGAGGCAAGCAGTGTGAGCAACTGCCCATCTGAGTAGTCGAATTGCAGCAGCACCGGGGCGCTAAAGCCGCGCAGGATAGACGGCACAGGCTCTTCTGTTACCTGCAAGAAGGTGATGGACTGCGCCGCTTCGGTCATCACCAGCAGATGCTTGTCGGTGACGGTTTCTGCACCTTGCAGGCGCAGCGGCAGCGCGGCGCCGCTGATGCCAACCAGCCCCAGGCTGACCGGGATGACGCTGGGTGCTTTGTCAGATTGCCCCGGGGTGGCCGGGCAGCTTTGCTTAAAGCTCAGGGTGTAGGTCTGGGCCTGGGCATCGTAATGCCCAACGGCCTGTAGGCGTGGTGTGCCAGCTTGGCTATACCAGCGTTTGAACTGAGGCAGCAGCCGCGCCAGATCAGACTCTGGGTTGGCATCGGCGATGGCCTGGGCAAAGTCATCGCAGGTTACGGCCTGGCCATCGTGGCGCGCGAAGTACAGGCTCAGGCCCTGGGCAAAGCCGGCGCGTCCAACCAGGGTTTGCATCATGCGCACCACTTCGGCACCTTTTTCGTAAATGGTGACTGTGTAGAAGTTGTTGATCTCGATGTAGCTGTCAGGGCGCACAGGGTGCGCCATGGGGCCGGCGTCTTCGGGGAACTGGGCGGTGCGCAGCACCCGAACGTCTTCAATGCGTTTGACCGCCCGGGCCGAGGCGGTGGTGCACAAATCTTGGGAAAATTCCTGATCCCGGAACACCGTCAAACCCTCCTTGAGGCTGAGTTGAAACCAGTCTTGGCAGGTGACTCGGTTGCCTGTCCAGTTGTGGAAATACTCGTGCCCCACCACGCTTTCGATGTTGGCGTAGTCGGCGTCTGTGGCGGTGGCAGGGTTGGCCAGCACATATTTGGTGTTGAAAATGTTCAGGCCCTTGTTCTCCATGGCGCCCATGTTGAAGTCGCTGGTGGCCACGATCATGAAGCGCTCCAGGTCCAGCGGCAGGCCGAAGCGGGCCTCGTCCCAGGCCACCGAGGCCATCAGCGAGTGCATGGCATGCTCGGTTTTGTCCATGTCGCCAGACCTGACATAGACCTGCAGCACATGTGCTTTGCCGGCGCGCGACAAAATGCGTTGCTCGCGGCACACCAACTGGCCCGCCACCAGCGCAAACAGGTAGCAGGGTTTTTTGTGCGGGTCGACCCAGGTGGCAAAGTGGCGGCCCTCGTTGCCAGGCCCCTCAAGCGGGCCCTGCGTCACAAGGTTGCCGTTGGACAGAAGCACTGGGTACTTTTGCCGGTCAGCCCGCAGGGTAACGGTGTAGCTGGCCATCACGTCCGGGCGGTCCAGAAAATAGGTAATGCGCCGAAAACCCTCGGCCTCACACTGGGTAAAAAACGAACCTTGGCTCAAATACAGACCGGTCAGGCCAGTGTTTTTTGTGGGTGCGCAGGTGGTAAATATTTCCAGCTCAAAGCTGCCCTCGGCGGGCAGGCCGTCCAGCACCAGTTGCTGGTTCTCGATCTTGAAGGCGGTGCCCTGGCCGTTGATAAGCACTCGGGCCAGATTGAGGTCTTCGCCGTCGAGTTTGAGCGGCTGGGCCGGCACATCGGGGTTGCGGCGCAGCACCATTTTGTTGAGCACCCGGGTTTTGGCGGGGTCCAGGTCAAAGCTCAGGTCGACCGTGTCCACCCAGTAGGGCGGGGCGGTGTAATCGGTGCGGCGGATCACTGTGGCCGGGCTGGTGCCATCACGAAGTTGCAACATACAAGGTCTCCAAAAAGCCTGAATTCATCAGGTCAAGGTAATTATTCACGCTGGCGATCACGTGCGGGCCAGCCAGTTCTTCAGCCCGGTGCGAGGTGCACAGGGCCACGGCGCGCATGCCGGCGCGGCGTGCGGCTTCGATGCCAAAGGGCGCGTCTTCAAACACAATACAGGCCTCGGGGCTGATGCCCATTCGCTTGGCTGCTTCCAAAAATATAGCGGGTTCGGGTTTGCCGGGCAAGCCTTCGTCGCCGCCCACCACCGCGTGCGGTGCCTGCGGCAGCTGCAGGTGGCCAAAGGCAAAGGCAATGTTGTGGCGGTCTCCGGCAGTGCCCACGCCCACTTTTAGGCCAAGCGCCCAGGCACGGCCAGCAAACTCGGTAAAACCTGCCACCTCGCGAAACGCTGGGCCGAAAGCCTCTCGGTACAGCGCCTCTTTTTGCTCGGCGAGTTCGCGGTTGCGCTCGGGCGAAAGCTCGGTCTGGAACAGCTCGTTCATGCATTCCACCACAGTGCGCCCGGTGGTACGGCGCATCAGCTCACCAACCTCGATGTCTAGCCCATGGTTGGCCGCAAAGGCCACCCAGCTTTGCTTGTGGTGGCCCATCGAGTCGATCATGGTGCCGTCCATGTCGAAAATCAGCGCCTGGACTGGGGCTTTGGGGTGTTGCCAGTTGCTCATCAGACGCCCTGCTTGAGAGAGGCCTGAATGAAGGGGTCGAGGTCGCCATCCAGCACTTTTTGCGTGGCCGAGGTTTCGTAGTTGGTGCGCAGGTCCTTGATGCGGCTTTGGTCCAGTACATAAGAGCGGATCTGGTGGCCCCAGCCGACATCGGTCTTGGTGTCTTCGAGCTTTTGCTGCTCTTCCATGCGTTTGCGCATTTCAAAGTCATAGAGGCGGCTGCGCAGGCGCTTCCAGGCCACGTCGCGGTTGCCGTGCTGGCTGCGGCCGTCCTGGCACTGCACCACGATGCCGGTAGGGATGTGCGTGAGGCGCACCGCCGAGTCGGTCTTGTTGATGTGCTGGCCGCCAGCGCCGCTGGCGCGGAAGGTGTCGGTGCGTACATCGGCCGGGTTGATGTCGATCTCGATCGAGTCATCCACCTCGGGGTAGACAAACACCGAGGCGAACGAGGTGTGGCGGCCGCCCGACGAGTCAAACGGCGACTTGCGCACCAGCCGGTGCACGCCGGTCTCAGTCCGCAGCAAGCCAAAAGCGTATTCGCCCTCGACCTTGATGGTGGCGCCCTTGATGCCGGCTGTGTCACCAGCGGACTCTTCTTCAATGGTGGCCTTGAAGCCCTTGCGCTCGGCGTATTTGAGGTACTGGCGCAGCAGCATGCTGGCCCAGTCGCAGGCTTCGGTACCGCCGGCGCCGGCCTGAATGTCCAAAAAGGCGTTGAGCGGGTCAGCCGGGTTGTTAAACATGCGGCGGAACTCCAGCCCCTCGATGGTCAGGGCGAGCTCGGCGGTTTCTTCTTCGATGGTCAGCAGGCCAGCCTCGTCACCGTCCTCCTTGGACAGGTCGTAGAGCTCGCTGTTGTCGGCCAGCTCGCGGGTCAGGTCATTGAGGGTGAGCACAATGCCGTCGAGTGATTTTTTCTCGCGGCCGAGCTCTTGGGCACGTTTGGGGTCGTTCCAGACCGTGGGGTCTTCCAGCGAGGCGTTGACGGTCCTCAGACGTTCAGCTTTAGCATCGTAGTCAAAGATACCCCCTGAGCGCGGCAGTGCGTGCGCTCAGATCTGCCAATTGGGTGCCAATGAGGTTGATGTGTTCTGCTTCCATGATGGGTATCCTGATCGTTGCGGTTGGTTGTTGAGACGCATTTTCTCATGCCGCGCCGGACGCCGATCCGCTGCGGTCCGGCCTTAGGCGATAAAGCCCTCGATCAGCGCGGCGAGTTGCTCAGGCTGGTCGTGGTGCATCATGTGGCCGGCGTCCTGGATGCGAGCAATCTTGACCTGCGGCAGCACGGACAGCCGCCGATGGTGCTCCCCCAGGGTGAGGCGGCCTTTCCACCACTCGTTAAGTTGGTTGTGGTCAGCCTCAACTGCCAGCGTGGGCATGCTGATGAGGGCGTAAATGGCCATCACTTCGTCAAGCCGATACAGGTTGGCGTTGGCGAGTTTGTGGGCAGCTTCGCCCAAAATCTGCCACTCTCCGTGGCTGTTTTGTCGTGCCCAGTGCTGTGCCAGCCAGGCGGCCTTGTCGGGTGAGAGGCGCGGGTTGGTCTTGGTAAGGCGGCGTGCCACGCCGGCGCTGTCAGGGTAGGGCCTGAGGGCTTTTTCGCCACGGTGCAGTTGCTTGAGCTCGTCCATCCAGCGTGCGTAGCGGCCAGCGGCCTGGTCAGGGGTGGTGGCCGGCATGCCAAAGCCCTCCAAGTTGACCAACCGGCGCACCCGCTCGGGACGGATGCCAGCGTACAGCATCACCACACCGCCCCCCATGCTGTGGCCTACCAGATTGACAGCGCGGCCCGGGGCATAGTGGTCGAGCAAAAAATCAAGGTCGGCCAAGTAGTCGGCCTGCCAAAAGTTGTCGGCTCCGCCACTGTCGGTCAGGCCATAGCCGCGCCAGTCGGGCGCAATCACATGGTGGTCTTGGCTGAAGGCGTCCACCATGAACTGGTAGCTCGCCGCCACGTCCATCCAGCCATGCACCATCACCAGCGGTATTTTGTCGGCCGCAGGCTCACCCCAAACGCGCACGTGGTACTGCAACTGGCGGATCGGGACGAATTCACTGCGGGAATGGCGTTTGGCTTGGTACATTTGGCACATCATACGGAGAGTGATCGTGAGCGTCAGTCAAAACAGGGACAGGCCGGTGCGCCGGCCCCCGACCGCCAAGAGCCCCAATGCCTATTCTGTGCTGCACAGCCGCTTTGGCTGGCAGGTGCCCGAGCGCTTTAATATGGCGCAGGTTTGCAGCGCGCGCTGGGCTGCCGCGCCAGATGCCACCAAAAGAATAGCTATCCATTCAATGGATACGGGGGGCTCAGCCACTTTCTATACCTATGCCGAGCTGCAGGCGCAGGCCAATCGGCTGTCGCAGGTGCTGGTTGCGCTGGGCGTGGGGCGGGGCGACCGGGTGGCGATCGTGATGCCACAGCGTTTCGAGACGGCAGTGGCCTACATGGCAGTGCTGCAGATGGGGGCGGTGGCCATGCCGCTGTCTATGCTGTTCGGTCCGGACGCGCTCGAGTACCGGCTGCATGACAGCGAGGCGGTGCTGGCGATTTGTGACGAGAGTTCTATTGACAACCTGTTGTCGGTGCGGGGCCACTGCCCACATCTGGGCCGGGTGCTGGGTGTCGGGGCCGCTGCGGCCCAGGCTGATCTGGACTACGCCCAGGCGCTGGCCGGCGCGCCGGACCACTTTGCTGCGGTCAACACCCGGGCCAACGAGGCCGCCGTGCTGATCTACACCAGTGGCACCACCGGCAACCCTAAGGGCGCACTCATTCCGCACCGCGCGCTGATCGGCAACCTGAGTGGCTTTGTGTGCAGCCAGAACTGGTTTGGTTTTGACGGCGGCGCCAACGCCGACAGCGCTGCGGTGTTCTGGAGCCCGGCCGACTGGGCCTGGACCGGCGGCCTGATGGACGCGCTGCTGCCCACGCTGTACTTTGGTCGCCCGATCGTGGCCTACAGCGGCCGCTTCAGCCCACAGGCCGCTTTTGAGCTGATGCACCGCTTTGGCGTGACCCACACCTTTTTGTTCCCGACCGCGCTCAAAGCCATGATGAAAGCCTACCCCGGCGAACTGGGCCGCACGGTGCGTGAGCAGTTCGGCCTGCAACTGCAGGCCATCATGAGCGCGGGTGAGTCGGTGGGGGATGCAGTATTCGACTACTGCCAGGCGCAACTTGGCGTGACCGTCAACGAAATGTTCGGCCAGACCGAGATCAACTACATCGTAGGTAACTGCGCCCCCACGCTTGTCGCTGCGCGTACTGCGCTGCCCCCCGAGGGGGCGCAACCCGCCTTGGGGCGGCCCGGCGGCGGGTTGGGGCCCCCGGCCGGCATCGGCTGGCCGGCCAAGCCCGGCAGCATGGGGCGGGCTTATCCGGGCCATAGGGTGGCAGTGATTGACGAGGCTGGGCATGAGTGCCCTGTGGGTGTGGTGGGCGATGTGGCCTTGCATCGCTTGGATGTGCATGGCGACCCGGACCCAATTTTCTTTTTGGGCTACTGGAAAAACGAGGCCGCGACACTGGCCAGGTTCAGCGGGCACTGGTGCCGCACCGGCGACCTGGCCATCTGCGATGCGGACGGCTACCTGTGGTACCAGGGTCGGGCCGACGATGTGTTCAAGGCTGCGGGCTACCGCGTTGGCCCGGGCGAGATTGAGAACTGCCTGGTCAAGCACCCGGCGGTGCTGAATGCCGCCGTGGTGCCCAAGCCCGACCGCGAGCGTGGCGCGCTGGTCAAGGCCTATGTGGTGCTCAGCCCAGAGCACCTCGCCAAGCGACCAGCTCAGGCGCAGGCCAGGAGTGAATTCGAATCTGCCCTAGTGGCCGATTTGCAGGCCCATGTGCGTGGCAAGTTAGCGCCCTACGAATACCCCAAAGAAATCGAATTTATTGACGCCCTGCCGATGACCACCACCGGCAAGGTACAGCGCCGTGTGCTGCGCCTGCAAGAAGAATTCCGGGCCCACGAGCCGGGCGCATTCACTTAAAAACCTAACCAAGTTCCATGAACCTTAAAAAAATCAAACTCGGCCAAAGCGCCCTTGCAGTAAGCCCAATTTGCCTTGGGACCATGACCTTTGGTGAGCAGGTAGACGAGGCAGAGGCGCATCGCATCATGGCGCACAGCTTGGAGCGTGGTGTCGATTTTCTTGATACCGCCGAGATGTACTCGGTGCCGACCCGGGCCGAAACCTACGGCGCGACCGAGACCATCATCGGCAACTACTTTGCCCGCAACCCGGGCGTGCGTCGGCGTTGGACGCTGGCCTCCAAGGTGGCGGGCCCGTCGCGGGGCATGGCCTGGTTGCGCGGTGGCAGCGACAACCTGACAGCGGCTGACATCGTGAGCGCCTGCGAGGACAGCCTGCGCCGGCTGCAAACCGACGTGATCGACCTCTATCAGATTCACTGGCCGGTGCGCCATGTGCCAGCCTTTGGCAACCCGTATTTCGAGCCAGCCAAGGTGCGCACTGACCTCTCGAGCACGCGCGAGCAGCTCGAAGGCTTGGCGCAGCTGGTCCGGGCCGGCAAGGTGCGCGAGATCGGCCTCTCCAACGAAACCCCCTATGGCGTCATGGAGTTCGCCCGCGTAGCGGCCGAGCAGGGTCTGCCACGTATCGTCTCGGTGCAAAACCCCTACTGCCTGATCAACCGCGTGGTCGATAACGGGCTTGACGAGGTGCTGTATCGGCAGCAGATCGGCCTGCTGGCCTATTCGCCTTTGGGCTTTGGGCAGTTGACAGGCAAATACGACGCCTCTGGCTACCTGGGCGAAGCAGCGCCGCGCGGGCGCATGAACTTGTTTGAGGCAATTCGCAAGGGGCGCTGGGGCCGCGCCGAGTCATTGGCTGCCGCGCAGCGTTACAACGCACTGGCGCGTCAACAGGGGCTAAGCCCAACCACGATGGCACTGGCTTTTTGCTACACCAATTGGCGCGTGACGAGCACGATTCTGGGGGTAAACAGCGTGGATCAATTGGACCAATGCCTAGACGCCTGGGGAACCACCCTGTCGCCTGAACTGCTGTCCCAAATAGATGCGCTGCGCTGGGAGCTGCGCGACCCGGCCAGCTGAGCGCCATGTCTGGGAGCAAACGGCATGGCCCACACCGTGTTTGAGCGGCTGCAGTGGCGCAGACGTAGGCGTCGAGCCTCGAATAGCCCATTGCGTATTGGGTAGGCTAAATCTGCCTTTACGCTCGACAAGGTAAAACCGACGGACCAGGTCCAGCCATACGAGATGAAGCCACGCGCGAGATCTCTGAGACTGCCTGAGTGAAAGCCGGTTGCTAGCCAAATCGGCTCGTTTTAGTGTTGACGCCGACGCCAACAACTACTGCCGGAATCAGTGTTGCGGCAAGGTAATGCGCCGCGAGCGCGTCGGGGTTTCATTGCGGCTGTTCCGGCCCCAGAAAAAACGCATCAAACAGTTCCAGCAAAGCGGGCCACTCCAGGGCAAAGCGTGGCCGGTTGACAAAGTAGGCCTCGCAGCTCACCGCAAAAAATTCGGCTGGGGCCGTGGCGGCGTAGGGGTCTAGCCAAGGCTGGGGACCGCCAAAGCGATTGGCCATGGACAGAGCCTCTTTGAAATCCCGGTAGGCGGCTTGCATCACGGTCTGCCAACGCCGGGCCAATGCGCGCGAGGGCATGGGCGGGCAGCCGTCGGCCAGGCCGTCTCGCATGTCGAGCTTGTGCACAAACTCGTGGATAGCCACGCTGTAGCCGTCTGCCACCGATGCTGCCTGGACGTCGGGCCAGCTCAGCGTCACCGGCCCGCCGGGCATGGCCTCGCCGCTGAGTTCTTCCTGGTAATGGTGCACCACGCCAGCATCGTCATGCACTTCGCGCGGTGCCAGCATGGCGTCGGGATGGACCACGATGCCACTGAAGTCGTCGTACCAGTGCAGCCCCAGCCTGAGCACCGGCAGGCAGGCCTGGGCCGCAATGGACAGCGCCATTTCGTCGGTCACCTGCAGGCCCTGGGCGCCGCTGAACTGCTTGCTGCCCAAAAACTGCATGCTCAGCAGCCGCAACTGCTGCAGGTCGGTTGCATCACGCTCGGCCAGAAAGGGGTGGCGGGCCAGCGTGGCGTCCCACAGCGCCTGCGGTATGGCCGGGCTGGTGGCGCCCGCGCCCAAGCTGGTGGTGAGGCGATGCCACCAGCCAGCCAGCGTTGAGCCCAGTGGCTGCGCTTCGGGTGGTGGGTGGCTGGGAGTGTGTCTCATCTGGCTGCGATTCAACCACCAAATCTGCTGGGCTGGCGTAGGCACCGCCAGAATTGCGGGGTGTGCCTTCCCTGAGTAGCTCAAAGGGTCGGGCACAGCCCGGCCAAGTTGTCACGTGCGGCGATCATGCTGGCATGACAGTCAGGCGAGACAAGCTTGCAGCAAATCAAGCCGCGAAGCAGGTTTCAAACTGACGCGGCCTGGCGCAACAGCGCGGCGTAACTGGGCGAGGTATTCATGCGCGCCATCAGCCCTTTTTCATGCAGCCAGCGGTGCGCCAAGGGCAAATTCCAGCAAGGAATTTGGGTGAACATGTGATGCTCACAGTGGTAATTGACCCAGTATGGCGCCAGCCACATCCGCTCCCAAAAATTGGCATGCGTGGTGCGCGCATGCTGCAAAGGGTCGGGCTCGTTGGGTGCGACCAAGGCATGCTCTGAAATATTGCGCAAGCGGGTGATCAGCGGCAACCAAGTGGCCATGGGTAACAACCACACGCCCAGCCACAGCCAGCCCCAACCGGCAGCGGTAAAAGCCAAAGCAAAAACCGCGTTGCCACCCAAAAACCAACGGGTTTGGTGTATCCACTGCCCCAACGATGCCCAGCGGCTTTGCTCCAGTGGCGGCTGGCGCCAAGCGCTCACTCCGGGCGCGATGCGTTGCTTGTAAAAGGTCTGGCCCGAGATGTCGCGCCACATTTTTCGCCGCAATGAAGCCCGGCTGATGGGGAACGGGGCCGACAACACCAAGTCTGGATCCTCGCTTTGCTGGACATAGCGGTGGTGTTGCAAGTGGTAACTGCGGTAGCGATGCAGCTCGGTGCCGCACAACCAAAACCCCATCGCATCGTTGATTCGCCGGGAGGGATGTAACACCGCATGAGCTGCGTCGTGCATCAAAATGAACAGGCCCAATTGCCGGTTGCCTACCCAAAGAATGGCCAAGGGGATGAACCAAGGGGACCACGCCACCAAAGCCATGGATGCAGCGATCACCGCCCAACAATGGGCCACACAAGCCCAGCCGCGCCAAGCGGAACGCTGACTCAGGCGAGCCCATTCTTCGGGCCGGAAGAAGTCTTCGGGGTTGACGCGGGGAGCAGCAGCCATGGCGATCAAATTGCGCTATGCCGTCCCAAACCCTCAGAAATGTAGGCTGTGACAAGCTGGTTTAGGCTCACCCCTTCGGCCTTGGCTTGGTGTTGAAGGCGTGAATGAATGCTACGCGGAAGGCGCTGCACAAATTTGCCAGACGCATTGAAGATGCCAGGACTTGGCACTGGACGACCGTCGGCAATATGAGCATCCATCCAACACTCAAACGCACCGCGAGCGTCTGCAATTGCTTCTTCAGGCGTTTCACCATCTGCCAGGCAGCCTGGCAGGTCAGGAAAAGTCGCGAGAAAACCACCACCTTCTTCAGCGGTTAATGGGCGAATTTCAAGGGGGTAGTCGCTGAATTTTGGTTTCAATCTGGGCTCCAATCAATCAAGGCTAGCAACTGCAGCACGTACACAGCTTTAATGGGTTTGCGTGCTGGTACACATACTTCGAGCGGGCAACCATCACGTTGAATCACGACGAGGCTGCCACCATTTTTGCGGACCTTCAAGCCAGCATGCGCTGCAACAGATTCAAGCTGTTCAATGCGCCAATCGCGGGGATTGTTGCGCATAGCGGTGATGTTCTTATCTTGCTTGCCCGTTGACAAATAGTATCGCATTCGATACTAAAAAACAATTCATCTTGACCCGGCCACAGCAGATTCTGTAGTTGCAATTGTGTAGACAAATACGTATCGTCACGGTGTGTGATTCGCGGGCTTTGACTGGGACGATGGCAATTGGCCAAAATGCGGCAAGCATGGTGTCAGTCTTGAGGAAATTGAGCAGGTACTGCTTGGCAACCCTGCTGTCAGGCCGGATCCTCGCCCAGACGAGCCGCGCCTGCGAGCCATTGGACGCACGAAGGCTGGGCGTTTCGTGTTTCTGGTTTTCATGCTGCGTCAAGATGACGTCCACACGCTGCTACGTCCAATTAGCGCCCGCTTCATGCACCAGAAGGAAATTGATCATTATGAAAACCAAGTCTAAGCTCTTGCCGTCACTGCCGAGTGATGCTGCTGCAGAGCGGTTTGTCGCTGAAGCAGATCTTTCAAAGTACGACCTGTCTGGCTTCAAGCCGGCCAGCTTTGAATTTGAACCCAAGGCGGCAGCGCTGAACCTGCGCTTGCCTCAAAATCTGCTTGACGCCCCCAAGGTTAAGGCCCAGGCCAAGGGAACACCTTACACACGCTATGTCCGGTTATTGCTGGGAAATGATGTCGCCCACGGATAAATTCGTGTGCCGTCGTTGCCACCCCCCTTGGGACGGGTTTCATGAAAAACTGGTTGGCGCAGACCAGCGCGATAAACCGGGGCTTTTGAGACGAAAAAAACCCCCTTGATAGGGGTTTTTGGCGGAAGCGGTGAGATTCGAACTCACGGATGTCGCAAAACATCGCCGGTTTTCAAGACCGGTGCAATCGACCACTCTGCCACGCTTCCAGCGCTGTTGATTCTAGCCGGCGCGCAGCAGGCCCTTGGTCTCGATGAACTCGATCACCTCGGCCAGACCGGTCCGAGTTTTGAGGTTGGTCATGACAAAGGGCTTGAGGCCTTTGGCGGTGGTGCGCATGCGGGTGGTGTCTGCCGCCATCACCGCCAGGTCGGCGCCCACATAGGGGGCCAGATCGGTCTTGTTGATGACGAACAGGTCGCTCTTGGTGATGCCGGGGCCGCCCTTGCGCGGGATTTTTTCGCCAGCGGCGACGTCGATGACGTAAATCGTCAAGTCTGACAGCTCGGGGCTGAAAGTGGCGGCTAGGTTGTCGCCGCCGCTCTCCACAAACACAATGTCAGCGTCCGGAAAATCGACCAGCATTCGGTCGATGGCCTCCAGGTTGATGGAGGCGTCTTCGCGGATGGCTGTGTGTGGGCAGCCGCCAGTTTCCACGCCCATGATGCGCTCGGCCGGCAAAGCGCCGCTCACCGTGAGCAGGCGCTGGTCTTCTTTGGTGTAGATGTCATTGGTGATGGCTACCAGCTCATAGCGTTCGCGCATGCCCTTACACAGCATCTCCAGCAGCGTGGTTTTGCCGGAGCCGACCGGGCCGCCGATGCCCACACGCAGGGGCGGCAGCTTGCGGGTGCGGTTGGCGATGTGGTGCAGGGCTGACATGGTGGTGCTTTCAGGAACGGAAGAGGCGGGAGTATTGCACTTCATGCTGGGCCGACAAGATGGCCAGCATGGGCGAAAAAGCCTGGCGGGTCTCGTCGGTGAGCGACAGGGCGTGGTCTACGGCATCAGGAATCTCGGCGGCCAGGCGCGACAGGATGCGCTGGCCGGCACTTTGGCCCAGCGGCACGGCCTTGACGGCGGCCTGCATCATGTTCTCGGCCCAGCCAAAGGCGAAGGCCAGCAGGCAATCCCGCAGCGGCGCGGTGGTGCTGCCAGCGGCCAGGGCAAAGGCCAGCGGGTAGGTGGGTTTTAGCTCGGCCAGCATCTGGATTTGCGTGGTGCTGGCGGTGTTGTGGTTGCGCAGCCACTCCAGCAATGAGCGGCCCATTTGCTCAGTTTGTGCCCGCAGTTCAGCGCTTTCGCGAGTGTGCAGCACCCAGGCGTTGAGCTCAGCGATGCGGTCATGGTCTTGCGCCCGCCAGGCGGGAATAGCCTGGGCCAGCACTGCCAGCTCAGAGCGCGCCAGGCTCAGTTGCAACTGATCCGCCAGCCACTCGGATGCTTCGCTTTCTGTAGCAACATATCCAGCATCCACGCTGCTTTCAAGGCATTCTGAGTAAGAAAATCCGCCAATAGGCAAGGCCGGTGAGGCCAGCCACATCAGCTGCAGGAGACTGGTGTCAGACATGGTCTGCGCCGTCAATGGGGGTGATCGTGTTCGTGGTCATGGTCATCGCCATGCCCATGGTGACCCGCGCCGTGGCCGTGCCCGTGGCCGCCGGTGGCGTAGGCGCCGTTCTCGGGCTCAAAGGGATGCTCTACCTGATGCACGATCATGTGCATGGCGCGCAGCATGTCGGCCAACACGTGGTCGGGTTCAATCTGCAGGTAGTCGGGCTTGAGCTCGATCGGCACATGCCGGTTGCCCAGGTGATAGGCGGCTCGGATCAGGTCGAAAGGCGTGCCATGGGCCTGGCAGTGGGTGATGCGCAGCACCTGCTGGGGTGCGGCACTCACCCGCACCAGCGAGCCGTCTTGGGCCACCAGCACATCGCCGCCGCGCACCACGGTACCCCTCGGCAAAAATACGCCCAGGCTGCGGCCGGCTGAGTCGGTGGCGTCAAATCGGCTTTTTTGGCGCACATCCCAATCCAGTTCGACTGTGCCGGCCCGTTTGAGCAGTGCTGATGCCAGGCCTTGGCCTTGGGGAATGAGTTTGTTGACGGTCAGCATGGTTATAGTGCGGTGACGACTGGGAGTGCTTGGTGGAGCGTTTGGATTTGATCGAGGTGGGTGACGAGATCGGGCTTATTTTCCCCGAGGCGCTCTGTGCCAAATTAGGGGTTGTTTTGGGCGACAACATCCATTTGACGCCGACGCCCAATGGTTTTTCGCTGCACTCTGATCGTTCGGAAGCCAAAATCAATTTTGAGGCAACCTCCGACCGTAACAACGGCTCACCGGAGCCGTTGGCTTGACAGACGAGCAGGCCATCAGGGCTGTAGTCCCTGGTCGGCCAATAACTTGGTCATGAACACGCTGAACGGGTCCAGTGTGTAGTCGGCAAATGGGCCGCAGTTCACGAAACCTTCGCTGGCGTACAAGCGAAGGGCCGCCGCAAAAGGCGCGGTAGAGCCAGTCTCCAGGCTGAGGCGTCCCATGCCTTCAGCCCGCGCCGCAGATTCAATGTGCCGAAGCAGGGCGCGCGCAACGCCTTTGCGCAGGTGCGCATCGGCTGTCCGCATGGACTTGATTTCGCCGTGGTCAGGGCTGAGTCGCTTGAGCGCCCCGCAACCCAGCAAGTCGCCATGGGCCCAGGCTGTCCAAAACGTGATGGAGGGATGGCGCAGTGCTTCGACATCCAGCGCGTGCACACTCTCAGGCGGGGAATGCTGGTACATGGCGTCCAGATGCAATCGCAGCAAGGCCTTGATGGCTTCGCCTTGCAGGTCGTCGGCCCGGATTTCCACAGCCTTCAGAACAGAAAATACCGCTGCGCCATTGGCAGGCTCACCGCTGGCTCGCAGGTGAGCAGCTGGCCGTCGGCGCGCACGCTGTAGGTCTGGGCGTCAATCTCCATCTTGGGCAGGTAGTGGTTGTGCACCATGTGCTGCTTGCGCACGCCGCGGATGTTTTTCACGGCGGCCACCTGCTTGGCCAGACCAAAGCGCTCTTTCACGCCAGCCTGCAGGCCAGCCTGCGACACAAAGGTGAGGGAACCACGGGCCAGTGCGCCACCAAACGCGCCGAACATGGGCCGGTAGTGCACCGGCTGCGGCGTGGGGATGGACGCATTCGGGTCGCCCATGGCGGCCATGGCGATGAAGCCACCTTTGAGGATCAGCGCCGGCTTGACGCCGAAAAACGCCGGCTTCCAGACCACCAGGTCGGCCCATTTGCCCACCGCGATGCTGCCGACCTCGTGGCTGATGCCGTGGGCAATGGCCGGGTTGATGGTGTACTTGGCCACGTAGCGTTTGACGCGGAAGTTGTCGTTGCGCGCGCTGTCCTCGGGCAGGGCGCCGCGCTGCAGCTTCATCTTGTGCGCCGTTTGCCAGGTGCGCAGGATCACTTCGCCCACGCGGCCCATGGCCTGGCTGTCGCTGCTCATCATGCTGATGGCGCCCAGGTCGTGCAGCACGTCTTCCGCGGCGATGGTTTCGCGGCGGATGCGGCTTTCGGCAAAGGCCAGGTCTTCGGCAATGCCAGCGTCGAGGTGGTGGCAGACCATCAGCATGTCCACGTGCTCGTCCAGCGTGTTCACCGTGTAAGGCATGGTTGGGTTGGTGGAACTGGGCAGGAAATTGGCCTCGCCCACCACGCGCAGGATGTCGGGGGCGTGGCCGCCGCCCGCGCCTTCGGTGTGGAAGGCACACAGGCCCCGGCCCTTGGTGGCGGCAATGGTGTTTTCCACAAAACCCGATTCATTCAGCGTGTCGGAGTGGATCGCCACCTGGGTGTCGGTGGCGTCGGCCACGTCCAGGCAGTTGCTGATGGCCGCCGGGGTGGTGCCCCAGTCTTCGTGCAGCTTGAGGCCGATCACGCCGGCATCGATCTGCTCGTGCAGCGCGGCCGGCAGGCTGGCGTTGCCCTTGCCCAAGAAACCCAGGTTCATCGGAAAGGCGTCGGCGGCCTGCAGCATCCGCTCGATGTTCCAGGGGCCGGGCGTGCAGGTGGTGGCAAAGGTGCCGGTGGCCGGCCCGGTGCCGCCGCCCATCATGGTGGTGACGCCGCTGGCCAGGGCTTCTTCGATTTGCTGCGGGCAGATGAAGTGAATATGGCTGTCGATGCCGCCGGCAGTGACGATGTTGCCCTCGCAGCTGATGATTTCTGTGCCGGGGCCGATGATGATGTCCACGCCGGGTTGCACATCCGGGTTGCCGGCCTTGCCGATGGCCACGATGCGCCCGCCTTTGAGGCCGATGTCCGCCTTGACGATGCCCCCGTGGTCCACGATCAGCGCATTGGTCATGACGCAATCCACCGCGCCCTCATGGCGCGTGCGTTGCGACTGGGCCATGCCGTCGCGGATGGTTTTGCCGCCGCCAAACTTCACCTCTTCGCCGTAGCCGCCGGCGCGCAAGGTGTAGTCCTGCTCCACCTCGATCAGCAGGTTGGTGTCGGCCAGCCGCACCCGGTCGCCCACGGTGGGGCCAAAAATTTCCGCGTAGGCGCGGCGCCCTATCGTTGCCATTAAAGCTGTCCTTGCACCAAACCACGAAAACCAAATACCTGCCGGTCGCCAGCATAGTCCACCAGTTCCACCGTGCGCTGCTGGCCCGGCTCAAACCGCACCGCAGAGCCGGAGGGAATGTTCAGCCGCATGCCGTGGGCGGCGGCGCGGTCAAAGCCCAATGCCCCATTGGTCTCGGCAAAGTGGTAGTGCGAGCCGACCTGGATCGGCCGGTCGGCGGTGTTGCGCACCACCAGCCTGATGGTGCGGCGGCCCGGATTGATCGGGTGGTCGGGGCCATCAGTGAAGATTTCGCCTGGAATCATGGCAGCCTTATTTGTCGCGACCGGACAAGCCGACTACCAGCGCCAGCCCGACAGCAAGGACAACAAGGCCCCAGGTGTCTGAGGCGTGCCAGTGGCTGCCGCTGAGGCCGTGGCCATCATGGGCAAAAACGGCAAAGGGCCAAGAAGCCAGCGCGCTCAAAGCGATCAAGGCAGAGCTTTTGTTTTTAATTGGTGTCATGTGGCTCGGACGTTTGGATTGGGGTTCAAACAATCGGCTGGTGCACGGTGACGAGCTTGGTGCCGTCGGGGAAAGTGGCCTCAACCTGGATGTCTGGAATCATCTCGGCGATGCCATCCATCACGTCGTCACGCGTCAGCACGGCACGACCTTCGCTCATCAACTGGGCCACGGTCTTGCCGTCGCGCGCACCCTCCATAACGGCCGCGCTGATCAGTGCCATGGCCTCGGGGTAGTTGAGTTTGAGTCCGCGTGCCTTGCGGCGCTCAGCCAGCAGGGCGGCAGTGAATAGAAGCAGCTTGTCTTTTTCTCGCGGGGTGAGTTCCATGCCCAATAGTATGCAATAGCCATGCCGTGGCATGAAACCTGCACCATGGCCTGGTGACACTTGACCCCGCTCCTGCTCGTCAGACCGCTGCACCGCAGCGCATCACCTTGGTACGGCGCAATTACAACGCCTGGGTCGGCAGCGAAACCCTCGAAGACTATGCTTTGCGCTTCACCCCGCAGCGCTTTCGCAAGTGGTCACACTGGCGCGTCGCCAACACCGCCTTCGGTGCGGCGAGTTTTCTGATTCTGGAGGCGGTCGGTGCCACTTTGCTGGTGCAATATGGCTTTACCAATGCACTGTGGGCCATTCTGACCACCGGCCTGATCATCTTTCTTGCCGGCCTGCCGATCAGCATTTATGCCGCACGCTATGGGCTCGACATGGATTTACTGACCCGTGGCGCCGGCTTTGGCTACATCGGCTCGACGCTCACCTCACTGATTTACGCCTCGTTCACCTTCATCTTCTTTGCCCTGGAGGCAGCCGTGATGGCCTATGCGCTGGAGCTGGCGCTGGGCGTTCCGCCGCGATGGGGTTATTTGGTGTGCGCCTTGGTGGTGATTCCGCTGGTGACCCATGGCGTGTCCGCCATCAGCCGCTTACAGCTCTGGACGCAGCCGCTGTGGTTGTTGCTGCTGCTGGTGCCTTATGGCTTTGTCGCGGTGCTTGATCCCGGTGCGTTGGTTGGTGTGGTGCACTACAAAGGTGAGCAGGCCACGGTGGCCGGCTTTGATTTGCACCTGTTTGGGGCGGCCTTGACGGTAGGCATCGCCCTGATCACCCAGATGGGCGAGCAGGCCGACTACCTTCGCTTTATGCCGGCGCAAACGCCAGCCACCCGCTGGCGCTGGTGGCTGGCCGTGCTGGCCGGCGGGCCGGGCTGGGTGGTGCTGGGCGTGCTCAAGATGCTGGGCGGCGCCCTGCTGGCCTACCTGGCCATCAGCCATTCGGTGCCGGTGGAACGCGCGGTGGACCCCAACCAGATGTACCTGGCCGCCTACGAGTACGTGTTTCCGCACTACGGCTGGGCGGTGGCGGCAACCGCGCTGCTGGTGGTGGTGTCACAGCTCAAAATCAATGTCACCAATGCCTACGCCGGCTCCTTGGCCTGGAGCAATTTTTTCTCACGCTTGACCCACAGCCACCCGGGTCGGGTGGTCTGGGTGGTGTTCAACACTGTGATTGCCTTCATGCTGATGGAAATGAATGTGTTTGAGGCGCTAGGGGACGTGCTGGGCCTGTATTCGAACATCGCCATTGCCTGGATGATGGCGGTGGTAGCCGATTTGGTGATCAACAAGCCACTGGGCCTGTCTCCGGCGGGGATCGAATTCAAGCGGGCGCATCTGTATGACATCAACCCGGTGGGTGTGGGCGCCATGGCGCTGGCTTCGCTGCTGTCGGTTACAGCGCATCTGGGCCTGTTTGGGCCTCTGGCTCAAGCGTTTTCAGCTGTGATAGCCCTGGTGACCGCTCTACTGACCTCGCCGTTGATCGCCTGGGCCACAGGTGGGCGCTATTACATCGCGCGCCGCAGCCCGGTTCATCAACCAGTGCAGCAACCAGTGCAGCGCTGTCTGATCTGCGAGCGCAACTATGAGGGGCCCGACATGGCCCATTGCCCGGCTTATCAGGGGTCGATCTGTTCGCTGTGCTGCACCCTGGATGCGCGCTGCGGTGATCTGTGCAAGCCCTACGCCAGCTTGACCACGCAGTGGTCGGCTACGCTGCGGCGCCTGATGCCGCGCGCACTGTGGCCCTACCTGGACCGCGGTCTGGGCTATTTTTTGCTGTTGATGCTGGTGATTGCGCCTCTGTTGGCCAGCGTTTTTGGTTTGCTGTACCACCAGGAGCTGCGTGGACTCGTGCCCATGCAGACCGGCGAAGCTCTGCGGCTGGCGCCACATGCTGCGCTGTACTCCGGCTTTGTCAAGGCCTACCTGGCCCTGCTGTTGATTGCCGGTCTGGTGGCCTGGTGGGTGGTGTTGGCCCACAAGAGCCGTCAGGTGGCGCAGGAAGAGTCCAACCGGCAAACCCATTTGCTGATGCGTGAGATCGAGTCGCACCGGCAGACCGATGCCGAACTGCAAAGCGCCCGCCGGGTCGCCGAGCGGGCTCGGGCTGCCGCTGACCAGGCCAATCAGGCCAAGAGCCGCTACATCAGCACCATCAGCCACGAGTTGCGCACACCGCTCAACAGTATTCTGGGCTACGCCCAACTGATGGGCGAGGACGCCACTATTCCGCCGCACCGCAAGCAGGCGGTGGCGGTGATCCGGCGCGGTGGTGAACATTTGCTGTCACTGATCGAGGGCACGCTCGATATTGCCCAAATCGAAAGTGGCAAGCTCACCCTGCAGCCGAGGCCGATGCACTTTGACAGCCTGATGGCGGAGGTGGCGGCCATGTTTGAGCTGCAGGCCCAGGCCAAGGGCCTGGCCTTTGAGTACAAGCCCGAGGGCAGTCTGCCGGCTGTGGTGCGTGGTGATGAAAAAAGAGTGCGCCAGATTCTGATCAACCTGCTGGGCAATGCCATCAAGTTCACGGCACAGGGCCGGGTGAGCTTGCGGGTGCGGCATGCGCGGGAGATGGCGGTGATCGACATTGAAGACACCGGCCCGGGCCTAACAGACCAGGACCAGGCGCGTATTTTTGAGCCCTTCAGCCGCAGCGCCTGTGCTGGCGCCGAACCTGCCAGCCCTCAGGGCGCGGGGCTGGGCCTGACCATTGCCAAGATGCTCACCGATTTGATGGGCGGCGAACTCAGCTTGAACAGCTCGGCCGGCGCCGGTGCGGTATTTCGCGTCAAGCTGTTTTTGCCCGAAGTGCGGCTGGGCGCGCCAGATGCCGCCGAGGTGTTGCGCCTGCGGGTCAAAAAGCCGCGCCTGGGCTACGCCGGGCCGCGCCGGCGTGTGCTGGTGGTGGACAACGAAGAGACCGACCGCGAACTGCTGTTGCGCCTGCTACAGCCTCTGGGTTTTGAGCTGCGCACTGCGGCCAGTGGTCATGATGCGCTCGACCTGCTGGCCACCGGCTACCGGCCGGATGTGATCCTGATGGATCTGGCCATGCCAGGGATTGACGGTTGGGAGACGATTCGCCGCCTGCGCTTGCTAAAAGGTGGCGCGGCGCTGCCTGTGGCCATTGTGTCGGCCAACGCCTTTGACAAGGGGCTCGACCACGACGTGAACGTCCCGGCCGACGATTTCATCCTCAAGCCCCTGCGGCACAGTGAATTGCTCGACTGGCTCGAGCGACGCTTGGCGCTGGACTGGTTGGAGGCGGCCCCCGAACTGGCATCGGCCTCCGAGACCCCGTTGGCAGCTGAGCCGGTGCCGTCGGCGGCGGCCCTGCAAGCCTTGTTCGAAGCCGCTGAGCTGGGTTTTTACCGTGGCATTCTGAACACGCTGGCGCAGATCGAGCGGGAGCAGCCGGGCTGCCTGGTGTTTGTAGGGCGGATGCGCGATCTGGCCCGGCAGTTTCAGTTCGAGCGCATGACCCGGCAGCTCAGGCCGCTGCTCGGCCTGCCCGACCCGGCCCATGGCCCTACCCCCGACCCGCAGATGCCCTGATATGACCCGCATCAACCTCGACGACCCACTGGACCGCGCCCACAGCGATGTGGTTCTGATCGTGGATGATGTGCCCGACAACCTGGCGGTGTTGCATGACGCGCTGGACGAGTCGGGCTACACCGTGTTGGTGGCCACCGGCGGCGAGTCGGCGCTACAACGCACGGAGCAAGTGCTGCCCGACATTGTGCTGCTAGACGCCATGATGCCCGGCATCGATGGCTTCGAGGTGGCGCGACGGCTCAAGGCGGCCCCGCGCACCGCGCACATTCCGATCATTTTCATGACCGGGCTGACCGAGACCGAGCACCTGGTGGCTGCGCTGGAGGCCGGTGGTGTGGACTATGTGACCAAGCCCATCCGGCCCAAGGAGGTGCTGGCCCGCATGGCAGTGCACCTGCAGGGCGCACGCGAAAAACGCCAGGCCCGTAATGCGCTGGACGCCTTCGGCTACGCCAGCATCACCGTACGTTTGAGTGATGGCCGGCTGATGTGGCAGACCTCGCTGGCGCGCGAACTGCTGCTGCGTTATTGCGGTACCGAGGCGCCGCGCACGCCTGAGGCAGTACTGGACTGGCTCCAGCAGCATGCCACCGATGCGCTTGCCCAAGTTGAACCGCCACGCCTGAGCATCGAGCAGGGCCCGAAGCGTCTGAGTTTTCGGCTGCACCAGCAAATTGGCGACTCAGAGGGCGGTGGCGACTGGTTGATCATCATGCGCGAGGTGTCCGACGAAAGTGTGATCGAGGCCATGTCGCTGAGTTTCAAGCTGACACCGCGCGAGGCCGAGGTGCTGTACTGGCTGGTCAAGGGCAAGACCAACCGCGACATCGGTGAAATATTGGGTGCCAGCCCGATGACGGTCAAAAAGCACTTGGAGCGGGTCTACGTCAAACTCGGCGTGGAAACCCGCACCGCTGCCGCTGGCATGGCGATGCGGCGCATCCGCCAGCTGCACCCGCAGTTTGAGGGCTGAGCCCGCGTGGGGCTGAGGCCCCGACCGGCGTGCTCTGCCAAAATTCGGCTATGGCAGACCCCGACGACACCGCACCCGCACCTTCACCGGTGCTTGCACTCCGTCAGCCCAGGAATCCTCTTCACGGCCTGACGCTGGAGGCAATCGTGACCGAGCTGGCGGCCCACTATGGCTGGGCCGGCTTGGCCGAGCGCATTCCGGTTCGCTGCTTCACGCTGGACCCCAGCGTCGCGTCGAGCTTGAAGTTCTTGCGCAAAACGCCTTGGGCCCGCGACAAGGTAGAGAGCTTGTACCTGTTCATGCTGCGCGAGCGCCGGCGTGGGGTCCAATAGCGCCATGGCACCACACCAAGACCATGAGCAGCGCCTGACCAACCTGGAGGTCAAGGCCGCCTTTTCTGAAGACCAGCTGGATCAGCTGGACCGGGTGATCGTGCGTCAGCAGGTGCAGATTGATGCGCTGATTCACCAGGTCCGGGCGCTGCGCGAGCGGCAGCCTGTGGCCGGTCAGGCGGACATACGCCAGCCGAGCGACGATTTGCCGCCGCATTACTGAGGGCCTGAACACCGGCCAGCCACCGTTTTGCGGGCGCAAGACCTGCGCCATGCCTTGCCACAGCGCCGTCTCTTCCACCAGCTGTCGTTCGAACTGCCGCCGGGCCACTGTGCTGGACTTGCCAGACTGATCGGCCGTTAAGCCGCCGACGCTGGTGGTGCCCGTACGCCACCCGGCGTATTTCCTGTTTGCCAGTGACTGTCTAAAGTCAAACCATCATCGCATCAAGGGCTTGGCAAGTTGTCACCCAGACGCGACGACCTGGTTTTTTAACTCTTGGAGAAGCACACTATGCAACGTCGTTTTACCCTCAAGGCGCTTACCGCTGCCGTCGCCCTGGCGGGCCTGTCCGCCCTGCCAACCCATGCCGCCGACACCATCAAGGTCGGCATTCTGCACAGCCTCTCGGGCACCATGGCCATTTCAGAAACTGTGTTGAAAGACACCGTGCTGATGGCCATTGACGAGATCAACGCCAAAGGCGGGCTGCTCGGCAAAAAGCTAGAAGCCGTGGTGGTGGATCCGGCCTCCAACTGGCCCCTGTTTGCCGAGAAGACCAAGCAGCTGCTGACGCAAGACAAAGTGGATGTGATCTTTGGCTGCTGGACCTCGGTGTCGCGCAAGTCGGTGCTGCCAGTTGTAGAAGAGCTCAACGGCCTGCTGTTCTACCCGGTGCAGTACGAAGGCGAGGAGCTGTCCAAGAACGTGTTCTACACCGGCGCCGCACCCAACCAGCAGGCCATTCCGGCTGTGGACTACCTGATGAGCAAGGACGGCGGCGGCGCCAAGCGCTGGGTGCTGCTGGGTACCGACTATGTTTACCCCCGCACCACCAACAAGATCCTGCGCGCCTACCTCAAGTCCAAAGGCGTGAAAGACACCGACATCGACGAGAAGTACACCCCCTTTGGTCACTCTGACTACCAGACCATTGTGGCTGACGTCAAAAAGTTCGCTGCCGGTGGCAAGACAGCTGTGGTCTCTACCATCAACGGTGACTCCAATGTGCCTTTCTACAAGGAACTGGGTAACGCCGGCCTGAAGGCTAAAGACGTACCCGTGGTGGCTTTCTCGGTCGGTGAAGAAGAGCTGCGTGGCGTGGACACCAAGCCGCTGGTGGGCCACCTCGCTGCATGGAATTACTTTCAGTCAATCAAAAACCCGAGCAACGATGCGTTCATCAAAAAGTGGTCTGATTACGCCAAGGCCAAGGGCATCGCCGGCCACAAGGACAAGGCCCTGACCAACGACCCCATGGAAGCCACTTACATCGGTATCAACATGTGGAAACAAGCTGTGGAAAAAGCCAAGTCGACCGAAGTTGACAAGGTCATCGCCGCCATGGCTGGTCAGACCTTCACTGCCCCCAGCGGCATTGTGAGCAAGATGGACGAGAAGAACCACCACCTGCACAAGTCGGTGTTCATTGGCGAGGTCAAAGCCGACGGCCAGTTCAACGTGGTCTGGAAAACGCCTGGCCCTGTCAAGGCCAAGCCCTGGAGCCCGTACATCGAAGGCAACGACAAGAAGCCTGACGAGCCGGCCAAGAAGTAAGGCAACACTGTATCCCGGCCTGAAGCGTCGGGATGCGCCCCAAGTCGCGTGACTTGGGGCCATTACCTAGGGCCTATTTGTGCCCGCCCCTAAAGTTGTCATGTCGATCCGCGCCCTTCTTGCAATCGCATTGTTCTTCATGGCTGTTCAAGCACGTGCCTTGACAGCAGTGGACGTGAAGGGCATTGCATTTGGCGATTCAGACTCGCGCATTGCAGCACTCAATCAAGCCGTGACGAGTGCCGACGACAAGACTGCCGCATTCTTTCAAGCCATTGCCGACGAAGCCGTCAAAGTCGCGGGCGAGCAGCTTGTGATCGTTCGCGATGGCAAGGCCTTTGACCCGGTCTCAGGTGCTGCGCTGGCACTGCCCGACGGCCTTGAAGACCTGATATTGAACAACCGCCTCCGCGGTGAACTGGATTCAGCGCTGGCTGCGCTCAAGTTATTTTCGCCAGATGCCAAAGTGCGTCGTGCGGCCATCAAACAAATGCAAAGCGACGCAGACGACAGCAAGCTGCCCCTAATCGAAAAAGCCTACGCCGCTGAACAAGATGCCCAAATCAAAGCTGAGTTAGGTCTGGTGCGCGCCGCAGCCTTGCTCAACAGCCCAGACCAGGCGCGCCGACTCGAGGCCGCCGGGCTCTTGGCTGCCAGCCGGCAGGCCAACACCAAGACGGTATTGACTGAGCGATTGCAAAAAGAGACCGAGCCCGAAGTGAAGGCCGCCCTGCGCAGCAGCTTGCGTGAGGTGGAAGCCGCGTTGGCATGGGGCGACCGCTTGGGAGCCCTGTTCAGCGGCATCAGCCTGGGGTCTATTTTGTTGTTGGTAGCGCTTGGCCTGGCCATTACCTATGGCCTGATGGGCGTGATCAACATGGCGCACGGTGAACTGATGATGATCGGAGCCTATGCCACTTATGTGGTTCAGGGTCTGTTTCAAAAGTACGCGCCGGGCGCCTTTGACTGGTACCTGCTCGCCGCTGTGCCGGTGGCATTTTTGGCTTCAGCGCTGATGGGGGCGGCTCTGGAGCGCGGCGTCATTCGTTTCCTGTACGGTCGGCCGCTGGAGACGCTGCTGGCCACCTGGGGCATCAGCCTGATGCTGATGCAACTGGTGCGCACCGTGTTCGGTGCCCAAAACGTCGGGGTGGAAAACCCGTCCTGGATGAGTGGTGGCGTGCAGGTGCTGGGTAACCTGTCACTGCCCTACAACCGGCTGGTGATAGTTGCCTTTGCCGCCTTTGTCCTGCTGGCTGTGGCATTGTTGATCGGGCGTACGCGCTTGGGGCTGTTTGTGCGTGGCGTTACGCAGAACCGGCCGATTGCAGCCTGTATGGGCGTCAACACCGCCCGTATTGACACCTATGCCTTTGCGTTGGGCTCGGGTATAGCCGGACTGGCGGGTTGTGCGCTGAGCCAGGTGGGCAATGTCGGGCCGGACCTTGGCCAAGGCTACATCGTTGACTCTTTCATGGTGGTGGTGCTGGGTGGCGTCGGCCAGTTGGCTGGCACCGTCTATGCGGCGCTGGGCCTGGGCGTGCTGAACAAGTTCCTTGAGGGCTGGGCCGGCGCGGTGCTGGCCAAGATTGCGGTGCTGGTGTTCATCATTATTTTCATCCAGAAGCGACCCCAGGGCATTTTTGCCATGAAGGGCCGGAGCGCTGAGGCATGACCTCCATCGCTGCCCCAGTGCTTGTCTTGCCGAATCCCGCGCCCTTGCTGAGCCGGGCCGGCTGGCAGGCATTCATGGTTACCCTGTTGCTGGTGTGTGCCGTGGCACCCGTGCTGAACCTGCTGGTGCCCAAAGACAGTATGTTTCATATGAGCGATTACGCGGTGGCTCTGGTGGGCAAGATCATGTGTTACGCCATTTGTGCGCTGGCGATGGACTTGATTTGGGGCTACACCGGCATACTGAGTTTGGGCCATGGCGTGTTTTTCGCGCTGGGTGGCTATGTGATGGGCATGTACCTGATGCGGCAGATCGGTCGAGATGGCAACTACAAGAGCGATCTGCCTGATTTCATGGTGTTTCTGGATTGGAAGGTGCTGCCCTGGCATTGGGCGCTGAGCGACAGCTTTGCCGCGACCTTGCTGCTGGTGGTGCTGGTGCCTGGCCTGGTGGCCTTTGTATTTGGCTTTTTCGCGTTTCGCTCGCGTATCAAGGGCGTGTATTTCTCCATCATCACCCAGGCCATGACCTTTGCCGCCATGCTGCTGTTCTTTCGCAATGAGACCGGGTTCGGCGGCAACAACGGCTTTACTGATTTCAAACGTATTTTGAGTCTCCCGATCGCCACTCCTTCAATGCGGATGACGCTGTTTGTGCTAACCGGCGTCACGCTGCTGTCCTTCTTCTTGTTGGCGCGCTGGCTGGTGAATGCCAAGTTCGGCCGGGTGCTGCAGGCCATTCGCGATGCCGAGAGCCGGGTCATGTTCAGCGGCTATTCACCGGTGGGCTACAAGCTGACGATATGGACCATCTCCGCCATGATGTGTGGTGTGGCTGGCGCCCTGTATGTGCCGCAGGTGGGCATCATCAACCCGAGCGAAATGAGCCCGGCCAACTCCATCGAGATTGCCATCTGGGCGGCGGTAGGCGGCCGTGCCAGCTTGATCGGACCGATCGTGGGCGCCTTTATCGTCAACTGTGCCAAGAGCTGGCTTACCGTGGCCTACCCCGAGTTCTGGCTGTATGTGCTGGGGGCGCTCTTTATTGGCGTGACCCTGTTCCTGCCAAATGGCGTGGTCGGCTTGGCGCGACAGTGGAAGGGCCGCAAGCTATGACGCCGGATTTGATGGAGCAGGGCGCGCAGCGGGTGCAAACCCGTCAGGCCGCTTTGGCACTGCACACTGGTCAAACCGAGTCGGGTGGACGCACAACCGGCTTCTCACGCTTGAATACGCCAGGCGAGGTGGACCTGGCGCACGGCCGAATCCTGTACCTGGAAAACGTGACGGTCAGTTTCGATGGCTTTAAGGCCATTAACCAACTGTCATTGGACATAGCGCCCGGCGAGTTACGTTGCATCATTGGCCCCAATGGCGCAGGTAAGACCACGATGATGGACATCATCACGGGCAAAACCCGACCGGATTCGGGTACGGTGTTCTTTGGCAGCACGATTGATCTGTTGCGCTATACCGAGCCTCAAATTGCGCAGCTTGGCATTGGCCGCAAGTTCCAGAAGCCCACGGTGTTCGAGCAACTCACCGTGTTTGAGAACCTGGAGTTGGCCCTGAAAACCCACAAGGGTGTGCGGGCCTCCATGTTTTTCCGGCTTGACTCTGCCCAGCGCGACCGCCTGGCCGATGTGCTGCGCACCATCCATTTGAGTGCCGATGTGGCGAGGCTGGCGGGCACGCTGAGCCATGGCCAAAAGCAGTGGCTGGAGATTGGCATGCTGTTGATGCAGGACCCCAAGCTTTTGTTGCTGGATGAACCTGTGGCCGGCATGACCGACGAGGAAACCGAGCGCACGGCGGAACTGTTCCTGTCGCTCAAGGGCAAGCACTCCTTGCTGGTGGTCGAGCACGACATGAGCTTCATCAACACCATCTCGGACATCGTGACCGTGCTGTGCGACGGTTCGGTGCTGGCGCAGGGTAGCTTGGCGCAGGTGCAGGCCGACGAACGCGTGATAGAAGTTTATCTGGGGCGCTAGCGCAATCATGCTCACGGTCTCTAACATCAACCAGTACTACGGCGGATCGCACATCCTGCGTGACGTCGGCCTGCAGGCCACGCGTGGCAAGGTCAGCGTGATTCTGGGCCGCAATGGGGTCGGTAAGACCACACTGCTCAAAAGCCTGATGGGCTTGGTGCCAATCAAAACCGGCAGCATCGAGTTTGATGGCCGTGCCATTGAGCGTGCCACGCCGTATGAACGGGCTCGCGCGGGTATTGGCTACGTGCCGCAGGGACGGGAGATTTTTGCGCGCCTGACGGTAGAAGACAATTTACGCATGGGCTTGGCCAGCAAGCCGGCTGGCACGCCAATACCGCCAGAGTTGTTCGAGCTGTTCCCGGTGCTCAAGCAGATGCGCCAACGCCGGGGCGGCGACTTGTCGGGTGGCCAGCAGCAACAGTTGGCGATTGCCCGTGCGCTGGCGGCAGGTCCGAAGCTGCTGATCCTGGATGAGCCTACCGAAGGCATCCAACCCAGCATCATCAAGGACATTGGCAGTGTGATTCGTATGCTGGCGGATCGGGGCGATATGGCGATCGTGCTGGTGGAGCAGTACTATGATTTTGCCGAGGCCCTGGCTGACGATTACATTGTGATGGAGCGCGGGGCCGTGTTGGCGCGGGGGCAGGGTTGCGACATGCAAGCAAATGCTGTCAGGGGGCTGGTGGCCATTTGATTGCAAGCCATATCGCCCCTCAAAAGGCAGGTGCACGGCGAGGCGATCTGCGCGCAGATTAGGCCGCCTGGCGCTGCGTAGGCTAGACGCCTGGTGGCCAGTCCCGGCTCAAGCCAGGCCTACTGGCTCAAACATCCTCCGAATTGCCGATGCGAAGTTTCAAGCCACCCGCCTCTCGTGGCTGGTCGCTCCCGGCTCGGCCATTGGAATTTTCTCCAAAATTCAAGGTCAAAGACTTGAATTCTGCTTCGAGCTCAGGGCCATTGGTAATTTTGCTGGCATAGCGTTTGAGCAGCAGGCCAGCAGTTTCGATCAGTTTGCTGTTCAAGGTGGCCCGGCCCGCGCTCAACAAGCGTACCGTGGCGGTGGCTGGTTCACCTTGCATGGCTAATTTAATTGCGTCCCGAGAAATCTGGAACACCTGCGCGCTGATTTCACGCACCTTGGCGCTCAAGGGCGGGTGCGCCAGTGCGGCACCGGCAAGTAACTCCATGCGCGGTCGGTTGGTAACAAAGCGCAGGCTGATGGTGCTGCTGAGTTCTTCACCAAAGCTTGCATCGGCCTTGCGCTTGGCCAGCTGCGCCGCCAATGCCAAACAGTTGCAGGCCATGTCAAATCCAAAGTCTCCTTGCTTGGCCAAGGCGCCTAGACTTTTGAGTTGATCAAGTGCTTTGGCATTTTGTCCGGTGTGAATGTCCAGCAGAGCCTGGATCACGCTGGCCTGGCCTGTGAGCTTGTCACTCTTAGGCCTTTTTCCCATCAAGCGCTGGAAATCGTCCACGCAGTTTTGCAAACCCTTGCGGTCATTGCCCGCCAGGCGTGTAAAGGCCAGGGTCACCAGGCTCTGCGGATCGAACATCTTGGAGTCTTTGCCAATCAAGGCGGCGCGGCCCAGCAGTTTTTCAGCATCCGCAAGCCGGCCAACGCTGAACATCATGTTGGCCAAATTTTGCATGCGGGTGATCGAATTTGGCGTCAGGTTGCAGGCCATCTGGTAGGTTTGCAGCGCCTCGCCCATATTGCCCAGCTCAAGCTGCGCCCGGCCCATGACATCATAGGCATCCCCATTGTTTGGGTCCTCGCGGATCAGGGCACTGAGCGCATCCACCGCATGGGTGAGTTGGCCAGAACCAACCAGCGCCCGTGCCACCCCGAGCTTGGCCCAAGGCAGTGTCTTGGCCTCGACAATGGCGGCGTAGAGTGCTTTGGCCTTGTCATATTCGCCGATTCTGAGCATCAACTCGGCCCCAACCCGGGCGGCGGTCAGCCAAAACAGATCGCGACTGTCGTAGCGTTGCTGACACAGCTCAGCGGCATGTGAAAATTTTTCGTCTTCAATCGCCTGGAAGATGTCTGCCAGAGTAATTTTGCGCAAACGCGATTGAAACAGGCGCTCTTCCAACTGGCTGGCTTTGTGGGGTTTGAGCAGATACCCGTCAAGTGCTGATTCGGCCGCCTCGGCCACCTTGGTGTAGGTGGCTTCGCCTGTCACCATGATGAAGACCGTGGAGTAGGGAAGCAGGTTATTTCGGCGCAGGTCGTCGAGCAACTCCTGGCCTGTTGTCGCTTCATTTTGAAAATACATCTCGCACAAAACAAAGTCAAAGACCATGTTTTCGAGCAACTCACGAGCATCGGAAAGCCGGGAAGCTTGCCGGACCGTACCAACGCCAAATTCGTTGAGTTGATTAACCAGCAGTCCCTTGGAATTCGGATTGCCGTCAATCACCAGCGCACTGGTAGCAGACAGATCTTGATTTTCAATGCCCATGGGATCTCGATAGCGTCGAGTAAACGCTCAAATGCGATTTAAACAAACTGGTTAGCGTAAAAACAGCATGAGCCGCTCTTGTCCATCAGGTGCATCGTCGAGCTTACGCAGTGTTTAGCAGTGGATTTGCGGTTATGTCGACACCGGCTTGGTCGCCTCGCAAGCCGCAAGGCAGTTTAACCTGCGCTCAGGTGGCCCAAATTCTGGGCTGGTCGCAGCCCAGTTGCCAGAGCGCTTGGCGCCAGCCGGCCCAGAGTTGGCGTAACAGCTCGCCAACCGGCTCTACCAGGGGTGCGAGTGCCCGCACCACCAGTACTCTTTCGTTGGGGCTGGTGACGCCGGCCCTTGCCCGCAATGCATGGGTCTGCAGCAGGGTTTGGGCAAGCTCCAGTGCGGCGCCTCGGCGTTGGCGATCTATCGGGCTGCCGGTGACGAAAAACAGGGTGCCCAGGCAGGCGCAGCCCGCCAAGCCGGCTGGGCCCTGCATCAGGCGCTGGTCTGTCGCACGCATCTCGCCGCGCTCGAGCCACACCCCCGGTGCCTCCAGGTGCTGCAAAAAACTTCCCCTTTTAAAGGCTTGCTGGGCGTGGGGCAGGCCCAGGGCTGTGATGTCCCAGCCCAGGATCTCGGAGCCCGGCGCCAGATCAAGCGTCAGCCGGTTCTCTGCCCGGCAGTCGTTGTGGCATAAGTTCTCTAGCGGCAGCCATTCCAGGCGTGCCTGCTCTGACAGGCTGATTTGGGTGCTTTGCACAGCACTGGGCCCCAACGAGCGGTAAAACCGGGTGGCGCCTGGGGTGGTGATCAGGCCATGCGCGCCCGCGCCAACGCGGATATCGAGGGCCAGGGTGTCGCCGCCGACCAGGCCGCCAGGCGGGTGGATCAGCACGTTGTGACAGACTGCATCGCCCTCCGGGTAGAGGCTCTGCAAAATCCGCAGCGGGCCTTCGTGCGTGTACCGCGCCACAGTGCGCTGCCGCTCAAGGCTGTAGTCGAGCCGAAGCTTGGCCTGCCAAGTCATCGCGGGCCCGTCCTGCGCTCAGGTGTTTTGGCTGCTGCGGTGGGCCCAGCCGGTGGTGTGCCGCTCGACGGCGCTGAACAACTCATACATCAGCATGGCCATGGCCCCAACCACCAAGAGACCGGCAAACGCCAGGCCCATTTGCATTGCTGACCCAGCCGAGATCAGCAAATAGCCAATGCCTTCATTGGCCGCGGTCATCTCAGACACGGTGGTGCCAACAAAGGCCAGGGTGATCGCAACTTTCAGCGAGCCATAAAAATAGGGCATAGAGCGCGGCAACCCGACCTTGACCAAGACGTCCCAACGCCTGGCACCCAGTACCCGCAACACGTCTTCGAGCTCGGGCTCCAGGGTTGCCAGGCCGGTGGCGATATTGACCATGATCGGGAAAAAACTGATCAGAAAAGCAGTCAGAATTGCCGGCCCTGCGCCAATGCCAAACCAGACCACCAAAATGGGTACGAAGGCGGCCTTTGGCAGGGCATTGAAGGCGGTCATCAAAGGATAAACCGCCGCATAGGCCAGCCTGGAGCTGCCAATGATGAAGCCCAGCAGCACACCCACAACAATCGCTATGCCAAAGCCCGCCATGGTCACCCAGTAGGTGCGCCAAGCATGGGCTCCGATGATTTCCTTGAACTCCCAGAATTGTTTCGCGATCCGCCAGGGGCTGGGGAAAATAAATTCTGAGACATTGAAGACGGTGCAGATCAGCTGCCACAGGGCAAGCACGCTGATCAGCAGAATCCAGGGCGACCAGAGTTCGAGTTGTTTCTTAGTCATTGGGCTGCCTTGCTGCTCGCGGGCTGCGCCGCATTGCTGCGCATGGCCCCAATATGGCCGCGCAGTTCATGCACGATGTCTGTGAACTCGCGGGTGTAGCTGATTTCCAGGTCGCGCGGGCGCGGCAAATCAATCTCCCGGCGCACCACAAAGCGGCCCGGGCTGCGGCTCATGACATACACCGTGTCGGCTAAAAAAACCGATTCGCGCAGATCATGGGTGACCAGAATCACATTGAACTTCTGCTCGGTCCAGAGGTCGCGCAGGATGCACCACAGCTCTTCGCGGGTGAATGCATCGAGCGCACCAAAGGGCTCGTCGAGCAGCAGCATTTTGGGTTCATGAATCAGGGCGCGGCAGATGCTCGCACGCTGTTGCATCCCGCCTGACAGCTCCCAGGGAAATTTGTCTTCGTAACCGGCCAGGCCAACTTTTTGCAGCAGCTTGCGGGCCCGCTCCTCATAGACGGCGCGCTGGCGTTTGAAGTTGCTGCGAAAAGGCTCCACAATCTCCAGCGGCAGCAGCACGTTGTCCACGGTGCTCCGCCAAGGCAGCAGCGACGGCGCTTGAAACGCCATGCCTGAGATCTTCAGTGGTCCCGTGACCGGCTGGCCGTCGATCAGGATGCGGCCTTCGGAGGGCATTTTCAGGCCGGTGGTCAGCTTCATGAAGGTCGATTTGCCACAACCCGAAGGCCCGACGATAGCGATGAACTCGCCGCGGCCGACCTTCAGGTCAATCGCCTCAACCGCAAAGTGCTTCTGTAGCCGCAACTCCTCGGTGTAGGCGAGCCAGACCCGTTCGAAGTCGACGAACCAGCCCGGGTTGTCGCTTGTCTGCATTATTTTTTCGGCAAGATATTCAGCTCTGCCTTGGTGGGCAGGAAACTGCCGTTCCACACGGCTTCTGCATTCACCGGCGTCTTGGTGGCAAAAGCCTCAGACACCTGCGCGGCCATCAGTGCCAGCCGGGGGCCATTGATTTGTCCGAAGCCTTCAAGGTGCGCATTGGGGCTGTTGATGACGGTGTCTATGGCCAGCTTCAGGCGCCGGGTTTCGAGCTCGACATTGATGATGCCGTCTCGCGCCTTGACATCAGCAATTGCTGCGGCGGGGTTGGTGATCACGTCTTTGACACCTTTCGAGAAAGCCAACAAGAAGGCTTTCACGGCAGCCGGATTTTCTTTGAGAATTTTGGGTGTGGCAATGATGGCGTTGCCGTAGAGCTTGACACCAAATTCAGGGTAGGGCAGCACCACCACATCGGCGATGTTGACGCCGCGCGCCTCCAGGTTGAGCAGCGAGGTGAAGGTGAAGCCGGTGATGGCATCCACATCACCACGGGCCAGCATGGTTTCACGCAGGGGCGGGTCCATGGCAGTCCATTGCACACCGGTGATGTTGTTGGCCTTGGCAAAAATCGGGAAGGCGCGGCGTCCTGCGTCAAACACCGGCGCACCAAGTTTTTTGCCGCTGAGATCAGCCGGCGCCTTGATGCCTGATTTTTTCAGTGCCATGACCGAGGCCGGCGTGTCGTTGTAAACCATCATCACAGCCACTGGCTTGTTCGGTGCATCTGGGTTGTTGGCATGAAACTCCATCAGCGCTGCCAGATCTGCAAAACCCATGTCGTAGGTCCCTGAGGCAACGCGGGTTACTGCACCGCCAGAACCGCTGCCCGCATCCACCGTGACATCGAGCTTGGCGTCTTTGAAATACCCCTTGGCCACCGGGGTCAGGAACAGGGCGGCTGGGCCCTCAAAGCGCCAGTCGAGTTGAAATTTGATCGGTGTGGTCTGGGCCTGGGCCGAGCCAATGACTGCCAGGCTGAAGACGGCACCAGCTAATTTAAACAGGCTGCGTTTTTTCATCGAGATCTCCATAGGTTAAAAAATTTGAGGGTTGCTGATCAATACTGGTCAGCTCCCAGGCCTGAATTCGCAAGAAGGGTGCCAAGTATCACCGTAGTGGTCGGTCGGTCAATCCGAGTCCCTAAGCCGGGGGTCAGACCAGCAAATCTGCCAAGCTGCGCGCAATAACCTTGGTGGCACGCCGCAGGTCAGCCAGGTCGAGTCGCTCATCGGCCTGCTTGGCATGAGACTCCAACACCGTGCGCGGTCCGGCGCCGTAGATCACACCCGGGATGCCGGCCTCACAAAACAGGCGTACATCGGTGTACAGCGGCGTTCCCAGGGCCGGGATGGTCTCAGCAAAAATAGCCTCGGCGTGTCGCTGCAGCGCCTCCACCAGAGGCTGGTTGCCGGGCATGGGTCGCATGGCGTTGGCCAGTAACAGACGCCGTACATCGACCACCACTCCTGGCATTTGGGCTGCGGCCTCGGCGATGATGACACGCAGCATGGCTTCCACCTCGGCCGGTTTTTCTTCCGGAATCATGCGTCGGTCGAGTTTGAAGACCACGCGCCCAGGCACCACATTGGTGTTGGTCCCGCCTTCGATCTGGCCGACATTGAGGTAGGGGTGGCCAATGCCTTCCACTTGCGAGCTGATGTGTTGGTACAGATCATTCTGGGCATACAGCGTGCCGAGGATGCGAACTGCGGCTTGCAAGGCGTCAACACCCGAAGCAGGAATCGCAGCGTGCGCCATCCGGCCGTTCACCGTAACCTCGAGTTGCAAGCAGCCATTGTGGGCCGTGATCACCTGGTAACTGAAGCCGGCGGCAATCATCAGGTCGGGTTTGATGATGTTGTGGCGCAGCAGCCAGGCCGGGCCGAGTTCGCCACCGAACTCTTCGTCGTAAGTGAACAGCAATTCAACGCTGCCCGTTTGGGGCCGGGCAACTGCCTCCAGCGCAAGCACAGCAAATGTGTAGGTGGAAAAATCTGATTTGCTCACCGCGGCCGCCCGGCCGTACAGCTTGCCGTCTTCGATCTCGCCGCCATAGGGATCACGGCTCCAGCCTTCTCCTGGGGGCACCACGTCGCCATGGGCATTGAGCAGCAGGGTCCTGCCCGGGCCGTAATGTCGCCGCACCAACAGGTTGGTGATGCTTTGCAGGCCTGCCGCTCTCACCTCGGCATCAGGAACCGAGAATTTTTCGGCAGCCAGACCCAGTCCCTCCAGCAGGCTTGCCGTCAGGTTGGCGTGCGGTGCATTGTTGCCCGGAGGGGTGTCGCTAGGCATGCGCACCAAGGCCTGCAAGAAAGCCACTTGTTGGTCAAAGTGGGCGTCGACCCAGGCGTCGAGTTGTTCGTAGGCAATCATCAGATGGGTTCGGGCTGGTGCCGCAGTGCTTTGGGCCAGCACCGGTCTAGTCGGGCTGTATGTCGGCCGCCAACTGCCTGACCAGCATCGAGAAGGCCTCAATGGCCAGTTGCATGTCACAGTTGGTGGTGGACTCCAGCGGGTTGTGGCTGATGCCGGCATTCTCACCACGCACAAACAGCATGGCCTGGGGCATTAACTCGTGCAGTTTCATGGCGTCATGGCCGGCGCCGCTGGGCATACGGTGTATCGGTACGCCCAAGGTGCTGAGCGCCTGCTCCCAGCGTGCTTGCCACGTCGCTGCGCTGGGAGCGGCGCTCGCGCGCATGGTTTCCTCCAGACTGAGGCGAACCTCGCGGCGCTCGCAAATGTGGCGCAACTCTGCGAGTATGTCGTCCACCAGTGCATCACGCTGGGCGTTGGTAGGTGCGCGCATGTCAAGCGTGAATTGGCAGCGCCCTGGCACCACATTGGTGGAGCCGTTAGGCACCAGCAGTTGGCCCACCGTGGCCACCGAGTCGGCGTCGCGCCGGGCCCGTTGCTCAGCAAACAGGATCAGCTCGGCAGCTGCCGCAGCGGCGTCGCTGCGCCGGCTCATGGGGGTGGTGCCGGCATGACAGGCGGTGCCAGTGATCTCGCAGCTGTAGCGAACGCTGCCATTGATGGAGGTGACAACGCCCAGCGGCAGGTTGAGCTCATTGAGCACGGGGCCCTGCTCGATATGCACCTCGATGAAACCCAGATAGTCCTTGGCCTGACGCTGCAGGCTGCCGATGTCTTGGGGTTTCAAGCCCGCTTGCACCATGGCGGTGCGCATGCTGATGCCCTGGGCGTCGGATTGCTCAAGCCAGCGGCCATCAAATTGGCCAACCAGTGCGCCCGAGCCTAAAAAAGTAGCCTTGTAGCGTTGGCCTTCCTCTTCGGCAAAAGCGACCAGCTCCAGGTCAAAGGGCAGGCGCTGCTGGCTTTGGTGCAGCTCGCGCACGCAGGCCATGGGCACAAAAATACCCAAGCGGCCGTCGTATTTGCCGCCGTTGCGAACACTGTCGAAATGTGAGCCGGTCATCAGGGTGGGCGCACCCGGCCGGCTGGCTCGGTAGCGCCCCACGACATTGCCCACGGCATCGGTGGTCACCGTGTCAAAGCCGCAGTCCAGCATGCGCTCACGCAGGCTGGCTGCACAGGCTTGGTGGGCCTCGGTGAGGTAAGTCACCGTCAACTGGCCTTTCTCGTGGTAGCCCGGGTCGCTGAACCGAGCCAAGTCCTCATGCCAGTCCCAGACCTCGTTGCCAAGCGCGGGGACCATGCCAAACTTGTCTTCCAGGCGGATTTCAGCAATCCTGTGAATGTTGCGCAGGCATTCGGCCAGCTCTGTGCTCAGCGGGTTGTGCAGGCGTCGCTCAAAGGTGGCGATGATTTGTTGGCGGCTCAGGCCACTGCCGCGGGGACCACGCACCGCGAGGATAAACGGATGGCCAAAGCGCTGGTTGTAGGCGATGTTGAGTTGCTGCAGGCGATCAAACTCTTGTGGGCTGCATTCGCTAAGGCCGGCGCGGCTTTGCTCACTAGTCGACTCGGCGGTCAGGGCTTGGCTGACCATCGCCCGCCCGGCAAGCTCGGGGTGAGCTCGCACCAATGCGAGTTGGGCTTCACGGCTGGCAGCCGTCACCACTTGTGCCATGGCATGCTTGAGCTGCGCCACGGACACAAAAGGCCGTTGGTGCAGGGCCTGCTCGGCAATCCATGGCGTGTGTTCGTACAGCCCACCGAGCTGCTGCAGCAGCCAAGCGCTCGGCGCGGTGTTGAGTTGGTCCAGGCTCAGTGCCATGCTAAGAGGCTGCTCAGGGTAAGTAGGGGTGGGCGCTGCGCCAGTGGCGAGCAATGTCAATTCGGCGGCAGACCCAGACCCGATCCCGCTGGGCGATGTGGTCTAGGAACCGTTGTAGCGCGGCGATACGGCCGGGTCGGCCGAGCAGGCGGCAGTGCAGGCCAACACTCATCATGGCCGGGCGCTCAAGACCCTCGGCATACAGCACATCAAAGCTGTCTTTGAGGTACTGGAAAAACGGGTCTGCGTGCGAGTAACCCTGGGGCAGGGCAAAGCGCATGTCATTGCAGTCCAGGGTGTAGGGCACGATGAGTTGCGGCACCACCTCGCCACTGCTTTTGCGCACCTGCATCCAGAACGGCAGGTCATCGCCATAGTAGTCGCTGTCGTACTCAAAGCCGCCATAGTCGGCCACCAGGCGGCGTGTGTTGGGGCTGTCTCGGCCGGTGTACCAGCCCAGGGGGCGTTCGCCACAGAGTTCGGTCAGTATGTCCATGCCGCGGGCCATGTGCTCGCGCTCGGTAGCCTCGTCAAGGTTTTGATAATGGATCCAGCGCCAGCCGTGGCAGGCAATCTCGTGGCCGAGCTCCTTGAGCGCCGCTACCAACTCGGGATGCCGCTGCAGCGCCATGCTCACGCCGAACACGGTCAGCGGCAGTTGGCGTTTTTCAAATTCCCGCAAAATGCGCCATACACCGACACGGGAGCCGTATTCATAAATACCTTCCATGCTGATGTGGCGCGCCGGGTAGCTTGCCGGATTGAACATCTCGGACAAAAACTGCTCGGAACCCGCATCGCCGTGCAGCACACTGTTTTCGCCACCCTCTTCATAGTTCAGCACGAATTGCACTGCGACCCGGGCTTGACCAGGCCATTGCGCATGCGGCGGTTTGGCGCCATAGCCCAACAGGTCACGCGGGTAGGGCAGGGTGCTGTCATAGTGCTGCATCACGAGATCATAACCACGCCCAAATGGTATAAACAATTTGGCCGCGCCCAGCCCGGGCGTGTTGCGCCAAGCTTCATCGGGAGTCGCAATGGGTTTGAGCACACATGTTTTGGACACCATGCACGGCACGCCTGCGGCTGGCATGCGGGTCAGTCTGTACACCACCGAGGGCGAAGCGGCCAAGCTGGTCAAGCAGTTTGTACTCAACCAAGACGGGCGTAACCCGGACGGCCTGCTGTTTGATCATCAAGAACTCAAGCAGGGCACTTACCGCCTCTTGTTCGAGGTGGCGGCCTACTTCGCGGCCCGCGGCGTGTTGCTCCCGCAACCCAATTTTCTTGACCGGGTGAGCCTTGATTTCGGGGTGGCTCAGCCACAGCAGCACTACCATGTTCCGCTGTTGGTCAGCCCCTGGAGCTATTCCACCTACCGCGGCTCTTGATGCGGTTTTGCAGGCCAGCGGCGTTGCGCTACAACTGCCCCTTGGTGAGGGTGTCGAGCTGGAAGCGTCCGCTTTTGTGCCACAGCCAGGTTTCGGTGTAGGTGACCGAGCCCAGGGCGAGCGGACGCGGGAAGGGCGCTGCCCGGCGAATCGTGTCCTCTATTTCAGCCACCACTTCAGGCGCGTGGGTGGGTACGCGCATCCAATTGATTTGGGTGATCTCACCCATGGCGCCGACATCGACTTGCAGCACACCGATGGCGTACAGCAGGGGCGGCAACTGTCCGGCATAAATTCGGTGTGCGTTTTGCCCATAGAGGTGGGCCGCTGCAGCCCGCCGGTAATCCCGCTCGGTCTGGGCTGTGGATGCCTCGCTGCTTTCCTTCGACGCAGGATTCGGCCGGGGATCGGTGCTGGGGCTGAATCTCGGCGCTGCGGATTTAGCCGGTGGCGGGGGTCGAGCAGTTGCCAGAGCCGGCGGGGCCGGTTTTGGGGCTTGGTCAGGGGCTTGTTGAGGGGCTGTGGCCGGGTGCTGTGGCGGCACAGTCCGTACGGTGGGCGCAGGAACCATAACCGGCAGTGGCTGTGGCGCAGGTACCGCGCAGCCCACGAGAATGCCGGCCGTCAGCAGGTCAAGGCCCCGCCAACGGGTGCGCCAATTTCGAAAAGCATGCAGCAAGTCTGGTCTCCTGAGCTCCCCAAGCCCGGTCTTCTGGAATACCCGCCGGAAATATTCTATTGCTCGAGCATAACGGGCCTGTGGCGAACCGTCCAGTTTTCAACCATCCAGTTTTCCGACGAGATTGTTCATTCGGCGCACCGGCACGCCAAACCCTCATGGACAATCTCGGGTGAATGAACAGACTTGAATTATTTTTGCAGCGCCTTATTCAGACCCCGGCCGTGCTGGTGGGTGTGGCCGCAGTGCGGGGCTCGGTGCCGCGCGAGGTGGGCGCCTGGATGGCTGTTTTTGCGCAGACAGAGCCGCAGACTTTGGGCACGGTGGGCGGCGGACAACTCGAATTTGATGCGGTTCGCCACGCCAGGTCTTTGATGCAAAAGGGCGCCGCATCGGGTCTGACCCTGCGACGCTATGCGCTGGGGCCGACCCTGGGGCAGTGCTGTGGCGGCGATGTACAGCTGAGTTTTGAGCCGGTCAGCGCCGCGGATATTGCCCCGCTGCGCCAGCGCTTGCAGCCCGTCCACCAGCCGGTGGCCCTGTTTGGGGGTGGCCATGTCGGGCAGGCGCTGGTGCGTGTACTGGCGGAACTGCCATTCACACTGCGCTGGATCGACAGCCGTGGCGAGGTGTTCCCAAGGGATGTGCCGGCCCATGTGGTGTGCGAGCACTCTGACCCGGTGCAAGGCGCCGTGCCCATGCTGCCGGCCGGCGTGCGCGTACTGGTGATGAGTTTCAGCCATGCGGAAGATCTCGATGTCGTGGCGGCCTGCCTGCTGCGTCAGCGCCAGCAGGCTGACCTGCCTTTTGTCGGGCTGATTGGCAGCCGCACCAAATGGGCAAGCTTTCGACAACGTTTACTGGCCCGGGGCTTCACGGAAGAAGAACTCGCGCAGGTAAGCTGTCCGATTGGCGTGCCAGGCATTTTGGGTAAGCAGCCAGAGGTGATTGCCGTGGCTGTTGCAGCCCAGCTTTTGCAAACCCTGACACCGCGCTGATACAGTGCAATTTGCAAAAAAAGTGAGCACAGATGGACAGTTATTACCTCGAATGGGCCAACCTGCTGTTGCGCTGGGTGCATGTGATCACCGCCATTGCCTGGATCGGTTCTTCCTTTTATTTTGTTTTTCTCGACAGCAGCCTGACGCCACCGGTTGACGAAGACCTCAAGCGACAAGGCGTCAGCGGTGAACTCTGGGCAGTGCATGGCGGCGGCTTTTACCACCCGGTTAAGTTCAATGTCTCACCGCCCAAGTTGCCTGAGCACCTGCATTGGTTTTATTGGGAAAGCTACAGCACCTGGTTGTCGGGCTTTGCGCTGTTCACACTGTCTTACCTTTGGAGCGCTGGCACCTACCTGATCGATAAATCAAAAATGGACTGGGCGCCGTCCACGGCGGTTGCCGCCGCACTTTCTTTTTTGCTGGTTTTTTGGCTGCTGTATGACCTGATTTGCCGCACCCTGGGCCAGCGCAAAAACGGTGAGGCCATCGTTGGAGGCTTGGTGTTTTTGCTGGTTTGCGTGGCATCGTGGCTGGCCTGTCACTGGTTTGCCGGACGTGCGGCCTTTTTGCTGGTGGGGGCGATGCTGGCTACCAGCATGAGTGCGAGCGTGTTTTTTTGGATTATTCCGGGCCAGAAAAAAGTGATTGCGGCAATCCAGGCCGGCCAAGCGGTGGACCCGGTGCATGGCCAGCGCGGCAAGCAGCGCAGCGTGCACAACACCTATTTCACCCTGCCAGTGCTGTTTGCCATGCTCAGCGGGCATTACAGCTTCACTTACAACCATCCACAAAACTGGCTGGTGCTGATTTTGATGATGTTTGCAGGTGCGGCGATCCGGCAGTTTTTTGTCATGCGCCACGGTTACAAGCTCGGCCGCCACGGCAACCCTTTGGTTTATGGCTTGGCCGGTGTGGCGGTGATCGTCGGGGCGATTGTCTGGTTGCGGCCGGTGGCAACGCCTGCCGCTCTAATGCCGGTGCAACAGGCTGCTGCGCTGGCAGCCACTGGCGCAGATCAAGCCAATTACCAAAAGCTGCAAATCGTGCTGCAGCAGCGCTGTTATGCCTGCCACGGCGAGCAACTGCAGATGAAGAATGTGCGCCTTGATTCAGCCAGTTTGGTTAAACAGCAGGCGCAAAGCATTTACCAGCAGGTGGTGGTGTCCCGGGCCATGCCCATGAACAACAGCACCGGACTGACCGAGGCCGAGCGGCAGTTGGTCAAGCAGTGGTTTGAGGCCGGTGCGGCAGTCGACTGACGCGGCTCAGTCGACCGTTGCGCCGCTGGCCTTGACCACCTGTTCATACTTGGCCCGTTCGCTCGCCATGAATGCCCCGAAAGCCTCGGGGCTGGTGGCTACTGGTTCTGCCAGCAGGGCGGCAAAACGGGTTTTGGTCTCAGGCGCATTGAGTGCCGCCACGAAAGCCTGGTTAAGCCGGGCCAAAACGTCTTTGGGCGTGGCGGCTGGGGCTACCAATCCCCACCAGGTGTCGATGGCGAAACCTTTGATGGTGTCAGCCATCGCCGGCACCTCTGGCAGGGCGCTGGATCGCGCCAGCGTCGTGACCGCAATGGCCTTGAGCTTGCCCGCACGGATGTTGGGCGCGGCTGTGGCGAGGTTGTCAAAGTTGAAATCCACCTGCCCGCCCAGCAGCGCGAGTTGCGCCGGGTTGCCGCCGTTGTAGGGCACATGCACGGCCAAAATGCCGGCCTCTTTGTTGAGCATCTCTCCCGCCAGGTGGCCGGCACTGCCATTGCCGCCGCTGCCGTAATTGAGCTTGCCGGGGTTGGCCTTGGCATAGGCCAGCAAGTCGGCCAGACTGCTGATCTTTAGACGCTGCGCAGTCTCGGCATTCATGACCAGCACGTTGGGTACCCGCAGCATTTGCGTGATGGGCGCAAAGTCACTGCTCGCGTTGTAGGGCATGGTCTTGTACAGCCAGGGGTTGATGGCGTGCGTGGCGGTGGCTGCGATGCCAATGGTCAGGCCGTCGGGCGCGGCCTTGGCCACCAGATCGGCGCCGATGTTTCCCCCAGCGCCGGGGCGGTTTTCTATGATGACCGTACCCAGGCTGTCTTTGACCCGCTCGGCCAAAGCCCGCGCGGTCACATCAATCGGGCCACCCGCGGCATAGGGCACGATCAATCGAATCGGCTTGGTCTGCGCCAGGGCGCTCGGGGAGGCCAGGACGGCCACCAGGGTCATGGCAGTGAGCCAGCAGGTTTTGAGTTGCATGGTGTTTACCGGTTTGGTGTGGGTTGATGGATTCCCGGTCGGGAAAGAGGACTACGGCGTGGCAACTGGATTTTGGTTCGGCAGGGAATATTGGCGCCTTGCTCAGGCTGCAAGTGTTTGCTTGTCGGCCTCCGAGGTGAAGGAATCCGCAAAAAACGCATCTTCGGGCAGGCCGGCATGCGTGGTGTAAGCGGCGCGGGCCGAGTCGACCACAATTGGCGCGCCACAGGCATACACCTGGTGACCGCTGAGGTCTGGGAAGTCTTGCAGCACCGCTTGGTGGACAAAACCGGTGCGGCCGCGCCAGTCGTCTTCTGGCAAGGCGTCTGAGACCACCGGTATGTAATGCAAGTGGGGCATAGCGGCCAATTGCGTCCTCACCCAACCATCAAGGTACAGGTCGACCGGCCGGCGCCCACCCCAGTAAAGGGTGGCCGGGCGTGAGATGCCTTTGAACTGCATGTGCTCTAGCACCGCCTTGATGGGTGCCAGACCCGTGCCCGAAGCCAGCAGGATGATGGGCTTGTTGCTGTCCTCACGCAGGTAGAAACTGCCATACGGCCCCTCGATGCGCAAAATCTCCTTCTCTTTCATGATGTTGAAGACATGGTCGGTGAATTTTCCGCCCGGCATGTGCCGGATGTGCAACTCCAGTCCAGCGGACAGGGTGTGTGGCGCATTGGCCATCGAATAGCTGCGCCGCGCCCCGTCGCGCAGCAAAAACTCGACATACTGCCCTGCGTGGTAGCTGAAGCTGTCGTTAGCCGGGAGTTGCAGCTTGAGCAGCATCACATCCGAAGACTTTTTCTCCAGCTGGTTGACCCGGGTGGGCATTTTCTTGATCGGGAAAGCACCTTCACTGGTGACCTGGCGCGACTCCAGCACCACATCGCTGTGCGCTACGCCACAACAGGTCAGCACCAGGCCGGCGGCTTCTTCCTCCGGGCTCAATGCCTTGCTTTGGTGCACGCCGTGCACCACGGTGCCGCTGAGCTTTTTGCACTTGCAGGAGCCGCAAGCGCCGTCTTTGCAGCCATAGGGCAGGCCGATGCCCTGGCGAATACCGGCTGCGAGCATGGGCTCACCGGCCATGGCGGTGAAGACCCGACCGCTGGGTTGTATGCTGATCTGGAAGGCCGCTGGGGCGGCATCTGGCGAGCTCATGTTGTTCGGTATCCTCGGGGCTTGCAAGTTTTTTGGAAAGCCCCTGATTTTGCCTTCAAACCCAAGCCCCCACGGCAGCCTGTATGCCACCCGCCCCGGCGCACTGCCGGCGCGGTTTCGCCGCCAACGGCTGCTGATCATTGGCTGCGGCGATGTGGGCCTGCGTGTGGTGCAGGCGTTGCCGGCCCGGGTGCGGGTGATGGCGCTGACCTCCAGCCCCGAGCGCAGCGCAGAGTTGCGTGCACGCGGCATCACGCCGCTGCGCGGCAACCTAGACGACCCCTTGAGTCTGCAGCGCTTGGCCGGACTGGCCCATCGCGTGTTGCATTTGGCGCCGCCCCCGGGCGAGGGCTGGCAAGACCCGCGCACCCTGGCCCTGACCCGGGCGCTGCGCCGGCGCAGGCCACCGACTGGACTGGTGTATGGCTCCACCAGCGGCGTCTATGGTGACTGCCAGGGCGCTATTGCTACAGAAACAAGATCAACCAACCCAGACACGCCAAGGGCTAGACGCCGAATTGATGCGGAAGCCGCGGTGCGATTCCTGGGTCGCTCGGCCGGTGTACGCAGCAGCATTTTGCGCATCCCCGGCATTTATGCGCCAGACCGGGTGGGCGGCACGCCACGCGCCCGGCTGGAAAAAGGCACGCCGGTGCTGCGCGCCGAGGATGATGTCTACACCAACCATATCCACGCTGATGACTTGGCCCGCGCCTGCATCGCCGCCCTGTGGCGCGGCCGGCCGCAACGCATTTACAACGTCAACGATGACACGGCGCTGAAGATGGGCGACTACTTCGACCTGGCGGCTGACCTGTACGGCCTGCCACACCCGCCACGCATTGCCCGCGATGCGGCTGGCGGTCAGTTGCCGCTGATGCTGCTGAGCTTCATGAGCGAATCGCGCCGTCTGGACAATACGCGCCTCAAACGCGAGTTGGGCTTGCGGCTGCGCTACCCCACGGTCGAATCTGGTTTGCGGCCATGAACCTCCCGGGCACGCTCAGGCACAGCCCGGCCGCCGAGCGCAACGGCCACGCCATACTGGCGCGCCTGCAGCAACTGCTGCCGGCGCAGGGCCGGGCGTTGGAGATTGCCAGTGGCACCGGCCAGCATGTGGCCCTGTTTGGCGCCAACTTGCCCGGCTGGGTTTGGCAAGCGAGTGACCTGCACGACCACGACTTCCCGGTCATCGGCCAGTGGTGTGCCCTGACCGGCGTCGCCCCACCGCGGCCGCCCTGCCTGCTCGATGTCCTGGCGCCCCGCTGGCCGACTGCCGACGCGGCCTTTGAGCAGCCGTTTGACCTGATTTATTGCGCCAACATGCTGCACGTTGCGCCCTGGGCCTGCTGCCAGGGCCTGATGCAAGGTGCTGCGCGCCACCTTGCGCCCCAGGGGCGGCTGGTCACCTACGGCCCTTATTTCGAGCGTGGGGTGCCCAGCGCAGCCAGCAACCTGGCGTTTGACAGCAGCCTGCGGGAACGCGATGGCGCCTGGGGTATTCGCTGCTTGCATGAGGTGGCGGCCCAAGCTGAACTTGCCGGACTGCGTTTGGCGAGCCGAGTTGACATGCCGGCCAATAACCTGCTGCTGGTGTTTGAGCGAGCGAGCCTTGCGAGTGGCTTTGACGGTGCTGAGGCGAGAGGATAAGGCAGATCTGCATCGGCTTGAAGCTGATGATCAAGCCGTCTGGTGCCCGGGGCCGGAATCGAACCGGCACGGATTTCTCCGGGGGATTTTGAGTCCCCTGCGTCTACCAATTTCACCACCCGGGCGGGGAGCAACACAGCAATAAATTATGGCACAGTGTGACTTATGAACTACCCCACTCTAGATGAAGTCATCGGCAAAACGCCGCTGGTCCGCTTGCAACGGCTTGGCTCTGGTGATTGCAGCGTGCGTGGCAATGTGATCCTGGGCAAGCTCGAAGGCAACAACCCTGCAGGCTCGGTGAAAGACCGGCCCGCGCTGTCGATGATTGCCCGCGCGCAGGAGCGGGGCGACATCCAGCCGGGCGACACGCTGATCGAGGCTACCAGCGGCAACACCGGCATTGGACTGGCCATGGCCGCGGCGATCAAAGGCTACCGGATGATTTTGATCATGCCCGAGGACCTGTCGATCGAGCGGGCCCAGACCATGAAGGCCTTTGGTGCCGAACTGATCCTCACGCCCAAGAGCGGCGGCATGGAGCATGCGCGGGATCTCGCGCAGAGGATGCAGCAGGAGGGCCAAGGCCGCGTACTCGACCAATTTGCCAACGCCGACAACCCGCGTATCCATTACGAAACCACAGGCCCCGAGATTTGGGCCGATACCCAGGGCCGGGTTACGCATTTTGTGAGCGCCATGGGAACCACTGGCACCATCACCGGTGTCTCGCAGTTCCTGAAAGAGCAAAACCCGGCGGTGCGCATCATTGGCGTGCAGCCGCAAGAGGGCTCTCGCATCCCGGGCATTCGCAAGTGGCCCCAGGCCTATCTGCCCAAGATCTACAACCCCGACCATGTCGATGAACTGATCTACGTCAGCCAGGAAGCGGCTGAAGACATGTGCCGACGGCTGGCGCGCGAGGAGGGCATTTTTGCCGGTATCTCGGCCGCTGGCGCCTGCTGTGTGGCGCAGCAGCTGGCGCATACCGAGTCCAATGCCACCATTGTTTTCATCGTCTGCGACCGCGGCGATCGTTATCTCTCCACTGGCGTGTTTCCCGCCTGATTGCCGCCCATGAACTCTGCCTTTAAATTTTGCCCCCAGTGCGCCACGCCGCTGGAATCTATCGCCATGCTGGAAGATGGCGGCGAGAAGGAGCGCTTGCGCTGTGTGGCCTGCGGCTACACCCACTGGAACAACCCGACGCCGGTGCTGGCGGCGGTGGTGGAGTACCAGGGAAAGGTTCTGCTGGCTCAAAATGTGGCCTGGCCTGGCAAGATGTTTGCCTTGATCACCGGCTTTATGGAGGCCGGCGAAACACCCGAGGGGGGCATCGCTCGCGAGATCCAAGAAGAAACCAGCTTGACAGCCTCAGCGCTCAAGTTGATTGGCGTGTATGACTTTCAGCGCATGAACCAGGTGATCATCGCCTACCACGCGGTCTGCCACGGTGAGGTCAAGCTCTCGCCTGAGCTGGTCGACTACCGGCTGTATGAGTTGCAAGATGTCAAGTGCTGGCCGGCCGGCACCGGTTACGCGCTGGCCGACTGGCTGCGCACACGCGGCCATGAGCCCGAGTTCGTGGAATGGTCGAAACGGGGCTAGCCAGCCCTTGGCTGCTCAGGCCACCCGGCCGCCCTAAAATGCAGTCTCAATGGGAAACATGATGCACATCGACAGAGAGCTAGACACCCGTGGCCTGAACTGTCCGCTACCGATCCTCAAGGCCAAAAAGGCGCTGGCTGACATGCAGAGCGGTCAATTGCTCAAGGTGCTTGCCACCGATGCCGGTTCGCTTCGTGATTTCCAGGCCTTTGCCAAACAGACCGGCAACGAGCTGGTAGAGCAGCAGAACATGGGCACCGAGTTCGTTCACCTGATGCGCCGGCGATAGGCGCGCCAGCCAAAGCGCTGGCTCAGCCCAGCCTTGCCAACTGTTCGTTCACCTTGGCCAGGGTGGCAGCAAAATCGGTGACACGTTGGCGCTCTTGCTCGATCACCGCGAGCGGTGCCTTGGCCACAAAGGCCTCGTTGCCGAGCTTGCCCTGCGCCTTGGTGATCTCTGCGGCCAGTCGGTCGGCTTCCTTGCCCAGACGCAATTTTTCGGCGGCAAGGTCAATTTCCATGTGCAGGCAAATGCGGGCCTCACCCACCATCGCTACCGGGGCCGCCTGCGCCGCGCCGGCCCAGGCGGCCTCGTTGTCAAACAGGCGCACCTCGGCCAGTTTGGCCAGGGCCTGAAGCACGGGGGCTGATTGCTGCATGAAAGCGGCTTCGTCTTTGCCCGTGGTCAGCACAAACAGCGGCAGCCGGGTGGCCGGTGACACGTTCATCTCGCCGCGCAGGTTGCGGCAGGTATCCACCAATTGCTTGAGCTTGGCCACGTGGGCGATGGCCTTGTGGTCGATGCGCTCGGGTTGGCTCAGCGGGTAGCTGGCAATCGACACCGATTCGCCGCCTCGCCCAGCCACCGGTGCCACCTTTTGCCAGAGTTCTTCGGTGATGAACGGAATCAGCGGGTGCGCCAGCCGCAGGATGGTCTCCAAGGTGCGGATCAGGGTGCGGCGGGTGGCGCGTTTTTGCGCGTCGGTGCCGGTCTGGATCTGCACCTTGGCGATCTCCAGGTACCAGTCGCAAAACTCGTTCCAGACGAAGCCGTAAATGGCCCCCGCCACGTTGTCGAGCCGGTAGTCGGCAAAGCCGGTAGCCACCTCGGCCTCAACCTGTTGCAGCACCGAGCTGATCCAGCGATCGGCCGGGCTGAACACCAGGTAGCCGTGCGCCGGGCCGCCCACCGCGCATTCGGCCTTGGTGTGCTCTTTGAGGCCGCAGTCCTGACCCTCGCAGTTCATCAGCACAAAGCGGCTGGCATTCCAGAGCTTGTTGCAAAAGTTGCGGTAGCCCTCGCAGCGCTTGGCATCGAAGTTGATGCTGCGCCCCAGCGAGGCCAGCGAGGCAAAGGTAAAGCGCAGCGCGTCGGCGCCAAAGGCCGGGATGCCGGCGGGGAATTCTTTTTCGGTGTTCTTGCGCACCTGGGGCGCGGTTTCGGGTTTGCGCAGACCTTCGGAGCGTTTGGCCAGCAGCTCGGGCAGGGCAATGCCGTCAATCAGGTCCACCGGGTCGAGCACATTGCCCTCGGACTTGCTCATCTTCTTGCCCTGGGCATCGCGCACCAGGCCGTGGATGTACACATGGCGAAACGGCACCCGGCCGGTGAAGTGGGTGCTCATCATGATCATCCGGGCGACCCAGAAGAAGATGATGTCGTAGCCTGTTACCAGCACGCTGCTGGGCAGGTACAGTTTGTAGTCGCTCAGGTTTTCATTGGCCTCGCCCCGGGGCTTGGCGGGAACGGCCTTGCTCATACTCGCTGTGCTCGCCAAATCGCTGCGTCCGTCCCCGCCAAGCCCCGGGGCTGTCTCTGTGGCTGCTTGGTTTGGCCAACCCATGGTGCCGAACGGTACCAGCGCCGATGAGTACCAGGTGTCTAGCACGTCAGGGTCGCGGCGCAGGGCGCCGCTGTAGCCGGCTGTGTCGGCCCGGGCCCGCGCCCCAGCTTCATCTCTTGCTACAAAAATCGTCCCGTCGTCGGCATACCAGGCTGGGATCTGGTGGCCCCACCACAGCTGGCGGCTGATGCACCAGTCCTGAATGTTGTTCATCCACTGCTTGTAGGTGTTGACCCAGTTCTCAGGCACAAAGCGCACCTGTCCCGATTGCACGGCGTCAATCGCTTTTTGCGCGATGCTCTTGCCCGTTGGATCCTGGGCGTTGACTTGGTTCATCGCCACGAACCATTGGTCGGTCAGCATCGGTTCGATCACCTGGCCGGTGCGGGCGCAGCGCGGCACCATCAGCTTGTGTGTCTTGACCTCCACCACCAGACCCTGCGCCTGCAGGTCAGCCACCACCTGTTTGCGGGCCACAAACCGGTCCAGGCCCTGGTAGGCGGCTGGTGCCTGGTCGTTGATTTTGGCGTCCAGCGACAGCACGCCGATCATCGGCAGGCCGTGGCGTTGGCCTACGGCGTAGTCGTTGGCGTCGTGCGCCGGGGTGACTTTGACCACGCCGGTGCCAAAGGCCCGGTCCACGTAGGCGTCGGCAATCACCGGGATGCTGCGGCCGCACAGCGGCAACTGCACTTGGTGCCCGATCAGGTGGGCGTAGCGCTCATCCTCCGGGTGCACCATCACCGCCACGTCGCCCAGCAGGGTCTCGGGGCGGGTGGTGGCCACCACCAGGCCGGGCGCGGGCACGCCGTTGACCGGCTGCGGGCCATCGGCAAAGGGGTAGCAGATGTGCCAGAGGAAGCCGTCTTCCTCTTCGCTCTCCACTTCCAGATCGCTCACCGCGCTCATCAGCACCGGGTCCCAGTTGACCAAGCGTTTGCCGCGGTAAATCAGGCCCTGCTCATAGAGCTGGACAAAGGTTTCGGTCACTGTGTCCGACAGCTTGGGGTCCATGGTGAAGTACTCGCGGCTCCAGTCCACGGAGTCACCCATGCGACGCATCTGTGTGGTGATGGTTTGGCCGCTTTTTTCTTTCCACTCCCAGACCTTGGCCACGAAAGCCTCGCGCCCCAGGTCATGCCGGCTGACACCCAGGGCCTGCAACTGCCGCTCCACCACGATCTGGGTGGCAATGCCGGCATGGTCTGTGCCGGGCACCCACACCGTGTTGTCTCCCAGCATGCGGTGGTAGCGCGTGAGCGAGTCCATGATGGTCTGGTTGAACGCATGTCCCATGTGCAGCGTGCCGGTGACATTGGGCGGCGGCAACTGGATGGCAAAAGCGGGCGCATCGGCGCGCGCCGTGCCGCTGCCCCGGTAGCCGGCATGGGCGTAGTTGCGGCGTTCCCACTCGGGGCCCCAATGCGCCTCTAGGGCAGCGGGCTCGAAGGATTTGGACAGGCTGTCGAGCCCGGGTTGTTGCAATTCGTCGTTCATGGTGATTTACAAGGCGAGCCTTTGAGTTTATGCCACCGCTGCGCACCGGCTGCCTGTTGCGCTGCTTTGATCTCGCTGTGTCAGGCGCTGGCCGCCCTGATGCTGCTGTGAAGGGAAATTTATCAGCAGATGAATGCTCATAGCCAAAAACAATTTTTGGTATTGAACCTGCCAATTAGACGGTCATGGTTATCCCGGCTAAGCTTGGCTCGTCTTTGGATTATTTCGATTCAAAGCAGTGTTCCTTTTTTAACCTCAAGGAGATTTCCATGGCAGCACTTAAAGGCTCCAAGACGGAAGACAACCTGAAAGCCGCCTTTGCGGGCGAATCTCAGGCCAACCGCCGTTATTTGTATTTTGCGAACAAGGCCGACATTGAGGGCCAAAACGACGTTGCAGCATTGTTCCGCTCCACCGCCGAAGGCGAGACCGGTCATGCCCACGGTCACCTCGAGTGGCTCGAGCAGTGCGGTGACCCGGCCACTGGCCTGCCGATTGGCGCAACCCGTGACAACCTGAAAGCCGCTGTGGCTGGCGAAACCCATGAGTACACCGACATGTACCCGGGCATGGCTAAAACTGCGCGCGATGAAGGCCACGACGAAATCGCCGACTGGTTTGAGACCTTGGCCAAGGCTGAGCGTTCACACGCCAACCGCTACGCCAAGGCGCTGGCGGAACTCGTGGATTGATTTCTCCGAGTGATGTGTGTTGGGCGCTGCTTGCAGTGCCCAATGCACGGCTCTTGTTTCCGATGACTCTCCCCTGAAAGAACCCATGGCACGCGAAGGCAACCTCGACGCCCCAACCCGGCACCCGCTGGACTGGAAAAACCCCGATTTCTTCAACGAAGACCTGGCGCTCAAGGAGATGGAGCGCATTTTTGACATTTGCCATGGCTGCCGGCGTTGCGTTAGCCTGTGCGGTTCTTTCCCCACGCTGTTTGACCTGGTCGACGAGAGCAAGACCATGGAGGTCGATGGCGTTGACAAAAAAGACTACTGGAAGGTGGTCGACCAGTGCTACCTGTGCGACCTGTGCTACCTGACCAAATGCCCCTATGTGCCACCCCACGAGTGGAACCTGGATTTTCCGCACACCATGCTTCGCGCCAAGGCCATCAAGTTCCAGAAGGGCGAGGTCGGCACCGCTGAGAAGCTGTTGGCCTCGACCGACCTGCACGGCCACTTTGCTGGCATTCCGATCGTGTCGCAGGCAGTCAACGCCGTGAACACCACCAGGGCCGCGCGCAGCCTGATGGAAAACCTGGCCGGCGTCGACAAAAACGCCTGGCTGCCCGCCCTGGCCACGCGCAAATTCCGCTCCAGCGCACCCAAGGCCAAAGCCACGGTGGTGCAAGACGGCGCCAAGACCCCGGGCAAGGTGGCCATCTTCGCCACCTGCTACATCAATTACAACGAGCCCGGCATCGGCCATGACCTGCTCAAGATCCTTGACCACAATGACGTGCCCTATGTGATCGTCGAGAAAGAAAAATGCTGTGGCATGCCCAAGCTCGAACTCGGTGATCTCGAATCGGTCAACACCAGTAAAGAGGCCAACATACCCGTGCTGGCCCGCTACGCCCGCGAGGGCTATGCTATTTTGGCCGCTGTGCCCAGCTGCGCGCTGATGTTCAAGCAGGAAATCCCGTTGATGTACCCCGAAGACGCCGAGGTGCAGATGGTCAAGGACGCGGTGTGGGACCCTTTTCAGTACCTGATGCAGCGCAAGCGTGACGGCCTGCTCAAGACAGAGTTCAACACGCCGCTGGGCAATGTCAGTTACCAGATTCCCTGCCACGGCCGGGTGCAGAACATCGGTAAAAAGACTGAGGAAATGCTCAAGATGATCCCGGGCACGACCATTAACACGGTAGAACGCTGCTCCGGCCACGCTGGCACCTTTGGCGTGAAAAAAGCCTTTCACCAGCAGGCCATGAAGATCGGCAAGCCGGTGTTCAAGGGCATGGCCACCATGAAGGACGGCAGCAAGCCCGATTACATCAGCTCCGACTGCCCCTTGGGCGGTCACCACATCGCCCAGGGCTTTGAGGTCAACGGCCTGGGTGCGCCTGAACTGCAACACCCCCTGTCGCTGGTGCGCCAGGCTTACGGATTGAAATGAGGACACCATGCAATTGACCGGACACATTACCCCCGACACCCTGATGTCGCTTGAGGCTTACACCAAGTACCGCAAGGCCAACAAGCCGGCCATCATCGCCCATCGCAAACTGCGCAGCGTGACGCTGGGCGAGCACATCAACCTGCAGTTTGAGAGCGAGACCACCATTCGTTACCAAATTCAGGAGATGCTGCGTATCGAAAAGGTGTTTGAAGAAGAGGGCATCCTGCAGGAGATTGAGGCCTACGCCCCGCTGGTGCCGGACGGCAGCAACTGGAAGGCCACCATGATGATCGAGTACCCCGACGTCAATGAGCGCAAGCGCGAGCTGGCGCGCCTGATTGGGGTGGAGGACCACATGTTTGTCGAGGTGGAGGGCCAGCCGCGCGTCTACGCTATCGCCGACGAAGACCTGGATCGGGAAAACGACGAAAAAACCTCGGCGGTGCACTTTGTGCGCTTTGAGCTGACGCCGGCCATGTGTGCTGCGGTCAAGGCCGGCGCGGCGGTCAAGCTGGGCTGCGACCACACCAATTACCCGGCGCACATCACTATTGCAGCCGAGACACTGGCTTCCCTGGCGGGCGACCTGCGCTAGACCCAGGGCGCTCCGGCTCACGATAATGAAGGCTTCACCAGAAGCCTTCACTTTTTTGGACAGGCCCCTGCCATGCTGTTTTTGTTGTCCCCCGCCAAGTCGCTCGATTACGAGACGCCGTTGCGCAAGCTGCCGCACACGCCACCGCTGTTTGTGCCGCAGTCGGCGGAGCTGATCGAGCAACTGCGCAGCCAGTCGACCCAGCAAATCTCCGAGCTCATGAGCCTGAGTGACGCACTGGCCGGGCTCAATGTGGCGCGCTACCAGGCCTGGCGCAGCAAGCCGACGGCACGAAATGCCCGGCAGGCGGTGCTGGCCTTCAATGGCGATGTGTACGAGGGGCTCGACGCCCGCAGCCTGGGCGATGAGGAACTGGCTTGGTTGCAAGACCACTTGTGCATTCTCAGCGGCTTGTACGGGGTGCTGCGGCCGCTCGACATGATGCAGCCCTACCGGCTGGAGATGGGCACCCGGCTGGCCAATGCCCGTGGCAAGGACCTGTACCAGTTCTGGCGCAGCGAGGTCGCGGCCTACCTGAACCAGCGGCTCAAGGTGGATGCTGCGCCGGTGGTGGTCAACCTAGCCTCGCAAGAGTATTTCAAGGCGGTGAACCTGAAAGCGCTCAAGGCCCCGGTGGTGGAGTGCGTGTTTGAGGAGTACAGAGGCGGGCAGTACAAGATCATCAGCTTCATGGCCAAGCGGGCGCGTGGCCTGATGGTGCGCTATGCCGTCAGCCAGCGGCTGACGATGCCGACTGGCTTGCAGGGTTTCGCTGCCGAGGGCTATGCCTTTGACGCGGGTGCTTCAGAGCCCCAGCGGTTGGTGTTTCGGCGTGGCCGGGACGGCTTGTCAGCTTAGGGATCCAATTGACCTTTAGCCCCCGTCCTGTATAAGGTTATAGCTATGAAAATAGTAGCAAACGGTTTGCAGATCGAGGTCGAGGACAGTGGCCCAGGTGCCGCCGGTGAACGGCGCCCAGCGGTGCTGCTGATCATGGGCCTGGGCATGCAGCTGGTGGCCTGGCCGCCCGACATGGTGCAGGCCCTGGTGAATGCCGGTTACCGAGTGATCCGGCATGACAACCGCGACGTGGGCTTAAGCCAGCGCATGGAGAGCCTCGGCAAGCCCAACCTGATCTGGACCGGCCTGCAACACAAGCTGGGTTTTGCGCCACGCCCGCCCTACACCCTGGCCGACATGGCCGCCGATGCCCTGGGCGTGCTGGACGCGCTGGGGGTGAAACAAGCGCACGTGGTGGGTATGAGCATGGGCGGCATGATTGCGCAACGGCTGACGTTGGCGGCACCAAACCGGGTGCTGAGCCTGACCAGCGTCATGAGCAGTAGCAGCGCCCCCGGCTTGCCGCAGGCCCGCCCTGAGGTGATAGCGGCTTTGATGCGTCGCCCCTCAGGGGTTGACCGGCAGGCGGTGGTGGACCACTATGTGCGGCTGTTCCGGGTCATTGGCAGCCCGGGTTTTGAGACGCCTGAGGCCGAACTGCGCCAGCGTATCGCCCTGTCGGCCGAGCGCGGCTTTTACCCGGTTGGTACCTTGCGACAGATGCTGGCCGTGATGGCTGACAGCTCGCGTGCAGCCCAGTTGGGGCAGATCAGCGTGCCAACCCTGGTGTTTCACGGCCATGACGACCCGCTGCTGCCCTACGCCTGCGGCGAAGACACGGCGCGGCGCATCCCTGGCGCCCGCCTCATCGGCGTGGCCGGCATGGGCCACGATTTGCCCGGGCCGGTCGTGGACCGCTTGCTGGTTGCGCTTTTGCCCCACTTCAAGGCCACATGAACACCGCCCATGAATCACAGCTTGGTAAAACCTCGGCGTACGCCGATCAGTACGCCCCAGAGTTGCTCTACCCGATTCCGCGCTCTGCCAAGCGTCTTGAGCTGGGCCTGACCGATAACCTGCCGTTTCTCGGTGCCGACATGTGGACCGCCTTCGAGCTGAGCTGGTTGGGGCCGCGCGGCAAGCCGCAGCTGGCGCTGGCGCACATCACCGTGCCCTGTGAGTCCAGCCACATCATCGAGAGCAAGTCGCTCAAGCTCTACCTCAACAGCTACAACAACACGGTGTTTGCCGATGCCTCTGCCGTGCTGGCGCACTTGCGTGCAGACCTGAACGAGGCGGCCTGGCGCGGCGCTGTGGTGCAGTCGTCGGTGGGCGTGCGGATGCTCGAGCCCGAGCTG